>DAOTGZ010000176.1:0-5791 GCA_035447445.1 Spirochaetota bacterium | reverse complement strand
AAAAGCATCATTGGAATAAGCAGCTGCATCAATGGATTAGCAGATTCACTAACATCCTGCGAAAAAACCTTCGCCATATAAATTACCATAAAGATCTTAACAAATTCCGAAGGTTGAAAACCGATTCCGCCAACCCTTATCCATCTTGCGGATCCTTTTACCACATGCGCAACTCCAGGCACTAACAACATAACAAGCAAAACGAACGAAACAAGCAGAAAAACCTTGCTAAACTTTTTGTAATGTCTATAGTCAATCTCCTGAAAGAAAACCAAACATACAAAACCAACAACAAACCAGAGCAACTGTTTCTTGAGAATAAAAAAAGAATCCCCATGAGTTTTTAGTGAAAAAACCGCGGACGCCGAATAACTCATAGCAATCCCTACCCCAGCCAGCACAAAAACTGTCAGGAAAAAAACCGCGTCAGGAACACCTTTTCGCCGTGTATCCACTAAAGTCCTGAGATCCAGATTATTCCTCCCTATTGTTACAGTTAAAAGGTTTATACACAAATATCATCTACAACAATTCTATTATTACAATTCAGCTACGCATCTTTTGAAATCTCTTCCACGTTCTTCAAAATCCTTGTACATATCAAAAGAGGCACATCCCGGTGACAATACAACGGAATCACCACTTCGCGCGAAATCTCTCGCTTTTTTAACAGCATCCTCCATTGAGACAGCACGTTCATGACTTATATGAGAAAATAGTTTTTCAAACTCGTCTGCAGTTTCCCCAATTAAAACTGAATGTCTCACACCCGTGCGCAGTGCCTCTGCTAAAAGACCGTAATTTTCACCTTTTGCACGGCCACCCACAATAAATACTGTGTCTTTGCCACATGCAGCAATAGCGGTTTTAACCGAATTAACAGTGGTTGCCTTTGAATCATTTATATAAGTAACGCCGTCAATTGTCGCAACATACTCAAGACGATGCTCTAAACCGGGGTAGTCACACGCAGCTTTCAAAATTGTGCTATAATCAGGCTCATCACCGACCAGCCTAATATAAGATTGAATCATAAGCAACGATGCCATGAAATTCTTGATATTGTGAATACCTCTTATCAAAAGATTTGAAGGATCAATTTTTACTTTACTGTTTTCATCTTTTAAAAATATTGTCTGCCCGTCGTAAAAACAGTCAGCATTACAGTCATTTATAGAAAAAGATAAACCTTTCGCGTTTATCTGTTGAGCACTATATGCAATTACCTCATCATCAAGATTATAAACCAGATAATCCGAAGAACCCATATTCATACCAATTCTTAGTTTAGCTTGTAAATAATGATCCATAGAGTCATATCTGTCAAGATGATCAGGCGCAAGATTAAGCAAGGTCGCAATACCTGGGTGAAAATCAAATACAGTCTCAAGCTGAAAAGACGAGAGCTCCGCTACAGTAACACTATCTTCTTTAGACTTCTCAACAAGTGAAATCAGAGGAACACCAATATTACCCCCCTCCCTTGAATCATAGCCAAGAGTTCTTAGAATATGATTTGTTAAAGAGGTCGTTGTCGATTTACCGTCGGTACCGGTAATGGCTATCCATTTTCCACTCATAAAGTAGTAAGCTAGTTCAACCTCCGCGATTACTGGCAATGCTCTCTTGTTGGCTTCAACAATTAAAGGAATCGATGCCGGAACGCCAGGGCTTAAAACCAAAAAATCAAAATTTTCATCCAGAATTTCCGGAGACTGTTTACCAACAACAACATCCACATTTTTATCAAGTTTCTTTATAATCTCTGTAAGTTCCGCGACACTCTTGTTATCCGATACGGTAACTTTATAACCGCGTTGTGAAAGAAAGTTGGCACTAGTAAGACCTGTTCGAAACCCAAGACCTACAACAAGCACTTTGCCTTTTTTATTAATATCAATCTTCACTATTATACCTATAGAATTTTTAATGTTGAGATCCCAATAAGCGCAAGGATAATCCCGATAATCCATAATCGCACTACTACCTTCTGTTCACTCCATCCTGATAATTCAAAATGATGATGAATGGGAGCCATCTTGAAGATACGTTTTTTTCTTAGTTTATAATATCCCACCTGTATAATCACTGAAACTGTTTCTATCACGAATACGCCGCCAACAATAAAAAGCAGAAGTTCCTTTTTAATCATTACAGCTATCAATCCGATTATACCACCAAGAGCAAGTGAGCCAGTATCGCCCATAAAAACAGAAGCCGGATTAGAGTTAAACCAGAGAAATCCAAGCGACGCCCCAGCAAGCGCAGCGATAAAGACAGATATCTCACCGGCATCAGGTATATGTGGTATATTCAAATATGCCGCTACCGGAGCTAGCCCAGTTAGGTACGATATTATTCCAAGAGTAACGCTGACAATAAGTACAGAACCAATAGCCAATCCATCAAGTCCATCAGTAAGATTAACCGCGTTAGAAGAGCCTACTATTGTTACAGCGCCAAATACTATCCAGAATATTCCAAGATCAATCAATGAACTGCTGTCAACTTTTGAAATAAAGGGTATAAATATCTTTGTTGTAAACTCTCCGTTTGAAGGGTTAAAATAAATTATCAGAACAGCTGCTAAAGCGATAAGTATCTGAAAAAAAAGCTTCATTCGCCCCGGCATACCATCTTTCCGCTTTAAAATTGCCTTAATATAGTCATCCGCAAAACC
Organism: Spirochaetota bacterium; assembly: GCA_035447445.1. Lineage (GTDB taxonomy): Bacteria > Spirochaetota > UBA4802 > UBA4802 > JAFGJZ01 > JAFGRW01. Next base: position 3,111 of record DAOTGZ010000176.1, on the reverse strand, counting down.
TACAGCTCCAAGAAGTAACGTAGCCGACATTAAAACTATATTGTAAAGATTGAGCAAGTTTGACCACAACATGGATGAAAACAGAATCGCTCCAAGTATTATAACCCCCCCCATAGTAGGAGTCCCCGCCTTGGCCTTATGTGAATCAGGACCCAGAGCGCGAATCTCTTCTTTGAATTTGAGGTTGCGAAGCCACCCAATTATCAGGTTGCCAAAAACAAGTACAAAAAGCAATGCTGTAACAGCCGCGTAAAGCGATCTGAATGTGATATATTGAAAAAGTCTCAAAAAAGAGACGTATTTCTGCAACGGCACCAATAAATGATAAAACATAATCGTTTCAGCGGATAAGCTGCTCCGCTACCTCCTCCATCTTCATAGACCTGGAGCCCTTCACGAGCACCACATCATCTTTCTTGATATCTTTTAACAAAGCCTCTACCAGCTTTTCCTTGTTCTCAAAGCTAAAAATAGTTGCGCGATCCATCCCATTTTCTTTTGCTCCTTCAGCAATTTGTGATGCAAGCTTACCTAAAGTGTATAGCCTTTTAAAACCGTATCTTGCAACTGCAGCACCACATTCAAAATGAAGATCGGTCGCCTTAGAGCCCAACTCTTTCATATCACCAAGAACAGCAATTGTTCGTGATGAAGAATAAATAGTTCCTACCGACCTCAATGCGTTTTCAAGTGAAAGTGGATTAGAGTTATACGCGTCATTAATAACTCGACACCTACCTTCCGTAATATGTCCGCGCATCGATTCGTTCTTGAACCCTTTTAAACGCTCGGCACAAAGGTCAAGAGTAACTCCCATATGCTCACCAACAGCAATAGCTGCCAAGGTATTCATTACATTATGTACTCCGTATAGTGGAGCTGTGATTTGCACTCCTTTATAATTCAAAACAATTGAATCTTCTTTAAGAAGATAAGAATCAGGAGTAATATCCGACTCTTTATGTAGTCCATAGCTTTTGACTACCAATTTTTTTTCAAGTGCAGCTTCACTCACAATATCATAATGAATTGTGTCGCGATTAATAAAAACTGTACTGCCGGCATTCATTGAACTGAAAATCTCTGACTTGGCACGCGCAACATTTTGTGTTGTACCTAAAAACTCCAAATGTCCTGCTCCAATATTTGTAATAACAGCTGTATCCGGACGAACAATCGCGCTTAACCTGAATATTTCTCCAACATGGTTCATACCCATTTCAATTACGGCAGCATTGTGACTGTTATCAAACTGCAAAAGGGTAAACGGTACACCTATTTCATTATTATAATTTTTTATATTTCTATGAACACTATACGATCCGTTTAAGACAGTAAAGATAAGTTCCTTGGTTGTTGTCTTACCGTTTGTTCCTGTTATACCCACAACTGGTAGGTCAAAAGTGTTCCGATAACTGCCTGCAATTTTTGCAAGCGCATACAAGGTATTATCGCAAAGCACGTAGGGTACTTTATTTTCTTGCACATTGTTTTCAGTTAGGTAACAAGCAATCCCTTTTTGCTCGCAAAGAGAATCTATAAACTCATGCCCATCAAACTTTTCACCCCGAATAGGGATAAAGAGCGAACCATTATCGCATAATCGCGAATCAGTACAAATGGAACTGATTTGTACCGATCCATTACCGACCAATTCGCCACCGGTAATTTTGGCTATTTCGCATAAACTGTTACAGTAATCAACCTTCACTAATAACACGCTCCTCAATAAACTTGGCAGCGACCTCTTTATCATCAAAATGGCTCTTTTGCGTACCAATAATCTGGTAGTCCTCATGACCTTTACCGGCAATCACCAGAAGATCGCCCTTGCGCGCGTAATAAACCGCTCGCTTTATGGCTTCACTTCTGTCCACTATTACCTCATAATTACCATCATCAGCTTTAATACCCAAAAGAATATCATCGACTATGGCCTGCGGATCTTCCGTACGCGGGTTATCCGATGTAACAAAGGCTATATCCGAAAGTGAAACAGCGGCATGCCCCATCAAAGGCCGTTTGGTTTTGTCACGGTCACCACCGCAACCAAATACTGTAATCAACCGCTTGGGATTTATTTCTCGTGCGGCTTTTAAAAGTTTTACTAGAGCGTCATCGGTATGCGCATAATCAACAACTACATAAAAGCCTAACGGAGAAGCTATTCTGTCAAAACGCCCTGGAACAGATTCGATAGAACATAGACCTTTAACTATTTTATCATGATCAATGCCAAGCCCATCAAGAGCGCCGAAAGCTATTAGTGAATTGCTAATATTAAATCGTGCTGTTAAATGAAGGTCAAGATCGTAACTTGCCTCGGGAGTATTCAAGTGATAACTGATACCCGACAATTCTGCCCTGACCGATTCGGGATCAAGGCTGTAATATCCACGACCGGTACCTGCATCTCTCAATTCAAACGCTGCCCCCTTAAGCTCCTGAACCAGTCGCTCGCCATACTTGTCATCACAGTTAATAACCGCATACCTGTTTGTGACTGGCGCCTCCGATTTCTGAAGCAAATCGAAAAGCTTTTTCTTCGCCTGATAATAATCTTCAAAATCTTTATGAAAATCTAGATGATCCTGTGTGAGATTTGTAAATAGAGCGATCGCGAAATGCACGTCATCTACCCGCCCAAGCGATAAGCCGTGCGATGACACCTCCATTATTATTACATCCACCCCGTCCCACATCATTCGAGCCATTATATTATGAATATCCCGCGACTCCGGAGTGGTATTAGGAGCTGGTTCAACAGTTTGTAGCCACCGGTAATTAACAGTTCCAATAACTCCCGGTTTCATACCCGCTTGTTTACAAACAGACTCAATCATATATGTTATAGTCGTTTTACCGTTTGTACCGGTAACTCCTATAACCGGTATTTTTTTACTAACCTCGCCATAAAAAAGAGCCGAAACCCGCGATAACGCGACTCGGCTCTCTGATGCAGTAATGAAGCAAGCATCCGGATAATCTGATTTAATGGAAGATTTTTGTGATGATATTAAAAACGCCCGACAGCCACTCTTGTACGCACGCATAATATAATCGTGTCCATCACTCTTGAAACCTTCAACAGCCGAGAACAGTGATTTTTCG
>DAOTGZ010000175.1:0-5823 GCA_035447445.1 Spirochaetota bacterium | reverse complement strand
GATCAATTCACTCATGGTTTTCCCAATGATTTTTCAGGAAGAGGTTATGGGCTTGATGGCTTTTTGCAATAAAGAGGACGGCACCTTTTTTACCAAAGGTGAGTTTAACCTTGGAAAAGCTCTATCAAACCATGTTGCAATTATTATAAATAACTTTAAGTTTTATAACCAACTGGTTAAACGTCAGCGAGACGAACGCGAACTTGAGATTGCAGGTTCCATTCAGAAAAATCTATTACCACGTGCGATCCCAGAATATGATTCAGTCGATATTTTTACTTATAGCCGCCCTGCCAAAGGAGTTGGTGGTGACTATTATAATATTATTCAGGTAGATGAAAATCGCATTGATGTGGTTATTGCTGATGTTGCAGGTAAAGGGGTTCCGGCATCGCTTGTTATGGTTATGATAAGTACGGTTCTTAAAAATATTATAAAGTCAAATTATGGACCAAAGCGAATTATCAGTTTCTTAAACAAGTTTCTTTGTAAAGAGAGTACTCTGGAAAGATACGCGACGCTTTCTTATCTCTCCATAGATGTTGTAAGGGATACAGCTCTTTACACGAACTCTGGTCACAGCCCTTTGCTTATGTACAAGGCTCTTAAAGACAAATTTGAACAGGTGGATACACCGGGAATACCTTTAGGTATTGATGCCGAGCAGCAGTATTACCAGAAACAGACAGGCCTTGACAAGGGCGATATAATGATGATGTTTACCGACGGTATAACCGAGGCGATGAATGAGAGTAATGAGATGTTTGGGTTAGAACGCTTACGTGCGACTGTACTTGAGGCCAAAGATGAGAGTGCCGAGGTAATTGGAAATACACTTCTTGAGCGCATCGAAATGTTTGCTGCTGGAGCGGAGCAGCATGATGATTTGACGCTGATAATTGTCAAGAAGCGCTAAGATTAAGATTTTTTGAACATTTTTTTTTGAGTCTTATCAAAAAATATAAAACATTCTCCTTCGATCATGCGGTAAGACGAGGAAATAAAATCGCTTAACAGATCAAAGTTTACAGAAGTTTTAATATCCAGGCGTTCAGAAATTTGTTTAAGAGTTAGCGCAATGCCAGAGTGGGTTCTGTAATTCTCTATGTATCGAAGAGTTTTGAAACGTGTAAGACTTTTTTCGAATAGTGACTTGTCATAAAATGCGCATCGCTCAAAAAGGCAATGTGCTGTTTTTATATCAAATTTTTCGTACTGATCATAAAAATTACTGATAATATCCCTATTCGTTTCAATAAGATATTTATCAAGCAGTATCTCTACGAGTATATGGGACAGGCTTTGAGGAAGGTGTCTGTTGAAAATATCTGTATAAAGGCTACAGACACTCTGCATTGAATTTGCAAACCACGGTGAAACGTGAAATATTTTGTCAGCTCGGTAGTGGGCGTTCATTCCGCAGACAAGACGGCTCTCTTGCGGGCTAATATTCTGCTTTGTTGCTATTTCAGTGATTATTTTGCTGCTAACAGGTCTTGGATTTTGATACAGTGATAGAATATCGGGAAGGCTTACACCTACCGAGTATTCGTTGTTATTCTGTATTGATTGAATATAAAAATGAGATAGAAAATTCATATTTTTTTCAGTTTCCAAAAGAGACTTGATATTATACGATGCTTTGATAGCGTAAATGTGTCTATATCTTTTTGTTTAACGGTGAATTTGGTGGACTCTTTTTTAACCGCGTACCTGAATCAGAACAATAGCAAAATGCTTCGCTATATGGCCTATCTTTTTGTATTGCTTGGAGCTCTTTTTTCTGTTCAGCACTATTTCCATACCTGGAATGTCCTCTCTGTGGTGCATTATCGTTGGTACATGTTTTTATACTATTTTCTTATCGTGGTGTCACTGTTCTATATTTTAATGTCTTTTACTGTATTGAATAGTTCGAAATCACCTTTGTTTGATCGTTATATAAATCTGTTCTATGTATCGATGTATCTTGCGGTAGTTATAGGGCTCAATATCCTTGATCTTCACTATTCGCTGGAACTTGTTCCTCTTATGATGGGGCTTATCTTTCTTGTCGTATTGTATAGAGAGAGTCCTATTGTTCAGATTCTTATTATAGTTTTACCTCTTGCATCCGTGTTGACGGCTATTCATCTTATTGTTCCTGATCAAAAAAACGTCTGGATGTTGACCTTTTATCTATCAGTATTCGGTTTTGTCGCTTTTTTTGCCTCACATATGCTTTACCGTTCGTTTATTGAGCGTTTTATAATAATGAGTGAGCTTAATGATCGTAACTGTCAGCTAGATACTCTTAATACAAGGCTGCGGTCGTACAAGGTGTCTATGGAGAGAGATCTGCGAATTGCCGAACGTATACAGCAAGAGTATTTACAAAACCGCCCTGGAATACCCAATGGTTGGGATTTTGATGTCCGATTTGTACCAAAAAACGGGGTTAGTGGTGATTTTTATGATATCTATTGCTCTGGCTCAGAGCTTTATGGAGTGTCTCTTTTTGATGTGACAGGTCATGGAGTGGCTTCATCGCTTGTTACAATGCTCGCAAAAAGAATTTTTTATCGACTCTTTGCTGCTTACCGTGATACCCCATTATCGCAACTTGCAGCTCTATTTAACCTTGAACTTCTTGAAGAGATTGGAAATTCGCATATTTATATAGCAGGTGTAGTTCTGAAATACGACGGAAAAGGATTTGAATATATAAACGCCGGCCATACGGACATACTAATAAAAAAGGCCGATGGATCTGTGAGACCGGTACTCGATTCACATGATGAACGAAACCCGTTTTTTTGTTTGAGTGAATTTACAGAAGGCTATGGAGTTAAATACTTTGAACTTCAACCTGGTGATACAATCATTATGGCTACAGACGGAATTTACGAGCTTCAACCAGCCAAAGGTGCAAGCGTAATTAGCTATAAAGGAATTGAAAATTTTATTGCTGACTTGCCCGCGAAAAAGAGTGCTGGATATTATTCTGAAAAAATAGTTTCGTACGTAAGTGAAACGAGCGGTCGTAGTGATTTTGATGACGATATGACTCTGGTCGTTTTGTGTCGCAAAGACAAACTAGTTATTGGAGAATAAGATGGGTTCTAACACAATTAAAGAGAAGGTAGTTTTGATAACAGGGGCAGGTGGCGGGCTTGGACGTGATATAGCGAAAGCCTTAGCCGAGATGGGTGGTAGAATTATTGTTGCCGATATTAATAAAAAAGCAGCTATGCAGTGTGCTGAAATTCTAAACAAGGCTGGCCTTGTCGCCGAGGCTGTAGTGCTTGATGTCTCTGACAGGCGCTCTGTAATAAAGTGTGCGAATACAATAATCAAAAAATATGGAAGGGTCGATATACTGGTCAATAATGCCGGTATTGTTGTTGGTAAAAGTTTTCTCGATTCAAAAGACGAGGAGAATATCAGCACGATGGAGATTAATGCTATTTCGAATTTCTGGACCGTTAAAGCCTTTTTGCCTGGAATGATTGAACGCGGTACAGGACAAATTGTGACAATCTCTTCGGCTGCGGGACTGATTGGTGTGCCAGGCCTTGCCGATTATTGTGCGTCAAAGTTTGCCGTGTATGGTTTTCATGAAGCTGTACGCAAAGAGGTGAAGAAAAAGGGTAAAAAGGATATCCGTTTTACTATAATTTGCCCTTATTATATAAATACGGGTATGTTTGAAGGGGTTAAAAAGAGTCCGTTGAGTTTTCTTTTACCTCTGTTAGATCAGAAAAGAACAGTGAAAAAAATAGTTAAAGCAATAGTAAAAAGGAAGAGGCGACTTTATATGCCTCCTATAGTCTATGTGCTGCCATTACTTAGGGTTTTTCCGGAACTGGTTTTTGACTTTATAGCTACTCTTTTCGGTGTACATAATTCAATGGATACATTTAAAGGAAAAAAATAATGAATGAGAGCTGTATAAAGTCGTTATGTGTTTTTTGTGGATCAAGTGTCGGTAGCGATCCTCTTTACCGACAGGATGCTGTTTTACTTGGTCAAATGTGCGCGCGTAACTCGATAACACTTATTTATGGTGGCGGCAATTCAGGCGTTATGGGGCAGCTCTCAAAAGCAGTTGTCGCAAACGGCGGTAAAGCAGTAGGAATAATTCCTGAGCTGCTGAACCGCAATAGCAAACATGACAAAGAGGTCGAAACAATAGTTGTTGATAATATGCATGGGCGAAAAGCATTAATGTACCAACAGTCAGATGCCTTTGTTGCTTTACCAGGCGGTATTGGTACTATTGAAGAGTTATTTGAAGTATACACATGGAAGCAAATAGGTTATCACGAAAAGCCGGTTGCGCTGCTTAACAGCGGTGGATACTTTGATCATTTAATAGATTTTCTTGATAATATGGTCAGGAAAAAGTTTTTGAACAAAGAACATCTTGCGGATCTTATTGTCGCGTATAACGTGGATGAGCTCTTTGCCCGGTTATCCGCTTTTTTTGTGTAAAAAATATCAGTGTTGATTGTTTACACAATATCAATGTAAAAGTTATTCTTAAAACCAGGCAGTAAGGTTTAGTTAAAATACCGGCTTGTTTGTACTCCTTTGTAATCTCCTTGTAATAATCACTTTTGTGAAAAACAATAAAAAATATATAATTATGATTGGCTGCCTTCTTAACCGGACTAAGGAGGCTTGCTGGTCATAAATTACTTTTACCCTAATTCAAACCTTTTTGTATTGGATTTTCTTTTTTAGTAAAATTCGCCTGCCGTGAAAACATATCTGCACGATAACTATCAAAATTAACACTAAATAAGATAAATATAGCCAACCTTAACAATGTTAGTTGGAAATAACTTGACAATATCCAAGTAACACAATATATGGATATATAAAATAATGGGGAGCAGTTATGAGGCATCAGGTCGAAGGAGAGCTGTACAATCAGCTGGAGACTTTTGGTGGTGAACAATATAGGCATATTGGTTTTCGTGATAAGAAAAAATCATTTGGAGATATGCTTGAATTTCTTGTGCCCGAAACCGGTATGACAAAAAAAGTACGCATTACTATCGAAATACTCGAATGAAGTGCATATGTGATTATCCGGATACGGTATAACTATTGAATGCATAGTAATATCCGGTCTGTGTAACTGTACTGCCACAGAATAGGAGCGGTGATTATGATACATATTAGTAAGAGAAGATGTGTTGGTTGTGGAATATGTAATTCGGAGTGTCCGGTTGGTGCACTAGTGGTTGATTCTGATAAGGGATATGCGGTTGTAGACAACAGTAAATGCCTGTCATGTGGTGTTTGTATTGCGCGCTGTCCACAGAGAGCAATAGCCGACATTACAAAGTCTATAGTATTCGCGATTGGAACAGATGATGGAACATTTATCAAACAAAAGGATCATGTCGGATCTTCATTATCTTTTATGATATATCGTTATTCTGAAGGTAAAATGGTTTTAATCGATAAAAGGAATAATGTTAAGTATGATGAGGATGAGTCTGAAACTCATGGTGATCCGGGAAAGGCCGCTGCTGTATCTGATGTGCTGTCAGGGGCGGATGTGATTGTTGGTAGCATTATTGGGCCTAACGTTAAGCGTCTTCGAAAACGGTTTTTGCCAATTGTTGTGCGTACTGATACTATTGAAAACAGTTTGAAAATTATTACGGAAAACATGCCTGACATTTCTGAGGAATTATCAAAAGAAAATATGAATGCCCTTGTGCTTAGTTAACTAACAGATAATGACTGAAGTTATTATGATTCAGCAGTCAAGATAATTGTTATAAAAGTCACGGAGTCTGTTTGATTTAAGCAAAACGAATTTGTACG
>DAOTGZ010000174.1:0-5836 GCA_035447445.1 Spirochaetota bacterium | reverse complement strand
GTGGCTAACAATCCAGGAAATTACTCAAAATCGCCCTCAGGGTGGCTAACAATCCACTTCTCTAACGAAAACCATTTTAAAACCTAAATTCTATGGCATTGTGATATGATTATTTATAAAAAAGGAAAAATTGGGGTATAAACTATTACGCTTGACATTCTCCAGTAAGTACACTTAAACTGTACTTACTGGAGATATTTATGATAATTGATTCGACATACCTTTTAAAAAAACTTGAAAATTACTCTTCTCCAAAGACCAAAATTAGCCGGATGGCACAAAAGAACGATATTTTAAAGATCAGAAGAGGCCTTTATATAGATAAATCTGAAGGGTTTTCTTCTGTCCAGGTTATTGCCAATTTGCTGTACGGACCATCATATATTTCTTTTGAATATGCTTTATCATATTACGGACTTATTCCGGAAAAAACTGTTTCTGTAACTTCCGCAGTTTATAATAAAAACAAAAGAAAGACATATAAAACTGATGTCGGATATTTCTATTATTACTGTATACCGCCTGCCGTTTATCCCTACGGAATAATCATTGAGAAATTAGAAAACGATTATTTTATGATTTCTACTCCGGAAAAAGCATTATGCGATCTTCTTTACCGTTGTAAAAACTTCAATACAACACATCAAATAGAGCAATTTTTATTTGAAGATATGCGTCTTGAAGAAGATTTTATTAATAAAATCGAATCTTCTAAAATATCCTTTTTAGCACCTCTTTACAACAATAAAAATATGTATCTATTCGATACATATTTGCAAGAAAAGGAGAGATAATGCACAGTGCTGTAGAATCTATGTTAGAAAAATATAACTGCAAATCAAATTTTGATTATATACATGCTTTGAAAGAAATAATTCAAGAAATTACTCTGCTAGGTCTTTACCGTAGCGGCTTTTACAGCAAAGCTGCATTTTATGGTGAAACTGCCCTTCGTATTTTTCATGGTCTTGAGCGATTTTCAGAAGACCTTGATTTCACCTTAACAAAAAAAAATGAAAATTTTGATTTTTCTTCGTTTCTAAAATTTGTAAAGGCAGAACTTGAATCCTTTGGATTTGAGCTTGATATAGAAACAAAGACCAAACTGAAGAATACCAATATCAAATCTGCGTTTATAAAAGGAGGAACCCTAATCCATTTATTAAAAATCAACTCTGTCACTCCACCCGTTAGCGGAGTTCATCCTGATGAGAAAATTAAGGTAAAATTTGAAATTGATATTGATCCTCCCGAAGGTGCAACAACAGAAATGAAATATCATCTTATTCCAATTCCTTTCACGGTACAATTGTATACATTACCATCGCTTTTTTCCGGCAAATTACACGCGGTACTTTGCCGTAACTGGCAAAACAGAATAAAGGGGCGTGATCTGTACGACCTAGTCTGGTACATTTCGAAAGGAGCCAAAGTCAACCTGAACCATTTGAACAAGAGAATGATCCAAACAGGACATTTGCAAATTGATGACACATTTAACAATACTACTCTTGTAAATAAGCTTATGGAAAGAATTTGTTCCATAGATTTTAATCAGGCGAAACTGGATGTCTTACCCTTTATCAAAAATCCCGATTCTGTAGAGTTATGGTCTAAAGATTTTTTTATTTCAATAATAAAAGACCATGCCTTTATTCCATCGCCATAATCCTCATACGGGAATCACATTGTAACTTTACTATAAACAGGGACGGTGGTGTTTTTTGCCGTAAATTGACTTTTTGCCTGGCTAACAATCCAAAAAGCTGTTCAAAACCCTCTTCCGTGTGGCTAACAATCCACGAAAATGTTCAAATCCGTCTTCCTTGTGGCTAACAATCCAGGGAACTGTTCAAATCCGTCTTCCTTGTGGCTAACAATCCACTTCTCTAACGAAAATCATTTTAAAACCTAAATTCTATGGCATTGTGATATGATTATTTATAAAAAAGGAAAAATTGGGGTATAAACTATTACACTTGGCATTCTCCAGTAAGTACACTTAAACTGTACTTACTGGAGAAATTTTGATAATTTAAGCTTCTCTTTGAATAACTGCATATCAAAATACTCATGAAAATTCCAGACATCAACTAACCTGCTATAAAAAAATCAGATAGTATCAAAGACACTACTCATCCTTGAGAAATTCTCCCGAATAACCGAACTCGTCCTTTGTTAGCCCCAAAACAAGATGACCGTCTTTTATTTCGGCATTGCCCTTTACAAATACGACAAGATTTCCCTCAAATGACCAGTCACCCTTACCCCATCGGCTCTCATCAAAAGTATCAAAATCATCTGTCCATTTATGAGTAAATTTTTCACTCTTTTCAGGAGTGTATTCATAATACTTAATCCAATTTATTGATTGATACATAGGAAACGAGCTCTCCTTAAACTTTCCAACCCACTCATCCCATATCGCTATCCAGACATTCATCCGGTATGTCTGTGGAGTATCCCTCAGATCCACAACCTGTTGACTACTTTCGGCTGTATCGCGTCGAATCTCTTTTCCGTCCACAAACCAGGCAACATAATCGGGTGTCCACTCGATAGTATAGGTCTTGTATTCAGTGCCCACATTTTCAATTACGGTTTCACCCTCACTGGTTACCCTTTTATCCGCGAATCCGGTAATAATATTGGTCTGAAGCATACCTTTTTCTTTACCTATAGATTCAATATCTATCTCTCTCCAAGGAAATGGTCTTCCTTGCCAAGAGGCATTATCATATAGAAAAAAGCTGGAAACCACTCCCGATTCATTAATCAGCTTGGCTCTAACTTCAAACTTGCCAAACAGAACCGGTTTATGCGAAAAGACCTCAGCGCCATAATAAAACTTTACCTCATCGTCTTTTGAACTGCAAGCGATCAAGACAACTGCCAAAAACAGAACGGATAACAACTTTTTCATAAACAATCTCCTTTTACAACTGACTTATATTGTTTTGTTATACGCAAACATTTTAATATAGAGTTGATTTTAAATATAATGCCCCTTTTTACCCCCGAAATTCTCACTGATTTCAACTTTAAGAGCGTAGATAATAATTAGCAGGCCTCTTTCATCAACTCTCAACCAAATAACCTTTACCAAAATGATATACGCAAACATTTTGTCAAGGAAAGAAGACCGTTCCCTTATACTTTTATACTGGTTTGACATTCATTCCAAAAAAGGCCGCCTAGCTTCTTTAATACCAAATCAAATAGTGAAAAAAATTCTTATTTACTTTTTTCTGCCTTGCTTCAACAATCTTGAAATGACTAAAACCTAAAAAATTGGTATTTTTACCGCAGGTGACCCATTAATGACCAAATTTGCAATTATCGCGAACAACAAGGAAGAACTGCTAAAAGCCGGTATTGTCGAAAGCAGCACCTCCTCCATTGCGCTTGTCGAAGAGGGTTTCACCATCCCTAACGACAAAGAGATATGTATTGTTTACAAAGCAAATTCGCTGCCCCAGTTAATAGAAATGATTCTTTACACCGGACGAATGGCGAGCAATGAAGTTGACACGATATCCTGCTACGACGACGAGCGCATTATGCTTGTACCTATTGATGAAATAGAGTTTATTACAGCTGATCGGAACCGTATCGAATGTTATATTAAAAAAGGTCAGATCTTGCAGATAAAGAAAAAAATTTACGAATTGGAATACATGCTGTCGTCCAAGGGATTCTTTCGTGTTAACAAATCCACGATAGTCAACGTTCGCGAAATCAAGGACATTTCTCCTTGGTTTGGAGGAAGGCTCTTGTTACGTATGAAAAACGGAACCGACGAAATAGAGGTTTCACGCAAATATTCCGCTGATTTCAAGGAGTACCTAGGTGTATAAGAAAAGCAACAGCAAAAAAGCAATCATAATGATCATCAAGGATTTTCTGGTTATACTACCTGTTTCCGCGTTTATCGGTATTGCAGTTGGCACGCCTGTAACTCTTTATCTGAAAGATCCCCTGCTACCCGGAATAGTGCGTAGCGTTTTAACAGCTCTGATTATTGGATTCTTTGCAACTCTGGCCTTTGCCTGGCTATTTAGAACCATTCGCAAAACTCCACTTGTGGCCTTTGTGGCAGAATTTATAATTATTGCTGCCGGCTCGTATATTGGAGCGTCAATAAATGGCATCAATTCACTATTAACACATCTGTTTATTATTTTCTTTGCCGAACTGTTTGGAATCGGATTTGGCATGTACATGTATAAAAAAACTGTACGGCTTAACTCGCTTCTAAAACACAAACAACAGAAGCTCTGCTAGCAACAAGGGCAGAGCACCCCTATTCTGCTTTTTACCTTCCAATAATGCATCTTGCATGCGCCATAAAGCATCTTGTTTAAAAACAACAGTCAAAAGATATATCTTCTGATAAGTTTTATACAACGATTACAGCAAAGGTTCACCTCCTAAACTTACTGTATCGCTAAACTTTTTTCAGAGGAGAATATCATGCTCCGATTTATATCACTTTTTTTTCTAGTAATTTTATGCTCCGTTCAAAACTCGTTTTGTGATGACAAAGCCTTCGCAATAATGAAAAATCATTTTAACCTTAAATCAGCTCCCTGCTATACAGCCAGAATATCTCTCATGCTTATTGACGGAAAAGGTAAAAAACTCAGCCGCTCGTTTAACCAGCAAAACATCGATCGTGATTCATTTGAAGCAAACTATATCGAAGTCACTGATCCGGCAGACATCGCCGGTGTACGCCTGTTATCGGTTAACACAAATAACAGAGACGAGCAGCGGCTATACCTCCCCGCGCTTGCAAAATCCCGTCTTATCAGCGGATCCGGAAATAGCGGCAAGGAAGGCCGTTTTTTAGGCTCTGATATTAATTATTACGATCTCGAAAACAAAAGACTCGATGACGCTGTTTACTCGTATGTCAGCGAAGAGATTATAGCGGGAACCTCTTGTCATATAATTGATGCCGCTCCAAAAGACAAAGATTGCCCATACTCCAAAACCCGTTTCTGGGTAGATGCAAACAGCTGGTTGATCCACAAAATTCAAGCGTTTGACTCAAAGAACAACCTCATCAAAGAGATACAAAACCGCTCATATACAACCATTAACGATATTCACTTTGTGAAAGAGATGGTTATCAGGGATATCAGACGCAATCACACAACACTCTACAAACTGAACACTATTGATATCAAAACCCGGGTTTCACCCTCAGTATTTACAGTACAGTATCTGGAAAGATAACAATGAAACTTCATAACACAAAACGATTTTCTGTTTATAAAGCTGTTATTACAATGCTCTGTCTTGTTGCAGCTTTTAAAACAAATGCCATAGCACAGCAGCAAACTGATTCCGAATATGATGATCTTTTTTCGGGTATGGATCAATCTTCTGACAGCATAATAGAACCTGACAAAATGACCTTTTCAGCTATGCACTGCTACACCATGCCAGTCTTGACCGGAAAAAACGAATACGGATATCAGCCGTTGCATATTTCACCAGTCACACACAAGCTGCAACTGAAAATAGACGACAAAAACATCACTGCATTAACAGGAGTGCAGATCTATAATTCGACAGATAGTGATGCTTTGAAGGATGCAGAACTCGCCTATAACCAGACGTATATCCGTTACAGTATGTCCGGCCTGAACATTACAGCCGGCAATATAATTTACTCCTGGGGAAGCGCGGATTCGCTTAACCCAACCGACCGGCTGAACCCGCGTGACGAGCGCAATCCATACGATATGACAAAGGTTCCACTCACTTCACTTATGGTTTCGCTCTTTACTTCTGACAGCTTTTCTCTGGACTTTATACTGATACCCGG
>DAOTGZ010000173.1:0-6026 GCA_035447445.1 Spirochaetota bacterium | reverse complement strand
ATCAGGCTGATAAGTCTTTTTAAGGTTGGACCTGAAACAGATTGAAGCCCCTCGGACATGTAACGCATGCCAAGCAGAAATATTCCAAGGCCACCTATAACACTGAAAATCATCGCGATTACATTGGCGCGTTTATTCATAACAAGGTTAAGATGAACTATTGAATCTCCCTTCTCCATATCCAGAGAGGCACTGCGCAAAATATAGTCCTTTTCTAAAGCGCGTACCGTATATGGATGGGCAATATTAAAAAGGGTAAAACGACCATCCCTATTTGTTTTCAGGGTGTGTTCGAAACCGTTTATATCAGTATAGACTATATCGATACCACGAAGCGGGTTCTCTTTACCATGCAAGCGGACAGTACCCGTTATTCTGTTGTTTTTGGGGAGATTAACAGTAACCCCGAACTCTTTAAGACATACTTCCTGATCTTCGAGAATATTCAGAGGTACAGTCTTAAATGCTTCTGTTTCATCATCTGAAGCGAGAAGCGTATTAGCATATAAAAAAAGGGGGAAAAACATAGAAGTAATTATAACGCGAACTGCAAATCGGCATCTATTCTTTATCATGTTAACACCTTATAGTTAATTACGGTTATTTATGTCTGGCTGATGATGTTTAAGCACCTTTAACCGGATATCCGGTATTTCAAAAATTACCGGAAAATCCTCACGGGTAAAAAGATAATCCTCTCCATCTGTTTGAAACGGTATTGAATGATTGTAATCAATTACCATCTTGTTTCCCTTAGCCATGGAGACATTTTTTAACATGATGTGTCTTCCGTCAAAAAAATAACTTTTTTTCATGATTTTTTGTAATAAGGGAATCGGACGGCAAAAACAGATATTATTACGATCAGGCAATATTTTTTTATGGTCTCCATAGGTTCTGTATCCTGAGACACCCATTGCTCCAAAAAGATATATTCCATCATATTTTACAGACTCTTTACCATTCGTTACGGTTATTTGCATCATTTGCGGGGGGTATAGCTTTTCGTAAAGCAGAGTTGCTATGTCCACAAACAGAGTATAAAAAGATCCAGGTATTATTTTTTTTAGGCGATTTGTCATTTTTACAACATATCCATCAAGCCCCAAGCTGGCTATGTTAAATGAATAGAATACCCTACCTTTTGCCGTTGATACTTTGAGAATGTTTTGAGGATAGTCCATGCCAAAACCGGCCTGTATCTGCAGAGCTTGATAGATATTTTCACAATCTGACGCATCATTGCCAGTTCCAAAAGGGAGCCGAAAAAAAAGTACATTTTTTAATATTTTTTCGTGTTTGACGAAAACACTCATCAACTCATGAGCAGTTCCGTCACCTGCGGCGATAACAATAAGATGCTTTTTTCGTTTTTCGTGTTTTATATAATCGATAATCTGTTTGGAAATTTCGTATCCATGCTGGGCGAATTCGGTTACATATAGCTGATACTCGTATTTATCAAGGGGATACTCACTTATTCCGAATGTTTCACTAATAACATTTTCGACATATCTTCTTTTAACGCGGCTCTTGATTGTGCCTGCATAAGGATTTATTACAATATGGGGAAAATACTCTTTTTCTTTAACCCATACTGATTGGCAAACCGAGTGAATTATCGCACGATATATTGATTTCATTTAAAGTCACCTGCTTGTTAATCGGATTACATCATCCTATTTACCTGAAAATATTCCAATACTTTTTTCACTTGTTTTCTGTTAAAAATACCGGCAAAACAGACTAAAGGAGCTTTTTGTTGTTAAATACAAAATTATGAGGTATAAGATACTTATATGTATACAAATCTTGATTTTTAACAAACTTGAACAAACTTATAGTTACGTGTGTAACTGATATATTTTAGAGTAAACTGTTTACGTTTTTTTATAATTGTATTAAACCGCTTACAGGATTTGCGATGGAAATCAAAAAAAGACCCACAATAGCAATTCTCGTAGATTATACAGATACAGAATTTCAAAGAGGAATTCTCGCGGGAATAGACCACGAGGCACGAGCACGCGATATAAATCTTCTGATAATCGAAGGCGGATTGGCTAAATCAGACTGTATTATCAAAACCCGGCAAAATATCATCTACAATCTCGCAAAATCAAGAAAAATAGACGCCTTAATACTCTTTTCTGCTTCAATAGGTATGTACCTTAATGATGAAGAATTTGAAAGTTTTATAAAACAGTTCGAGAAAATTCCGGTAATAAGCTTGTCACGTGAAATACAGGGAATCTCTTCCATACTTGTGAACAATAATATTGGCATGATTGACATGATGGATCATCTGGTGAAGGTTCATAAATACAGCAAATTTTTGTACATGCGGGGAGCGGTTGGTAATTATGATGATGAAGAACGTTTTTCACTGTTTTCTTCGTATCTTAAAAAAAATCGTATTCCCTTTGATGATGATTCTGTATTAGTAGGTGATTTTATACTTGGAAACGCCATGGATTCTTTTGAGGGCTACCTTAAAAATCACAAACTTGATCATGATGTAATTGTATGCGCCAACGACGAGATGGCTGTAGGCATAGTCAGGGTTTTAAACCAGAAAGGATTCAAAGTACCAGATGATGTTGCGATTGTTGGTTTTGACAATTTTTTAAACAGCCGCTATCTTACACCACCGCTTTCGACCGTGGCACAGCCTCTATTCAAATTGGGTCAAAACGCTATCGAGAGCGCTAGCATGCAGATATTAACGGGTAAAAATTCACCAACAATTTATTTACCAAGCTCGTTTATACACCGTGAATCATGCGGCTGTGGGGGAATAAAAACTATAAACAGTGTTCCCGATTTTTCTTTGAACTCACCTCTTGACCATGACACGTTCAGGAACCATCTAATAAATAAGCTTCAAAAATCGATAGAGCACTCCTTGTCGGTAATATTGGTCAAACATTCACACTCGGAAATCACCACTACTGCTCATGAATTTGTTATGTCTTTTGTTAAAGCAGTATTTGAAAAAAAACCTGAGGTTTTTCTGGATTATTGGTCCGATTTTCTGGAAACAGCAAAAGATTATGAGCAAGACTACACAATTTTACGAGATCTTATATTTCTGATTGCCTCTACTGCCTCTCAAAGAATATGCAACCATGACGATCTTTTTCTGATACAGGAAATATGGAAATGGGCAACCGATTATCTTGCAAAAAAATGTGTGTTGGAAGAAAAACACGCCAATCTTGATCATGATATTGATGGCCGAATTATTGATGAGATTAGATTCAATCTGATATCATCAACGAATCTTGATGAGTATCTTTCACTGGTTCAAAAGGCTATATCTCATCTTGGCATCCAACACTGCTTTGCCACGCTGTTTAAAGAAAAAACGGTAAGCAAAACACTTCCCGAAAAGTCTACACTTCTTTTTGCTTTCGAAAACGGTAATTCAAACAAGGTTAAATCGGGTGAATTTGACACTTTGGACATACTGCCCGAAGGCTGTTTACCTAAGAATAAACGATTTTGCATACATGCCGAGCTTCTCTCCTCCTCGAACCAGCGAATCGGATTACTATGTGCCGATTTCAAGATTGAAAAGATCAGAAGCCTTAGAAGCTTCAGACAAGTTCTTAGCAATAGCCTTTTTTCACGAAATTTGATTATAAAGGTTAATCAACAACAACTTGATCTGGAAAAAAACATTGCCATAATAAGACGCACAATGGGTGGTTTTATACAAACACTTCAACAAACCGTAGAGCTTCGTGACCCCTACACTGCTGGACATCAACGTCGGGTTTCCGAGCTGGCAAGGATGATCGCTCAGGAGATGGGACTCTCAAAACAGATTATTGAAACGGTACGAATTGGTGGAGTTATACACGACCTAGGTAAAATCAATGTTCCTGTTGAAATTCTTAACAAACCCGGAAAACTACGCGATGTCGAAATTACACTGTTACGCACACATCCGGAAATAGCTTACGAGATACTACAGCCCATTGATTTTCCCTGGGCTATTGCCGATGTGGTTGTACAGCACCATGAGCGGCTCGATGGAACAGGATACCCTAAAGGTTTGACCGGCGATAATATTATGCTGGAGGCCAAGATCATCAGTGTCGCAGATGTGGTGGAAGCCATGGCCTCGCATAGACCTTACCGACCCGCCTTAGGGCTTGATACAGCCCTTAACGAAATATTGAGCAAAAGAAATAGTTGGTTTGATGCTGATATCGTTGATACATGCATTTTTCTTCTTCAAAGTGGTAAATATAAATTATAACAAATTTTTTTTG
Organism: Spirochaetota bacterium; assembly: GCA_035447445.1. GTDB lineage: Bacteria > Spirochaetota > UBA4802 > UBA4802 > JAFGJZ01 > JAFGRW01. Next base: position 1,746 of record DAOTGZ010000173.1, on the reverse strand, counting down.
CATTTTTTTTAAAAAAATTCGCCCTTTTTTCTGATTTCTTCGTTGTAATAGACAGGAAGTTAAAAAATTTTTTATCCGTTTCAACAAGGAAACGGGAAAGGGGTGTGTATGTCAAATTTATCAAACGTTACAATCGAAGGTTTCGTAACACAGGAACCGCTATTGAAAAAGACCAAGACCGGCAAAGATGTTTGCAATTTTTCATTAGCCATCAACCACAATTCCGAAAAAGGAGAAGAAGCCAAAGTTTCTTTTATCGACATTGAAACCTGGGAAAAAACTGCTCTATCTTGTGCCGAGAGAGTTCACAAGGGCAAGCGCGTGATTGTGATGGGAAACATCAGACAGGACAGGTGGCAGGCCGAAGACGGTTCCCCCCGTTCCAAAATAAAGGTTGTCGGCAATCAGGTCCGTTACCTTACCGCAAAAAAAGACGAAGAATTGCTGGAAAAAAGTACACAACAGAAAGCCTTTGCAGTCTGATCAAAAACGGGCGCAAATGCGCCCGTTTTTTTTAAGCATAACGGTAAGTAATCTTAAAAATTTACCAATAACTAATAATTTTAGCGTAACACATTTAAACATTTATTGACTTTAAAATGCATAACATTTTTTTAGAATATAATTTCACACGACTTATAATTAAAACTTTACGGCATTTTTCACTGAAGAGAACTTTCAAGAATTGCTAATTTTATGATTATCAGTATTCACTTGTCTGTTTTAACAGAATTTTCAAAAGTACCTGAGCCGGCCGAAAAGCACCGGCAAATAAGTTGATATTGTCTGCTCGACCATTACATATTACACTAAACACAAATATAAAATTGTTATCAGAGATAACCATGATAAGTGGCCAAAAAGAATACATTAACGAAAAAGAAACAAAAGACCATGAATTTGAAATTATTCAAAATTTGGTGGGCAATGCCTCAATAGAACAACTAAAGAATGTAGATTATGCGGTTATTGACAATTTCGGTATTTTTGTGCCATCAATCGGTCCATGCCTGTACTCCATATCTCCTGCACATACTCACCCGTCGTATATGATAATCTTCAATATGTTTAATTATTGCAATGTCAAAATGAATGATCAGATACTTTCTGTTTCACCATATACAGTATCTGTATTCTCACCCGATATAGAACATCAAGAAATCATCGATGAAGATTATAACCGTTATTACGCTATTATGATCGAGAAAACGTTATTTGAAAAATATCTGAAAAATTTCACAAACCATAGACCTTCATTTATTGGTAAAAATTTTAAACCGGATGACAACTACAAGTTCTATATCAATGAATTCATTTGTGAATTTTCAAAAAATATTCGTAACATGCAACAATTACACCTGATAGCCGAGCGAATATCATATCTTACAGTGTCTGGCCTGTTAGACCATACAACAAATCAAAACAGCGAATTTTACCAATCTGGGATGGATAATGCGATTGAATTTATGTATCACAATTACAGTGAAAATATCACAGTTGATGCTATATCATCATTTTGCGGATTTTCGTCTTCATACTTTTCACGGCTCTTTAAATCGTGCACAGGATTAAGTCCAATGACTTATTTAAAGCAGATAAGGCTAAAAAAAGCTCGTAAACTTTTGATAAGCTCAAATAAAAGTATAACAGAAATAGCTTTTTTGTGCGGTTTCAACAGCTCGGCCTACTTTACCGCGGCATTTTCAGAAGCATTTGAAACATCACCAACCTCTTTACGCAAGAATC
>DAOTGZ010000172.1:0-6040 GCA_035447445.1 Spirochaetota bacterium | reverse complement strand
GGCTGTTTTATCAGACAACTATCAGTAACCAAAGAGATTCAATTAAAACGCTCTCCGCAATAAAACCAATAATTATCCTTATATTTTTTATATAAGTAATCGTCAAATTCACTACTTATAATTTATTTCTGATACTATGGGTCCTGAAATCGTGTCAATAAGCAAACTTGATTATTAACGATTATTTGGATTTTTTTTAGCTGCTTAACCAATAAATTATTTAACTTTATTTGATTTACCATGGAAAATATGTATTTTATTATATAACACTATCGGGACTAGCTTGCCTTCTTTTTAAACCCACAATATGCACCTAATTTACTCCCACACGATCATCCCGTAACGGAGGATATTATGAAAGAGACAGATAACGAATATAGCGCTTTCGGGCCTTGGATCTATGAAATTGACGATAGCCATCCACTGCCACATGCATTAAAAAAATACACGGATAAAACCAGCAACTACAAAATGCTTATAAAAATACCTGTTAATATTGAAAGACGAAAGCTTAAACCCGGAATGGACATGTACAACAGGGTTTTGGGTGTTCATAACGATTACTTCCAAATTATCAGCAAGCATGGTGATAAAGTTAATTCGGAAAAGGTTCATTATGACAAAATTGAGGCGATAGAATATAAGTTCGATTTGCTAGAAGGAAAATTCACATTATTTACTGATAAATCATCGTTTGAGACTATATTTAATGCCTCGTCCATGGAAACCATAAGCAAGATGGCCAAATTGGTTCGAGATACAATCATAAAAGAACAAGCACCGATTGATATCGCTCAATACAAAACTGTTTCGACAGATACAAGCCTGTTTTTCAAAAACATCTATGATGAACTAAAAAAAGAGAACGAAGATTTTAAAATAATCGGTTATCATGACGATATCGATATACGATATGCTGCGTACAAATTGCATCGGTTTTTATTTCAAATGCTTTTGAAACCGAAAATAGCGGGAACCCTTCATGTTGCAAATGGCAAAGAACTTGCAGTAATCACTCATGGTAGCCATACCGTCAAGACAGTCAAGGATCCTGCAATAGCGGGCAGCTTTCTGTTTATTCCTTTCAAGAGCATTAGACAGATACACAAAACAGTTTCTGATAAATACAATGGTATAATTAAATATAAAATTGTGCTTAACAATCACAGTTTTAATTTTTACAGAAACGAAGCGGTTCAACTTAATTATCTGGACAAGCTGGAGGCACAGTTGAGGGATATTAACTCTGGAAAGTGAGTGCTTGAGCATCTACCCCTTTATCACTGCAAGAGGTACAAGGCTGACGGTAATATCAATTAGATCTTGCTGGTTTTTCATTACAGTATCAATATCCTTGTACGCACCCGACGCTTCGTCAAGATCTTTGACAGTTCTTATTGAATGTATGATCCTTTGATCATCAAGAATTTTTTTTTCATGTTTCAAATCAAGTTTGCGTTGAGCCTCTTTACGCCCAATTTTGCGACCCGCCCCATGAGAACAAGACATAAATGATTCTGGATTACCCTTACCAATGACTATATAGCTTCTGGTTCCCTGGGAACCAGGAATTATTCCAATCTGCCCCTTTCTCGCAGAAGTTGCCCCCTTCCTGTGAACAATGACGTCATGCCCATAGTGCCTTTCCAAGGCAGCATAGTTATGGTGAATATTAATAGTTTCGTCAAAAGATACGTTTATGCAAACTGATGCTACAGCATCTTTCACCACTTCAAGCATTTTTAGGCGGCTTTCCCTTGCAAATTCAAGAGCAAAGTTCATCGCTTCAAAATACTCTTTGGCCTCTTCTGTTTTTACTGGAAGATAAGCCAGATTACTATCTGTAAGTTGATATTTATTTTGAGCGCAATAATACATAGCTTTTTTATGATACTCGGTGGCAATTTTTAGACCAAAGTTTCGAGATCCAGAATGAAGCATTATCCAGATAAAGCCATCAGACCCTTTTTGCATCTCTATGAAATGGTTACCACCGCCAAGTGTTCCCAACTGATACTGTGCACTTTGTAGCTCTTGTTGTATAATCGGTATATCCGGTGCATTATCAAAACCCTGCCATTGCTGCGGATGTTTATGATGATTAAATCCAAGCGGTATTCGGGCTCTAATAAGGCTTATTATCTTTTTTAATTGATCAGAATTAATATTTTTCAGGGATGTCTTGACAGCACACATTCCACATCCGATATCTACACCAACAGCGTTAGGCACAACAACTTGATAGGCTGCAAGAACTCCACCGATAGGCATGCCATACCCCTGATGACAGTCAGGCATTAGGGCAATCCACTTAAATACAAAAGGCAAATTAGCGAGATTTTTTGCCTGTTGCATGGCTCCATCTTCTATTTCATCAAGCCACATTTTTATGGGAACTTTTTCAGTAGTAATGTTTATCATTTATAACCTGACAGAGATCATCGAAAAAAAGTTAATTATTAAAGATTACCGATATTTAGTATCTGTTGTTTTTAATGGGAAACTCGTTTAATAATACTAATCGGATTACTTCAAAAAATAAAAGTTCACTTGGGTAATTGAGCGCACTGTAACTTATCATCGTCAAACAACCAGAAATCCTTTTCTTTCGGATAATCCTATTACGGCTTCCATTCCCGAATTGAATTCCAAAAAATCTTTTTCGATGCCATCACTGAATATTACTCCGTTTTCTGACATCTGTGAAGTTATCTTTAGCGGCTGCTGTTTTGTAATTTTTCCAAAGACAAGTTCTGTTCCGGTATTATTACTGGGAAACGGCTCTCTTACCGAGTAATAGAGATATTCGGAATCCCATGAAAAATCGTCGTTAGATTCAATATTAAAATCGTTTCCGGAGATTTTTCCGACAACACCCTGTGCTCCAGCCAGAATACTTTTGAACCATCCAGTAGAACCTAGACCTGTTGAGACTATTATACCACTGGATGAATGAGCCTCGGTAAGACCCGCGTACTCAATCTTGTAACGAGAAGATACATGACTCTTTTGTCCGATAAAGAAATCATTAACAGCAAGCAACTCCTGATTATCGTTTAATCTGGCTGCCGCGATTGTTACCTCTTTGTGCCCCCTTTGACCACGTATAACTTCGGGCAAAACAAGCGGTAAATCTTCGACATAAAACGGCAACAAAACACCATCCCACCTGTCAGGCGATGGGTTGACACCCAAAAGCGACTGACCGGACAAATACTTTAATGTGTTAGCAACCATACCATCCTGACCAATGGCAACCACTACATCATTAGGCCCAAATATATAATTGGTAAGGTACTCGCGGTCAAGAACATGTATACGTCCAATAGCCGAAAGAAGTTCGGACGCTTGCTTTACTGCAAGGATATACTCATTATGCTCTTTCTCGTAATCAGAAAAATCGGCACCAAGATGTTCAACATAAAATTTTGCCTGAGAAACCGAATTAAAACGCGCAATTAAATCATCAAGTCTGGTTTTTCGGGTAATGATAACAATCTTATTTTCACTTAAAGGTTCCATTGATTTGATTATTTTCGATCACTTTTTTTTAGTATTTCATTTAAAAGCTCTGGCGAAATATTGAGCTGGCCAATTTTGTCCGCTTTTTCGGCTAAACCCTGAAACGCAGAAGCTATTAACTGTTGAGGGTTCATTCCGGTTGACGCAAGCGCCTGTATAACTCCGGTATCTACCCCTTCAAAAGCTTTCATCATTGCCGAAATGGCATACGCACTCGCATCGGCCTCTGCACGCGCGTTTTGTACAGCAATTGAAACAAGGTTCTTCTTTTCATCCTCTTGCTGGATACTAAAGAGCATCTCTGACTGTTGCAGCTCATGTTTTTTTTGCTGAACCGATTTTTCGGCTTCCATCTGGGTCTCTTTGATCTGACGCTTTTTATTTTCGATCGCTATTTCTGTATTTAGCTCGTTTTCCTTTATCTTGCGCTCCTGCTCTACGGACGAGTTACGTCTTGTATAGATCGCGTCATCCGCCTCTTTTAAAATCTGCTCACGGGCTTCGGCCTCAAGCGCGCGCGCTGTCTCTTTATTGGGCTTTATAGCCAAAATGGATATTCCAAGAACCTTGATACCCAATGAAGTTATTTCGGTACTTTTGCCAAGTCCTTGTGAAACCGACGCGACTAGAGCTTCCGATGATCTTATTGCTTCTCTTAGAGAGAGGTTTTGCATCTCTTTTTTGGTAAGAACATGTACAGCATTGATAATCCGCTGTGGCAGTTTTTGCGGGTCATCGGACAGATAAGAGCTACCGGTATAGTCCAGAGTAAAATTCAGGTATTCGGCTATTTTTTTTGGCTCTGCTATTTTGTAGGTTACTGTTCCCTGAATGGTTATCGCCTGATAATCGGTAGTAACCTCTTCAAATATAAAGGGCACCTCGGCGCTTCCAATCGGAACCGACACCAGCGATGTTCTGGGGGCATAATAGAAAAAAGAGAGCCCCAACCCCTCTTTGACTATCTTTCCGTTTTTATATCTCAGTACGTAATCCGTCGGTTGAAACTTGATAAATTTAAAACCAAACATTTAATCCTCCTTGTAATATATCTCGAATCTATATTTTGTATCGAAGTTATTTATTTATACATTTGTACCCAAGCAATTTATACTATAGCTAAAGGCTTTGGCAAACAGCAGATTCTAACCTGTTTGTAACTAATCACGGCATATAAATTATGAATTAGTTTACTTTTAAATAACTGTCAATAAATTTCCAGCACAAAAATTTTAATCTATATGCCCCAACCCCCAAAGGGGGCTTCTAATTCATCTTTTCCCAATAATGCAGATTGTGACCATGTTTATTGCTCAGAAACAGCTAGATTTTATCTGTTTTGTCTTGCAAATTCAAAAACACATTTAGGTAAAATTTACTTTTATTTTATTATTTAGCATATCTATATTTTATTATAAATACAGTTCTGTGCAATAACTATTAAAAGTCCACCTTTGGGGGATTTAGGGGGCTTAGTATCAGACATTTGCAAGATAATAAACATGGGTAAAAGTCAGCCTGCAAGGTAATCCTCTTTTAGCAATCCATAGAAAACACGGGTTTTCCAGATGTTTTCATGAAACTGATAATTATTAAGCTCTCCCTCTTTTCGAAATCCAAGCTTTATCATGGTATTCTCGGATGCGCAGTTTTCTTTTAAGCATGCCGCAACAATCTTTATTACATTATCATTTTCAAAAGCAAATTTGATAACAGCCGATCCAGCCTCAGTTGTATACCCCATTCGCCAATACTGCTGTTTGATAAAATAACCGAGCTCGACAAGTTTACCTTGCGGATATACAGCTTCTACGATATAGCCTATTGCACCGATGTATTCATTTGTACTTCTGTTAATCATGGCAAAATAGTATTTTTCACGATTCTTTTTTTTGGATTCGTTTATGGATTGTTTTAGGTTTTTCTTTGCTTCGCTAATGGATTCAATTTTTGTGCTTTTCATAAACCGCATGGCAACAGGATCTGACGTTAGCGCGTAAAGATCATTTAAATCTTTTTTAAGATTATCACGGATTATAAGACGCTCTGTTTGTATAGTAACCACTTGCTTGTCACCCCTGATCATTGATTAGAAATACCATTTTTTTAAAATGCTATCCAAATATGAAAACTTAATATATATAATTACTCACGATGTGTTTTAGTTATAAACCACTATAACTAAAAAAAGAGTGGATATCAAAACATTTACCAACAAATACACTATTTTGGATTTATTTCTTAGACACCCTGCATATCGAACAAAGAGAACAATATACAAAAAATTTACTAATGATAAAACAATAATTGATGCGACATTATAGTTAATGCCATGAGTAAAACATCCACAATCGAAATAGTAATATAATATCTCTTCAACATATTTAAAATATAACACTAACAAAATCAAAAATACAAGCAGTGGGCAAAAAGCAATAAGTAATTTTGCAAATTTATTCAATATCATTATCCTCTTATTAAAATTACAATTTGAATATTATCACAATACTGCAGGGTC
>DAOTGZ010000171.1:0-6090 GCA_035447445.1 Spirochaetota bacterium | reverse complement strand
TAATCACTTTTTATAACATGTCTTGAACACTCCGTATCGGGATCTGTAAATTATGTTATAAAAAGTGATTATAAAATTAAAACACATAAAGAGTAATAATTCGTTACATAAATTATATTTTATCGCGTTTGTTCCCGACATACTTAAAATTAGTAACAAATATTATATCGATGTTAATACTATTTTAGTTTCATCAAATTATGCGCCACAAAACTCTTTTACTGTTTTTGCCAGCTTTTTACCCTGTTCATAAATTATCTTTTTAGTATCCTCATCGCATCCGCCTTGCCACTCGACAGGTTCAAGACAGTCCCAGTTATAGTCAGCTGTAATTGAATCAAATTCTTTTTGAGCACCACCTGACCAGCCATACGACCCGATACGCAGCACTTTTTTGTTCTTTAGATGTTTTCGCCCAAACATATCAATAGCCGCAGCAACAGGTGGAAACATACGGTATTCGTACGTAGGCATCGCGAAAACAAGACCGGCTGATTTATAGGCCGAAGTCAGTGGAAAGGATACGTCTTCATTTGGTACCTGATGCAGGTGTACAGTTACTCCTTCTGATTTTATACCATCAATTAGTGGCGCCAAAGCGGATTCCGTATTACCGTACATTGAGCCCCATATTATGGTGATTTCAGGTTCGGCTGGGCCGTTCATGTATTCGGCGAATCGTCTATATCGCTCAATTATTACCGAGGGATTTTCTCGCCAGATAATGCCATGTGAAGGAGCAATCATCTTTATGTCCAAAGAGGCGAGTTTATCTATTGCTTTTTGTACAAATGGAGAGAAACTCGCTACAATATTTGCATAGTAGCGAAGTGATTCCCTATCGTAAAAAGCGTGTTTCTCATCATCCAGTTGATCATCAAAAGGGTTGTCTACACAGCCGTATGATCCGAAAGCGTCACATGAGAACAGTACTCCCGACTTCTCATTATAAGTGACCATGGTTTCGGGCCAGTGTACGTTTGGAGCCGTGTAAAAGGTCAGTTCCATATTATTTCCTAGATCCAGTTTTTCTCCATCTTTTACAATCTGGACGTTGTCCTCATTTTTATAAAATCCCTTTACCAAGTTTTTTCCAAGCTGAGTTGTAAGTATTGTTACCTTGGGATTAAGCTTTAAAAATTCACATAACCATCCAGTGTGATCTGGTTCAAGATGGTTCAGTACAAGATAGTCAATATTGTTGATATCGATATTCAAGGAGGCCAGTTGTTCTTTTAGAGCCCCCGGGGCATTATCCCAGTCACGAACAAGGTCAATAAGCGCTGTTTTTTCTCCCTTAACAATATATGAGTTTAGGGATACTCCGTCCGGTATCGGCCACATGCCCTCAAATAGATCCCCGTTTTTTATGTTTGCTCCGATAAAATAGATGTTTTCTGCTATTTCCACTGCTTTCATTTAGGTTCCTCTTTTATATATTGTATTTGATAATGATAATCGTTAACATTATTCTTTGCAACAAGAAATTTTCATTTTTAGGCCTTTCTTGTCAGAACAATGAGCTTGTAATGAAACAAAATATTTTAAAGGTTAAGAAATAAGATTATTAGTCAAACTGAAGTCTTGTTTACCTAATAATTACCATTATATTATTCTGTATTAAAAAAGTTCTATGAAAAAATCTAGAAATTTGCCAATATATATGTTATGAAATTATAAAATGAACTTTTTTACTTCTATTTGGACAATATTTTAAGAACTTTTAAAAACGGCAATAAAGAAAAGCTTCTTTGTCGTTTTAAAAAAATAAAGGAAATTCTGGGGGTAAAGATGAACTATAGAAAATTAGGCAAAACTGGTTTTGATGTATCAGAGGTATCGCTTGGCACATGGCAGGTAGGAGGGCGCTGGGGCAGCGGGTTTGATGATGCAAATGCTGAAAAGATAATAAACGAAGCAATTGATCGGGGAATAAACTTTATTGATACCGCTGATGTATATGAAGATGGCAAGAGTGAAGCAGCGGTTGGCAGGGTAGTTCGTTCAAGAAGTGAACGCGTTTATGTCGCTACAAAATGTGGTCGTTTTATAAATCCTCATGTGGCGGAGGGATATACGCCAGAGGCATTAAGAAAATTTGTCGAAAACAGCCTAATAAATAGCGGTTTGGAGACTCTTGATCTTATTCAGCTTCACTGTCTCCCAACTGAAGTATACTATCGACCTGAAATTTTTGAACTTTTTGACAAGCTTAAAGATGAAGGTAAAATCTTGAATCTTGGGGTTAGTGTCGAAAAGGTGGAGGAGGCTCTTAAGGCGATCGAATACGATAACGTAACAACTGTCCAAATTATTTTTAATCTTTTTAGGCAACGTCCATCAGAGTTGTTCTTTTCAGAGGCCAAAAAAAAACAGATCGGAATTATTGCGCGTGTTCCTCTTGCCAGTGGTCTGTTAACAGGAAAATTTTCTCTGGATACAGTTTTTGACAAATCTGATCATCGTTATTCTAATCGTAACGGGGAGTGGTTTGACAAAGGTGAAACCTTCGCGGGAATAGACTATAGCAAGGGTGTAAAGGCTGTGGATCGATTGCGCGAAGTTTTTCCTGATGAAGAGAATCTTGCTCCTCGTGCACTTCAATGGATCTTGTCTTTTTCCGAGGTGTCCACTATTATACCCGGGGCATCACGTGTGGAACATCTGATAAGCAATTTAAAGACTCTTTCGCATAATGAACTTTCCCAAAACGAGATAGACCGTATGAATGCTATCTATAGCGAAGAGATTCAGAATCTTGTTCATCATCTTTGGTGAAAAACATTGAATATTTTGTAGGTTGCCATGCTTGTTGTTCGGAAAAAAACGCTAGTCAGTTTTTAACATTAAATGATTGGTAGATCAATATAAATTAAAATTTATAGACATTTCGTAATCATTAGTTTAAAAAAAAGTAGCGTTTTGGTATAGGTTATCTGTTTTATAGGTTAAATTTGGTATTTTGCTACTGTTTTTATAAAAGTAGTAATAAATTGGGGTGAAGAAATGGAAAGATTATTGAAATTTTTTATGGTGGTTACGTTTGTTTCTGTTCTAAGTGTTATTACAGCATGTGACCTTGAAGGTCTTAAAGCTATTGTAGGTAACTACGAAGATGTTTATGATGAGTTTAAGCAAATTGCGGATCAGACTGGTGGAAAAATCATTGAAGCAGAAGATGCTGAGGATGTGCCGGAGCAGATTGTTCAGGTTATAAAACAATATGCACAGGGACAGATCGAGGCAGAGATTATGTTGCTTATAGATAAAACAGGTAGTATGGAAGATGATATCGATGCTGTTGTTGAAGGATTGAATCTTATTATTGATGAATTACCTGATAATGCTCGTCTTGGGCTTGCAACATACGGTGACAAAAATGTCGATGGTAGTGAATGGTTCTCTTTCGTGGATTTAACATCGGATCATGACACAATAAAGGGAGAACTTGACAAAATTGAGACTACAGGTGGTGGCGATTGGCGTGAATCAGTATTTGACGGTATTTATGAAACAATCGACCGTGCGACATGGTGGGACAGTGCACCATTACGTTTGGTAATATGTATTGGAGACGCAGCTCCCCTTACAGGTAGCGATACGACCTATTCTCTTGATGATGTGGTAACAAAATCCAAAGAACTTGATCCGGCTGTAAATGTTTTCATGATCGCGATAAAGAACTGAGAATTTTCAACAAAGCTTTTTTCAGTTTAGTAATATAAAAAATGGGGGGCGCATATTAGGGCAACCCCCCTTTTTTTATACATCTATCAAGAATGTGCCTTTATTTACTTAATTTGCATTTTCAATAACCACTGATTAGTAAATTAAGCATCTATTTTGTAAATTTTTCTCTTATTTGTTAAAAACCCTTGAAAAACTGATAATCTCATGATTTAATGTTTGTTGAGTGCACATTTATAGTATAATTATTTTATTGGATATTGGGCGGTGAATTATGGCGAGTGATTTGCTTATTCAAAATCAGACACAGTTTAATTTCGAAGAGTTCTTTATGCCATACGATCTTGCCGTTCAGACCTTTATAATCAAGCTTGAAGGAATCAGGCAACAGTATCGCAAAAAAGGGCTCCATTCGCCAATTGAGTCTGTTACTGGCAGGGTGAAAAGCTGTCAAAGTATAATAGACAAGATAGGGCTGGAAAACATTAATGAACAAAATCTAGAAGCGCTTTACGATATAGCCGGAATTCGTATACTATGCAAGTATGTTGACGATATTGCTGTTGTTGCTGAAATGCTTCGCAACCGCAGGGATGTTGATGTAATAAAGGAAAAAGATTATGTTCATAACTCAAAATCAAGTGGTTACAGATCGTATCATTTAATGTCAAATTATCTTGTAGAGACCATTGACGGAGTTAAACCTGTTCGTATAGAGTTTCAGATAAGAACCCACGCTATGCATCTCTGGGCAACAGTGGAGCACCGGCTAAAATACAAATATAAGGGCGAAATTCCTCCTGAAATAAGGGAGAGGCTTGTGCGTGCTGCCTCGGCCACGGTGTCTCTAGATGAGGAGCTTTCGGCAATCAAGAATGAGATCGAGGAAGCACGATCCGAGTTTACCGCCAACCGTGGCAGTATTTGTGATCTGATGCATTGGAACTACTGATTTTTTTATGAATCAAACGTTATTAAAAGCTTAGTATAAAAAAGAGCACCATAGGCGCTCTTTCTCTTTTAAAAATTCTTGATAAATGTAATTTTTTTTACTCTTCGCCCTCAGCTTCTTCCATGCTCTGGCCCATCACGCTTGCCATCTTCATAAAGGCTTCCTGAACTTTAGGGTCAGACTGATATTCCATCACAGCTTTCGGCGCCTCTTCCTGAATTTCGTTTGCAATCTTATCAAGTCTTTCTTGAATGTGTTTTGGAGGATCAACTTCTGATAGCTCAGGATATTTTTCAGACAACTCTTGCATCATTGGTACAATCTTCATCATGTTTTCAGTATAGGTCTCTAAAGCCTTGATCAGGTCTTCAGGGCTGTCGACATTTTTTAGATCTTTAAGATATTTTTCCTGAATGTCGGTATAATCGTTTAACACGTTTGCCATCTCGGCATATCCAGGTACGGCTGAAGAGGTAGAATCAATAGCATCGTCAATAGCATCTGAAGCTTTTGAGCAACCTGCAGTGGCAAGAATCAGTATAAAAAGACAGATTACGGCTTTTTTCATTATTTTCTCCTTAAATTGTGTGAAGCAGAGGAATACATTATTTGGCTCTTAAATAATACTTCAATAAGACTCTTTATATTTATAACAAAAAAAGAGTAAAAAGTATCAAAAACCCGCCACATTTATATCTTTTCGAGTTCAGATTGCAAGTAAAATAAAAATATGAAGTATAAAATTTTTCAAGAAATATTAATTGAGAAAACTGTGCCGATTTCGGTTATATATGTATGCCGAGTGGAGTTTTTATCATAGCAGATGCCTTTTCAAAATATTCTGAAACAATGTATTTTGTAATATTTTCTGGGCAGTCTTTTCCTCCATCTGCTGGTTCAGTTATATAACCATAACAGCTGTTCCTGTCAGCTGCGCCAAGTTTTTCGAATGTAAACCAGTAAAGATCCAAGTTAATTTTAAGTTTATGAAACAAGAATCCGTATTCGGTTAATATCGTGTTAAAAAAATCTTCGCAAGAACCGTTAAAAAGATGAACCAGTTCACGGTGTCTAAAATTTAGCGCGCAAAAATGAAAAATATCGGTATTGTCCTTTCTTAAATAAAAAATAATATCTCCAAAGGAGGTTCTCATAAAAGGTATAGCAGAATAATCCGAGGAAATTGCATTTTGAGTGAAATTCATAAGATATGTTGGATCACACGTCCATAAAAAATCATCTGCATACCCGCCAAATCCATCTGAATGTAATAACTCTTTTAGAAAAATTGGCAGATTCAGTTTTTCGTTTATCTTTTTAAGATTTTCACTACTTAACGGTTCCGAATCTATTGCCTTACCAAACATTGTACAAAACAAAGAATCTTGATTCACTCTAAGCTCCCCGATTGATAGATATTAAATTACATGAAAATCAGTCGCTGCCGTTTC
>DAOTGZ010000170.1:0-6144 GCA_035447445.1 Spirochaetota bacterium | reverse complement strand
TAATTACCTGATTCCCGTTGCTCGAAAATTCAATGCCCCACTCAAGATTATTTGTTTTTGCATTGTAAAAAGGGGCAGTGTGCCAGCCAACGACTTCCATTTCCGGTATATTATTCTGTTTGCGCCATTCGTTTCCCTGTTTTGTACCCTCTTTTATTGAATCAAGTATTGCATCCTGATCCAAATTTTCTTTTTCGTCGTCTTTTATGTAACCGGTCTCTTCAAATTCGAAAACCATAAACCAAGACTGATCCTGAGGTGCAATATACCCCAACTCCCTGTCGGTTATCTGATTTCCATAATACTCCATTATTTTCCGTGTATCATCGCCATTCGCGAAAACATACCCCTCAGGCAACTTTAACTTTGCCAAATTTCCAATATCGGCATCAGCTGGGCCAGCAACCCAATCAATAGTGATTTGCTCCTCGTTTTCTTCGCTATCCGCAAAAGCCGACACTGTTAAGTTTAAGGAAAAAATAGATATAACAATATAACAAACAGCGGCAAATAACCCTCTTGATAAAAATTTCACAATATCAACCTCTCTATCACATTTTAATACGATATAAATAAACAACCACAGAAAACAGACTTTCTCTAAACAAATCAGTTGCAATTTTTAATTAGCCACCATATTATATATTTAAATTGATAGTCAATAAAGTTTTTAAAATCAATATTTTTTTACCTAGTACATATTTCTGGAAAGAAGATCTTTTCTCCCACAAATATTTATGTGGGAGAAAATAAAATTGCTGAAGCTGTTTAAAGGATAACTTCTATTCTCTCACAAATAGCTTCTTTGGAAAAAACAGATGCAGAAAGCGGTTTGTTAATTCTGTTGCCTTCAATATTTTTCTCTGTTCCGTCATGCATAAACAACTTTATAGAAGATCGGTGCGAATCATTTTTTTTATGCACAACAATCGGAAGTTGGCAAAACGTGAATCCATAACTCCCCGCGCTTAGTTTTAAGCAACACTCTTGGCCTTTTTCATTATAATATGTAAAATCTGAATCGTTTTTAAGGAACTCCTCTTCCTTGACTAAGGTATCATCAAAAACCATCTCACCTTCCAAGATTCGAAGTCCTAATTCAGCAAAGCGAGTTAGAACCTCTTCTTTTACCTGCCCCGTCATCCCCGGCTGTTTGGCACCTGCTCCCCAGGGAGTGTGCGAATATGGATCAACTGGAAATGCTCCGTACACTTCTGGAGACTTGTTAAACCCGATGCCATTTCGAATATCAAAATATCTATTGGCTAGTTTTTTAGCCAAATCATTATTCGTTGCCACAAAAACAGTCTCCTGCGCGGCAAGCAACAACTTGGAAACCATATGCCAATAGATGCTGCCAAGCCCTTCGTAAGCATAAAATGTACCCGATCTGCCCGTAAAAGAAGCGTGATTAAATACCTCTTCGAAAAGCTGGTTTAATATCTGCTTCTCATTTGAGTTTACAACATCATCATTCTCAAACTGGTTCAAATTCTCAATTGCCCGATTAAGATCGCCAACATTTCTGAAACTGCTGTTAAAATGACAAATAGTATTGGCATCCTTTTCGATTATTGTTTTGAGTTTACCACTAAGTAACTTTTCTTTAAGAGAGGTGTTTGAAATTTTCTCATAATCAAATCTGTTTTTGTCAAGATAGCCCTTTAGGTCTCTGTTTGGATAAAGCATATATGAATGTTGATCTTCTCTGTACATCGAACTTTTTTTAAGATCATTGAAAATTGTATCAGATTGTTGTGCATTTAGGAGCCCGGATGAGATACCGGCAACCTGGCCTTCGAGCATTTCGTAAAGTCGTGATATAACAGCACTTTCTCCTCTTATCTCCAAGGTATTGTAAGCATGAAAAAGCCCATCTTCACGAATACTATTTTCTAAACTTTTTTTCAAATAGGCATTTACATTTTCAATAAAAGAAATTAGCTCAACTCGAGATATACTTATGACAGAATTTGTTAAACCCTTTTTATATAGTATTTCACGATACTCATCAGCTGATTTTTGGGATTCACGCATAAACGCAAAACGGTTTTTATCATCAAATCCTTTTTCAAGAGCTGTTCTATATGTGTTTAAAACCTTATCTTCAGACTTGTACCAGTTATAGCTTTCACTATTTATATTATACAAATCTTCATCATTGTTGCTTATAATTTGTGAAAAAAAGCCAACAAACCGATACAAATAGGATAGAGTCACAACAGAAACCCCCTTGCCAACAAGAGCATTATTTGCGTCGTTCCACTCCGGCCTTTGGGTGGTCATCCAGATACCGCCATCAGGGACCAAATTGCTCATCTTGGCCAGAAGAAGAATCAACAACTTATCAACCATACTAGTATGTACCAGTTCACCTTCCGACGCGAAGAGAAGACGGCCATCAGATCCAAATTTTAATACACGCTCGGCAATCAAATCATCCTTTTGCTCATTAAAAACTATTGTATCGTATGGATTATTTACCACATCTTCAAACTTCTTAATTTCATACGGAACATTGGCATGAGTAAATATGGGCCTATTCAATATATTTTTTAGCGAATCCGGGTTAAACTTCTGCTCAAGCTCCAACAGTTTTAAAAGATAAATTATCTGATGATCACTCCAATACCCTATATTTGCCCAAGGATTTTCAGGCTCGGGTTTTTCCCAGTCTATTCCTGAGCGAGATATACGATAAGGATTGTATCCATCAGCCGTAACAGCATTTAAAAACTTGCAAAAAATATTTTCCGCGAAACGCGGATTGCTGAAAAGAAGCGCCTCCCAGTTTTGAAAGATATCACGCCAGTTCCCCTGATAATCGATACGTGCGCTACCGTCTTCATTGCGGGTATTTATTGAAAACTTGTTCCATGGACGGCTTGGATCACCATGACGTCGACTAAACGTAACAGGTAGGTATTCGCGAACCAGTCTTGAAAGATCCGAGTCTCCTGATTGATCTGCAGATTCGACAACATCGGAAAAATGCACCTCGCCTGCAAAAGATGTCAAAAAGCTTTCAAACTTTCGATAAGTCTCTTTGCTATGTTCTTTAATAAAAGAAGATAAGTCTTCCATTTGTATCATATATCCATTATTAAAATATCCTCCACGCATAACGTTAAAAAGAACATTAGCGCTATGATGCACCGAAGTCATCATATCACCAGTCATCTGAAGACCGTCATTGACTCCGATTATTTTTTCCAACGATTTTAAGGCCAAGTTTATGTCGTCCATAACTTCGCCGTAATGGTTATTATTCTTGTTATCAAGAAACTTCATAAGGGAACATATTGATGTATGAGTCTGGTTTACCTCTCCTGCCATAATCCAATCGGCTCTGGTATTTGCCGGCAACTCGTAATCTTTTTTTACAAAAAACGCCCCTCGGCTTCCTTTTATATCATTTTCGGTATCTACCATGCCGGTTTTGCGGAATCTATCTAGCTGCGAAGAAGAGAGAAGCACAGCATCGGGTTCAAAACCGGCATGCCACCACGTTGTTGATTTTAGGGATTCGCTTGGTTCCGCAAGGTCTGTCAGCGTTGCTGTTAGAGAAAATATTCCAAGCAAGCATTTTTTCACTGGAGCAAGCTCTGCTCTCTTGTACGCATTAAGCAAATTACTCATCTGTGACTGAACCTGTTCGGTTACACCCGCTGGCAGGGTATTACGTATACCGTCAATAATTGAGAAAGATATTTCTCTATTGGATATATTTGCTATGTTCGAGATCTTTACTATACCATATTTTGGACTGCTGCTCCATGCATTTGTAAAAACAAGTCCCAAGTCGAAATTTATCTCTTCGAAAACAAGGATATTGCCCAAACGGTTCTTGTAAAGATTACGTTTAATATCATAAACACCAAAGTAGCGATCACTAAAAGGCTCCCAAATTACCGGTTTTTCATCTTTAACACGAATTATTGTTTTGCTACCCGTATTTTTATGATTTTCACTAACCTTATCATCGGTATAATATGGAAAGATGGCGTTATCAGAATTTTTACGACCAGCTGTAAGACCTCCTGTAGATGAAATAAAAATCCAATGATCCTCAGGGCTGGTTAATGTCATAAAAAAAGGATCCATTTTGTCGTAAGATTCAATTTTATAAAACTGATCTTCATACCCGTCCAGACAGACAAAGCCATGCCCCTGGCTAACAATCCGCTTTTTAAACTTATCATCTAAATCTTTATATTCTTTAAACATTACAACCCCCACTATTTGTTTCTTGTGTCAACTAATTAGATTATACCAACAATGTCAATGAATTACAAGTGTAACATAGATTTTTTATCAAAGAAATTCAAAAAATCGTTATTCAATTACTTATTAATATAAGAAACTAAGAAAAAATCACCACATTTTGAACAGCATGCGTCAATAACCGATGTACTCTATACAAATATCTAAAAGACCTTTTAAACTTCATGTCGCCAAAACTCTACAGTATTAGTGATTTGTTTATGGATATTCGTGCTAATCATCCAAAAAGGTCTACAATTCACTAAAAGACTGCTCAATTGTTTAAACTTTATAAAATGAAGAACAGAAAAGACCGTTTGTAAAAATAAATACCCACACTGTAAGAGAAAACAGGCAATGAACGGTAAAAAAATATAAAATTATTTTAACAAAACTCCCTTTAGACCAGTATACATTTATAGAAATAATCTGGAGGTTATAAATGGAAATTACAGATTTTAGGACATCAATAGATGTCGAAGTCAGTAAGTTGGAAAAAATCGAAAATTACGCACAGAAGTATAATATGGATATATCGGATGTTATGAATACAGTTCTGGATATGTATTCAAAAAAACTGGCTAAGAATCCAGTATGCAACGATACACTTAACAGGTACCAAGAAAGAGGTACAAACTATAAATCAGTGCATATTCGATTTTCGAGTATTACGAAAAGAAAACTGAAGGACATAGCCAATCTTTACTGTTATAGTTTGTCGTATATGTTGTTTCTAGCAATGGATTTCTTCGAGGAATTTATGAATGGGGTCAAGGAGTTTGTCAGACCAGTTTTTCATGCTGCTTTTGTTCACCACTTCTTTGGTTTTCCGTACTTCATAAACAGCTGGGGTATGAACTTTTACGAGGGGCAAGACCAACCTGCTGGACAAGAATCCCAAAAGAGACGCCCCTTACTGTGTTAGATTGCTTTTATAACTGATTTCTACTCATAAAAACAGAAACCACAAATAAAAGCAAACACTGAAAACAAAAATCACTTGCAACTTTTAAGCTGGATATCGAGAGCATCGACAGAAATATGGATTTCTCTCATCGAAAATCCAAGTGATGCCATCATTAGCACAAGGCTTATTCCGAAAACAATTTCGCCCATAAGCTCCTTGTTTAAAAAAAGGAAAAACATGCTTATTACACAAAAGAAAAGGCTAGCGATACCCAAAAACTGCATATACTTGATAAGATAGATCCTTTTCCTCAAATTTTTTATCTGGCCGTCTATTTCGGGAAGGTTTGAAACACTTCTCTCTTTACAAAGATTACGGATCAAGCCAGCAAGGGTTAAAAAACGGTTGGTATATGCCAAAAGCAAAAGTGAAAGAGCGGGAAAAAGCAGAGCAGGCGTTGTTAAATTCATTTTTAACCTCTTAACAGGAACCCAGAAGTCGCAATATTTCAACCTTGTCGGTACTATCGATAATTTTTTCCTTTATCTCGTCGTTTTTAAGTACGGTCATTATATTGGACATCAGCGAAAGATAGTGCTTGTGCTGCTTATCGCCAGCAGCTACAAGTATAATCAGATGAACGGGTTTTCCGTCCATCGAGTCAAATTCAACACCTTTTTTTGATATTCCAACCGCAAAAGAGATGTTTTTTACCTGTTCGATTTTAGCATGAGGTATAGCAATCCCAAAACCGATACCTGTACTCATTATTCTTTCACGGTCTTTAAGCGCTGCAATCAGCGCTTTTATATCGGTACATACATCACCCTCACTAAAGAGCGAGGCAAGCTCTTCGATAACTCCAAACTTGTCCTCAGACTCTACTATTTTAATGAAATCGGTAGATGTATACTCTATAATATCAGACATGATAATATTCCATTCCTATTTTCGTTTACGTTTAGATTTTGCTT
>DAOTGZ010000169.1:0-6183 GCA_035447445.1 Spirochaetota bacterium | reverse complement strand
TGGTACCCCACAGCCTGTGCACCCAATAATTTACCACCATCAGGTTCAAAAACTGTTTTTATAGTAATGGGAATAGCTCCAGGATAATAACCCGCATGATCACCGGCATGAATTATATTTGAAACGTAAGCAATATTATTCGCCTTGCAATATTTTTCGGACAGGCCTGTCGAAGCCGCAGTAATATCAAATACCTTCGCAATTGCGGTATTTATCGCACCACGATAGGTTCTTTTCTTATACCCAGCAATATTACCAGCAGCTATTCTAGCCTGAAGATTAGCAGGTCCTGCTAAAAGTGTGTTGGTAATAACTCCCGATAATGGATTTGTAAATGCAATGGCATCACCAACAGCGTATATATTCGGATCACTTGTCTGCATATATTCATTGACCAGTATTGCTCCTCTATCGCTAAGTTCTAAACCGCAATCTTTTGCCAGTTTGGTTTCAGGACGAACACCTATCGAAAGAATCACTATGCCTGTATCTATGCTTTTGCCCGATTCAAGATTAACCGTAATATGGTCTCCCTTTTCTGCAAAAGATTTAACCTGCTCGCCAAGTTGCAGGTCCACTCCTTTAACACGTAAATGATTATGTGCAATACAGGCCATCTCGTAATCCAGTGGAGCCATAACTTGGTCAAGCATCTCTACTATGGTAACCTTGATGCCCAACTTATGAAGGTTTTCGGCCATCTCCAGTCCAATAAAGCCTGCTCCAACCACAACGGCATCGTTTGGCCTGTTTTTATCCAAATATCCCTTTATTTTATCGCTATCAGCGACATTTCGAAGAGTAAAAATTTTATTCGAATCAATTCCTTCTATTGGAGGACGAAGTGGTTCGGCACCTGGAGACATCAGTAAAATATCATAATTTTCAGAATATTCTTTTCCACTTGATATGTCTTTTACCCTAATCTCTTTTTTATCACGGTCAATAGATATTACTTCATTTTTAATTCTGACACTTATATTTAATCTTTTTTCAAGACCATCCGGACTCATTACGAATAGAGATTCTCTTTCCGGTATTGTGGAACCAATATAATAGGGCAAACCACAGTTGGCGAATGAAACATGTTCACCCCTTTCAAATAGAATAATTTGAGCATTCTCATCAAGCCTTCTAAGCCTTGCAGCAGTAGTAGCTCCTCCTGCAACACCACCTACAATCAACACCTTTTTCATATTATTTTCTCCACTTAGAATTTTCATAGTTTCAAATTACCGAAAAATCGGGTACCTTCACTTTTTTTTCTTTTAAGGTCGTGATCAGTTTTTTCCCCTCATTACTAATTTTGAACTCCATAATCCTTTTGTCCCGAACTCCTAAAGATCTGACTACAAGCTCACGTTTCTCAAGTGACGAAAGGACCTTAGACATTCGCGCCGGAGACAATCCTATTTCGGAAGCCAAATGACCAGCACTGCTATCAGAGTTTAGAAGCGAACATAATACAAGAGCCTCGTTTATTGTCAAACTTGACTGCTCACGAAGTTCTTTTTCAAAACTGTAAATTTCTTTCATAACTTCTTTTACATGACAAAGATCCTGCATATAGCCTCTTTCGCTTTAATTAATACTAAAACAACTTAAAAGTAATAACAGGGAACTTCGAAAAATTACAATATTTCTGAAGGTCACACTGTTTTAATGCCTATTTTAAAGGAATTTTTCGCAAGTTCCTTGAAAAAAAGTTATTTATTAGAGGTTCCCAACAACCTTACTTAATTAATATCATAAATATTTGCTATTGTCAATATTTTTTATTATTAAATATCTATAACAAATAAATTTTTTCCCATCAGCTTTCTTTTCAAGATAAGCAGAATATAATCCGATTATTAATAAGTATTATGGGAATAAAGGTGCTAGTTTGAAGAGCCCAGATGTTGTCAATAATCTGTACTGAATCATAATAGTATCTAATTATTACTCACTTTACGTAATAATAGCATCACCTGTTTGACGGGCAAAATGCATCACCATATGCCGCTTAGGTTAAAACCATATAATCGGGAATTGAATATGAACATATCTGTGAAACTGCTTAAGAACAAAGACCGTTTTATTGCAACATGTCCGGAACTGGAGATTAGCTGTTACGCAAGCTCTCAAACTGAAGCTAGACAGCGTATCAAAGACGTCATCTCTTTTTACCTGCACTCAGCTAAAGAGATGGGTCTCGAAGTCGAGAGCTTCGACTCTGTGATGATCAATGGGAAATATTCAGGCCCAATTTCCCCTCTTTCCATTTTTGAGACCGGAAGCTATTTAAATTAAAATCAATAGTAATTATTTTTTTCTCTTCTTTCATATTTTTACCAGTTTATCAGCAATCTGTTTGACAGAATAAAACAGTAGTCGTAGCTTATACACAGAT
Organism: Spirochaetota bacterium; assembly: GCA_035447445.1. Classification (GTDB taxonomy): domain Bacteria; phylum Spirochaetota; class UBA4802; order UBA4802; family JAFGJZ01; genus JAFGRW01. The sequence continues at coordinate 3,791 of DAOTGZ010000169.1, read as the reverse complement.
TTTATGCCTTTTAAAACTCTAATATATCCGCTATCTGTGAAATGAAAGAAAAGAATATTCTGCGTCTTGCAAATTATTTTGACCATCATGAAATAGTCGACCTTACAGGTAATGTTGACCTAATACTTCTGCACGCCTATGAGAATATGGAAATTGACTCGTTTCAGGACGCAGCACGCCTCTTTTATATCTATATCGATGAAAAACGAGAATCCACAGAGGCTTTAAATGGTCTTGCGGTCTGTTTCTTCGAGATGGAGCAGTACGACCATGCTCAGACAATTGTAGACCACGCTCTGGTTCTTTTCCCTAATGATCCTGTATCCCTTTCCAATAAGGCCTCTTTAATGTGGCAAGAGGAACGTTACGACGAAGCAGTGTACTATTATCAAAAATCATTATCAGCTGATCCTTCCATGATAGAATCCAAGGTAAACCTAATAAATCTGTATCGTGAAATTGGTGATCTGCTTCTAGCTTACACACTATGTCTTGAACTTTGCCAGACAAATCCAGGTGATTCAGAAATAAATGAGTTATTAAATTCACTGCTTCTAGATATAGCGATATTTATGCACTGATGAAAAAAAACATAACAATTCCATTCTTTATTCCCCACAGAGGATGCCCGCATCAGTGTGTCTTTTGCAATCAGCATAGCATAACAGGCGAATCCAACCAGATATCAACCGAATTGATTAATCAACGAGTTATGGAGTATGTTGCCGACAAAGACCTTGTTGCACAAATTGGTTTTTTCGGAGGCACATTTACCGCACTACCTTTGGAAGAACAGGAAACCTATTTAAAGGCCGCATGTAATCTCAAGAAATCGGGACATATACACTCTATTCGTCTTTCAACCCGTCCAGATTCGGTATCAGATATTATTTGCAATATGCTTAAACATTATGGTGTAGATACAGTTGAAATAGGAGTACAATCCTTTGACAACGATGTATTATACTCATCAGAACGCGGTCATAGCCGTGAAGATTCCATCAATGCCTTAAAGCTCTTACGGAAATACGGTTTCAGGACCGGTATACAGCTAATGCCCGGATTACCTTCTTCAACATATCAATCAGATATTGAAAGTGCGAAGACGGCTGCTAAGCTTAATCCTGATGATCTTCGAATATATCCCACCGTTGTAATCAAAAATACTCGACTCGCCTGGCTCTACCAGCAGGGGCTATACACTCCTCTATCACTTGAACAAGCAATAAACATTTGCGCACAAATATATGCAATTTTTGAACCCTTAAGCACTAAGATCATAAGAATAGGTCTTCACGCACTCTCTGACGCCGAATCAGTAATTTCGGGTCCTTATCATACTGCATTCGGATTTTTAGTAAAATCGCGTTTTTACCGAAACATCATGGAAGCAAAACTTCCCTCATCTTCAAACGAAAACATAAAGTTTTCTGCCGAACTGCCCGCGCAAAATTATGAAGAGTATATCGGAAATAAAAAGGATAATATACTTTACCTAGAAAAGAAGTATAATATACGAATCAATTATCACCGAGGCACTAATCTACGATTTGAACCTGTATCTCTTTAATCAAGATACACCTGGAATAACGCTCTATAATATCTTAAAATGGTTGATTCTTTTATTATCAATATTCCTAACTTTATGTTTTGCAAATTTTTCCCATGAGACATAATTTTTACCTTATATATTTTAACAAATGATACGATATACTATAATGAAAGGGAATTTCTCGGGAAGATATATTATGAAACAACTATTTATCATACTTCTAATTATTGCAACCGTCCCCATGAATGCCGGTTACCGCCCATACACTGAGGTATCAATTCAATGGGACAAGGGAATAGTTACAGCACGCTCTTCGGATTCTTTTGAAGCCGATGTCCGTTTAAAGAAAAAAGGATCCGGATCAATAAACAGACTTAGACTGCTCTCGTATTCAAGGGCACAGAAAAACACCAAAGAGCTACTAGCCTCTTTTCTTCTTGGTATACCTGTCGAACAAGGATACACCCTAGAGCATCTGCTCGATGATTCCGAATACACCAGGGAAAAAATTTCTTTTATGATTAACAATAGTGTTGCCTTCCGCCAATATCCTGATGGTTTCTATAAGGCACAATGCCACGCATCACTAACGTTCAAGGATATTATTAGCACTCTTCCTTTCAGATACCACAACGAAAATTTTCCTGTTTATACCGAACACGGACAATCGACTCTGTATACATCACTAATTATCGATACTCGTGGAACTGATTTTACTCCACAGCTTTTCCCCGCGATACTTGATGAGGGTGGACTTGAGATTTATAACCGTCATAAGGTTAATATAGCATCATGCGGATCATCTGGAATAGTTAACTACGTCTATGATGAGGAGAGCGCCATCTCTCATAAAATAGCAGGTAAACATCCATATTTTACAATTGCCCTTAAAACAGTGGATAACAAACCAGTTATTGGATACAAGGACGTAAGAAGAATATTCAGTAACTTAAAAAATAGTGAGTATCTTAAAAGATGTAGAGTAATACTAATTATCGATGATCTCTGATTATTAGCTTTTCTGTAATGGAAATTTCGAAATATTACCATGTAAAGGTTTAACCATGAAAATAGTGTATACGATATTGGCTTCTTTTAATCGTTTTATCGAAAAAATGCCGGTACGTCAAAAACAAACCATACGTCAGCTTTTCGGCATGATAATATTTGTATCCGTTATTGCGGGTGTAGTTGCCGGAATAAGCATGGGGAAAAAAGCCGCGGATAAAGGTGGAGTTCCCCTCGTTAATACTACAAGGGATGTGTTTGAAATAGATATAAGCCGTGACAAAGAGCGAGCAAGTTTTGCTGATATGATAGAATCTGAACAACTTATTGAAAAAGATACAGAGAGTAATGAAGTCAGGGTTTTTCCGGAAACCGAAGACACTCCTTTAACATCGCACAAAGATATTATTGAAAAAGATGAACCTAAAATTGCGGAACCCTCCCCGTTTGTTTCTGAAAAATTCCCAACACCAATTAGTGATACAGACACCAAAACTGAAGAAAAAATATCACCTGACATTTCATCTGAAACAAGCACAGGCTCTAAAGAGGTCATCATGCCAGAAAGCCACGAAATCATGAGCAGTGATTCCCCAGGAGCTTCTGCCCCGACAAAGGCAGATGATTCATCAGAAGAACTTTGGTCTCCAACCGGAGAAAAGTCAGAAGAGCCGTCTGCAATTACACCGCTATCTCGTGACGAGGAGATTTTTGAATGAAAAACTTTTTAAACTGCACTATATCATATTTATTAAAATCAAAATGGTCATGTCCCATTTTATTAACTATTTGTATTATTGTAATTTCGACACCTGCTTTTCCTAAAAGCTCGGAAGCAATAATCAGAATAATCGCGGAGCCACAGAACAGTTCGACAGACGAACAGACCTTACAACCAAGTATCAAACCCGTCCAGCAAAATGAAACTGCATCAGATCAATCACAACTTGTTGACAATACAAGTGGTCAAATATCTTCAACTAAATCAGACTTGGCGGGCAATAGGTCGCAAATGGACATCCCGGCTCCCCTTTCTGGAGACACCGTGATTCTTGAATCAGGAATAAATGCCTATAACAGCGGTGATTATAATATGGCAATAGAAAAGTTTGAAGAGCTTGAGTCGCTGTTTCAGTCTTCACCTTTTATTATGCAGGCTAAACTTTATCTTGCAAGAAGTTTCTATAAAACTAACAACCGAGAAAAGGCTCTCGAAAATATCAGATCAATT
>DAOTGZ010000168.1:0-6303 GCA_035447445.1 Spirochaetota bacterium | reverse complement strand
AAGAAAACCGCACCTATTCTTAAATAAACATTTTATATCTGTAACAATTGAATTTATAAAAAGGCACTTGCTATTAATTCATTTATAGTAAGCACTAAAAATATGTTATCCCCTACTACAATAATAATTTTATGAAATCACTATTTATAATTTAAGTTTAAATTTGTGAATAATCAAAAAAATTGGAGTATTGAACAAAAAAAACCAAAACAGATAGCATCGTGATGATTATAAAAATTATTACATCGGTTCTTGTGATTTTTTCATACTGCCTTAACGTATTATCAGCGGTAAAAGAACGTGATATAAGTGCATCCGCAAAATTTGCTGACCGAATAAGCGAAGTGACTACAACAGGGTATACTGTATAAAAAGTATTAATAAATACGCGTCTTCCTCTATAACCACATCGGGATACAATACTTTCACGAACATCTTTGATTGTATCGAAAACAACTGGAAGAAGTGAAAACACTATTAAAAAAAACGATGCAATTTTTCGGCCGGATATAAAAGGTATAAACTTAAAAAGTCCGGCAATCATAATATATATCTGCCTTGGAGAACGAGTATAAATAAATACTATGCTGTATAGCAGAAAAACAAAATAGCGTGACATGTCAAATAATCCACTTAACAACCTTTCCGTGACCGAGGCCGGTTCCAACCGATAATAACCGGCTGCACCAATTATTATCCCTAGAAAAATAAAGCCTTTCAACTGGCGAATCAATGATGCGTAATCTATTCCGGAAAGAATCACAAGAAAAACCACGAAAGGAATAAATAACATGATTATCGGACCATCAGTATTAAATAAAACCAGACTCAAAAGCAGAAATTCCAGAAAAAAAAGAAGTGTATTGTGACGATGCAAAATACTACTACCGGAAGTATAATGGAAAATATTCAGGCCAGCCATGTGCAGCTCTCAACACTTCGCCGGTTTCCATGAGGAACCCTGATATTGTTATCTAATAATAGTCTTTTCTCCAAAGAAGGCTTGCCATCATAAACAAGCATACCCGACTTCATTATCATAAGCCGTGTTGCGTGAGCGAGTATTTTTTCCAAATCATGTGTAATAACTATAACCGAGCATCCCTGATTATAGATATCGACAATAGTATTGCAAACAGATATAACGCCTTTATAATCCAGAGTGGCGAAAGGCTCATCAAAGATAACCAGATCCGGACGCATAATCATTACAGCTGCTATGGCTATCCTCTTCTTTTCACCACCTGATAAAAAATGCGGGTGCCTATCCAGATAAGGTGTAATGCCAAAAATATCTGCGTAATGTGAAACCTTTCGCTCAATTTCATTTTTTTCCCAACCAAGATTTTCTGGACCGAAAGCCATTTCATCATAAACCGTCTGAGCTACAAACTGGGCATCCGAATTTTGAAAAACCAGTCCAACTTTCCGTCTGACTTCACTCTTGTTTTTGGAAACTTCTTTGCCATTAAATAAAAGTGCTCCACTACTTGGAGCATGCAGTCCATTTAGATGTTTCATTAACAGAGATTTACCTGAGCCATTTTCCCCGGCAAGCACAATAAACTCGCCTGTCCTAACACTAAAGGTAATATTCTTTAACAGGTAATTATTCTTTTCAAAACCGAAACAAAGATTAGTTACTTCAAGATTCATAAGACACTCTTCATTTTTAGAGTCAGATAACTTATCAGTTGCCTATTCCAAGATTTTTTAATAAAGGTGAAAGTTTAAAAGTCATAAATGCGGCAACCGCAATCTTTAACGCATCACCCAGCAAAAAAGGCAACATACCAACAAATACGGCCTTATCCCAAGAAATAGATGTTGTAAGTTTAAGCCAAGTGACACCAATCAAATAAATTACAAGTGAAGCCGATACCATGGAAAATAGTATCAATATAATTTTTTTACTTTTTTTTAAGTTTATCACTCCACATATTATTACAGCAGGAATATAAGCTACAAGATAACCACCTGTCGGTCCCAATATGTGAGCGGCACCTCCCCTGCCTCCACTAAATACAGGAAGTCCAAGAGCACCTAAAACTAAAAACGCACATACTGAAACCGCACCCCATAAAGGACCCAACATTACTCCGGCCATCAGCACAAACATATTCTGCAAGACTATTGGAACCACACCAATTGGCACCACAAGATACGAGCCTGCAATTATTAAAACAGTAAAAACAGCTGACAGAGTCATCTTTCTTATATTGTCTTCATTCATATCATTCCTCCATCTAAATAATGGCATCCTCTAAAAATTAACTTTTCAACTAGGTTGCATATGCAAGCAGTCCAGCACCATTTTTAAAGAAAATAGTGCTGGACGACCAGCAAAGGAACTTCGAAAAATTCCTTTAGAATAGGCACTTAAACCATGTTACCCTCTGGAACATGGAAATTTTTCGAAGTTCACTAATATCAAAACTCAACAATAGCAGTAAAATGTCAACATTATGACACTTCATATTTTTGATTAAAGAGTTTTAATTAAAACAAGCAATAGTGTAGCCCTTATAAAAATGTTATACGCTAAAACGCCTTGTTATACAAATGTAAAAGCTCGTATTCAAAAGAGTTAGAAACATCAGTGCATTGACCGTTCGTTATGCACGGCATTATTGCATCGATAAACAGCTCCTTAACATAAAAATAGTTCGATACCAGATCCTTACTGAGACATGATTCAGACATGTAAATGTCCGACAAAATACCTTCCAAAAACTTATTGTTTTGCTCATACGCTGCATAAAATTCCTTGTATGTCGGAAAAGCTAAACCTTTATTATATCTTAACATTTGCTGTTTTGTAGAACTAATAAAGCGTATTATTTTCAAAGCATCATTCATACGTTGACAACCTCTTTTGATCCCATACGAATAACCCCTTGCCGTAAGCTTAGAACCCCCTTCATATCCAAAAGCGGATAATCTGTATTTTGCAAAAAATTTTTTGTTATCAGATAATGAAAATGAAGCGGGTGCAAAAACATAAAGAGCTTCATTTTTACCTATCATATCCAATATATTTATCTTGCCGTTTTCTTCAATCTCTGGTGTTATTGTACCTATCCATCTTGAAATACTTGTAAAAAGATTCTGTGCAGCGCTATTGCCAATTGTAGATTGGTATGACTCATTCACAACTGCCCCACCATCCGATAATCGCAACATATCACAAACAGTTTCGAATAACTTTCCATTAGGTTTGTAACAAAAAACAAACCCTTCAACACTGTTTCCAATGTTTTTCTCTTTTTGAATTACTTCAAGACATTGCTTTTCAAGTTGATCAAAACTAATAGCCTTATCAAAACCATATTTTTCGGATAAAGCTTTATTTATATACAAAACAACAGGATCAGCACTATAAGGAAGAGCCACCAGCTTGCTATAAAGAGTATTATCGTAATAATAGTTATTACGGACATACGAATCAAGATGCATGTCCAGCTCATAATCCAATTGATAAGTATCCAGTATTTCAAGCATACCCGTTAAAGGCGCCGTCCAACAATTTTTAATAGGAATAACATCGGCACAGATTGATGTTTTCAAATAACTATTAATAAATTCATCATCAAACTCGTTTAACGATATCGGGAGTTTGGTATAAGTAATATTTTTAATGTTCTTTTCATGACAAAATTGATCTAACTGCTCTATAAGCAATTCACCCTCTTTACCAAAAGGCACAGCAATTGTCAGCTCATCTGTAGCATCAGATGAGCATACCAAAAACAGAAACGGTAACAAAACAAGAAAAACTTTTTTCAAATCTACACCCTCTTCATCTTGCGTCTGATAATGCTCAAAACAGTTTTTAGCTCATCAACGCGAATTATATAACATATAGTTATATATAAAATTCCACCTGATGCTATCAAAAACACAAGTTGAGCAATTTTTCTTGTTGTAACGATATCTTCTCCCCATACCAAACGCCCCTGAGCAAACCAAAGCCACACGCCCATCACTGCAGAAGCAAATAATAATTTTATAGCGGGCTTAATAATGCCTCTAAAACCGATTCGCCCCATTTTTTTTCGCAATAGCACAAGCAGAAGCACAACTTGAACCATAATTGAAACCACGCTCGAAAGAGCTAAACCTGCATGCGCAAGCGATGTTTGCATCAAAGTATATCCGGTTACCGCATTAATCAGAAGGGCCACTGCCGCTGTAATAAAAGGAGTTCTGGTATCCTGAAGAGAGTAAAAAACTGGAACTAAAAGTTTATAAAAAGTTAGGGTAAATAGCCCGGCACTTGCAAAGAAAAGAGCTTTATAAGTATTAGACACAGATACCATATCAAACTCTCCTCTCATAAACAATACCTCGATTATCTGATGACCGCTAACCATCAAAGCGACTGACGCCGGTACCGAAAAAAAGAGCGAAGAGGTTACTGCTCGTGCAAACGCTGAACGCAAATTCACCATATCTTTCCGTGAAGCATAACGAGACAGCTCGGGCAAAGCTACTCCCGCGATTGACACCACAAAAACTCCAACAACTATTTCAGTTAACCGATCGGCATAATAGAGATAAGAGACACTACCGCCAGGTAGCATTGATGCCAACACAGTATTAATAAGCAGATTCAACTGGCTTACAGCTCCGCTCATCATGGCAGGCAATATCATAAACCCTATTTTACGAATTCCAGGATGCTTATAATCAAAAGATATCCGCATGCGAAAACCATTACGTATCATAAAAGGAAGCTGGAGAACAACCTGCAGGGTGCCACCTATCAAAACACCAAAAGCAAGCCCCCATAATCCGTTTTCAAAATAGTTCCGCAATACAAGGGCACCAAAAATCATGCCAAGATTCAAAAGAACGGGGGAAACAGCAGGTGCGAAAAAACTACGATGAGAGTTAAGATATCCCATACAAAAAGCAACTAGTGATACCATGAAAATATATGGAAACATTATTCGGTTTAAACTGATTGTACTCGAAATTAAAGTCTGATCTGTAAAACCATAACCGAAAAGTGCTACAAGCCGTGGTGAAAACACAATCCCCGACAAAGTCAAAACCGTCAGAATGACAATAAGAAAAGAGAGGGTCTTTTGTGCGAGTTTCAAAGCAGCATCTTTACCATGAATCTCCAAATATTCGGTATAAACAGGAACAAAGCAGATCGTGAGTGTTCCCTCTGCAACAAAACGCCTCAAAAGATTAGGAATCCGAAATGCAACAATAAAGCCGTCAAAAGAGGCTCCCGTTCCAAAATAATTTGCCATAACAGCATCACGGAAAAACCCCAATATGCGGCTTAGCATAGTCGAGCCGGCTACCACAACCGTCGACTTAATTACCTGCTTTTTCATAAATCCCCCTAGTCAAATGGCAGATTATATGCAGTCGTTTTTTTTTCAAATACTTTACACCGCTAAAATATTATCCTTTTTTTAAGTTACCGATTGACAATAATCAGCTCAATGATCTACATTTAACAAATAGATTTACCGTGCTTATATAGATATTTTTGGGGATACCAGGCTTAATCAATTATGAAACGAATTTTAATCTTTATATTTTTAACTATGAATATAACCCTGATAGCAAGTGAATATTCAACAGGTGTTCGTCTTTTTATGCGCAAAAACCCGGATAAGGCAAAAGAGCACTTTCTTGCTGCTGTTGAAGAAGACTCAACCAACGGAAATGCCTATTATTACCTTGGTGAAATAGAAAAAAACAACCGTAACTACAAGCAGGCCATAGAATATTATATTAAAGCCCTCGATAACCGGCTTAGCGGAAAATATCAGAAGCTGACCCACTGGAACCTCATAATACTGACAGAACAGATAAACGATCTGGACGGAATGGTTAAAACATGCAAAATTATGTACGAAAAAAGAGGAGATCATGCCGCCAAGAAAAAGGTCGATGAACTTATAAACAAGATGCTTTGGACCAACAATCAATCAGCTATAGATGCTTATAAATCAGGTAAAAGCAATCATTCATCCGGAAATACTCAAAATGCTTTGGATGACTTCAAAAGCGCGCTCTCTTACGACAACTCTTTTCTGGCCCCTAGATTCGAAATAGGTATTATAAATTATAAAAGTGGAAACGTTGGTGAAGCATTAAGAAACCTGCGTGTAATCGCCAATAAAATACCCTACTATACTGCTGTTCAGACCCTAGCTGCGAAAATTAGCATGGACAATAAACAGTATTCTGATGCCACAACTTACTATTCAAATATACTCAAATACGGCTTTATTAATACAAATACCCGGCTAAATACCTTGTCACAAAGAGCCAGCT
>DAOTGZ010000167.1:0-6311 GCA_035447445.1 Spirochaetota bacterium | reverse complement strand
TGTATGATTCCTGTGGAAAGAAGAATAACCTGGATAGTACGACTGATTTGGCGAACCTGGTTTTGATCGATATTTGTGTCGTTGGCAAGGTCTTTCATAAGGTTTTCGAACAACTGAAGATGGTGACGTAAAAAGGAGCGAACAAGCTCTTTTATTTTATTGTCTTCAAAGCTATAGATGATAATGTTCATCATTATAATGACATTATCCTGATTCATAAGGAATTTCTCAATAGAGTACATTGTAGAGAGAAGAGCCTTGTCGCTCATCTTGGTAGCGGCCTTGATTACGTTTATCTGCTCTTCTTCGATTGTATTAAAAAAGTCTTCAATTAGCCCCATAAAGAGACTCTCTTTGGTTGGAAAATAGTGGCGAACACCACCTTTTGACATTCCTGCTTCATCTGCTACATCATTAAAAGATATCTGTGAATAGACATCCTTTAAAAGGCATCTTTTTAGAGCATCAAGAATTTCGGCTTTCTTTAGTTCAATTTTATCAGCCTTATTAACTTTTTTCATATATATACCGGTATTTTTTTACATTTTACTCAAACTAAATAGATATAATAAAAAAGTAAAGGGTTTTTGTAAAAAAAATAGGGTTAAAATAGGCTTGGTCAACGAACAATAAATGGCCTACGGTTTCGGTCTTGGGATTTACAAAATATAGTGGTACGACACACTGGCTTAAGAATTATGTAAACAAAATGAGTCAAAAGTTTATAAGAATATTAGCCATGAATTTAATGAAAATGGTAATATTACAAAATTGTAGCAAAAAAATAGAAATGCATTATGATTGTCCCAAAATATTGACATTATTTTTTTGTGACATATCTTCAATAACAGTAGAGTTGCTTTTTTTAATAATTTTGATGTTATGGATGACTATTGCTATTAGCATAAGCATCTTTGTTTATATTTTTGTCATTTAATCATTTAGAGGGCAAATGAAAAAGAACGATAACAAAATTGAAAGCTCAGTAACAGACCGCTCCTTATTAAACATTAATGCATTTGGTGTTCTCCTTGTATCATCTCATGGGGTTATTCTTGATTGCAATCGGCGTTTTTCCGAAATGATAAATATTGACATTGATAAACTTAAGGGTAAATCTGTCAGTATTTTGCCGTATGACCCTCAGGATCTTAAATCAAGTCTGGTTATCTATAACAAAATAGCGTACGGCGAAGAAGAGACAACGATACGTAAATTTATTCTGGATGGTAACAAAACAATTATTGTTTCCATGAACACATTTATGAATGTTGATGGCTCTTTCTATTCTCTGTTCCATGATATAACAGAAAAAAAGATAATTGAAGATAATTTGAAAATGAAATCCATGTTTCTCGAAGCTGTAGCAAACTCCTCTATAGACGGAATCCTTGTTGTTGACTTGAAAGGTAAAAAAATTCTTCAAAATCAAAGAACTCTTGATCTTTGGCAAATATCACCTGAAATAGCTGCTGATGAAGACGGTAGCAAGCAGGTCGATCATGTTTTGAAAATGACAAAGAACCCCGAAAAATTCTATGAAGAAATTGAGTACCAAAAGAAGCATCCTTACAAAACCACCCTTGATGAACTTGAACTGGTTAATGGAACAGTGCTTCACCGGCATTCCGCTCCGGTTCTTGGTGAAGATGGAAAAAATTATGGGCGGATTTATCACTTTCATGACATTACCAGTTTTAAAAAAGCAGAAGATAAAATAAGGTCGCTTCTTGAAGAAAAAGAGATAATTTTAAAAGAGGTGCACCACCGCGTTAAGAACTATATGAGTACTCTGATCGGGTTACTGGTATTACAAACTTCCACATTAAAAGACGATGCTGCAATTCATGCTCTTGACGATGCAAAACAAAGGCTTTCGGGCATGATGACGCTTTATGAGAAATTATATGTATCCGGTAGCGGCGGCTCTATTTCTACAAAAGAGTATTTACCAGATTTAATAGATGAGATAATTGCTAATTTTCCTGAAAGTGAAATTGTAACAGTTAATAAAAATATTGATGATATAATTCTTGATGCTAAAACCCTGCAAACCATCAGTATTATTACTAATGAGCTTTTAACAAATATAATGAAATACGCTTTCAAAGGTCGCTCATCCGGTACTATAGAAATAAAATTTAAGGTTAATAATCATAAAATAATTTTTGCTATAAGTGACGATGGGGTAGGGATTAACGAAAAAATACTAAAAACTAAAATTGGCGGGTTCGGGCTGATGCTTGTAAAAAGCCTTGTTAGCAATCTAAAAGGTGACATCGATTTTAGATATGATAATGGAACTGAAGTATTAATATCATTTGACATAATAAATAGATAATTAAATAAATTTCTTCCCTGTAAATATTAAAACTATAATCTATGATTTCAATCAGCTTGCTAAAGGTGTTTTGGTAACGAACCATTTGAAAACTAAATATACTGGAATAACATATGAAAAAAAGATGCGACACCAAGTATCCAATTCTTTTGGTTCATGGAGCGGGTTTTCGTGACGATTCTCGGTTCTACAATTATTGGGGACGCATACCTAAGGCTCTCACTGATGAAGGTGCTACAATTTTTTATAGTGGGCAAGACGCTTGGGGTTCTATAGAATATAATGGTACTATAATAAAAGAGAGAATCGAACAAGTTCTAAAAATAACAAAGGCTGGTAAGGTTAATATTATTGCCCATTCCCGTGGTGGTCTGGAAGCGAGGTATGCTATTACAAAATTAGCTATGGGTAAATATGTTGCCTCTTTGACAACTATCTCGACACCGCACTACGGTTCAAAAACAATGAATATCTTTTATAAGTTTCCAAAAGGTTTGTACAGATTTGTATCATCTATTGTGAATCTTTATTTCAAAGTTTTGGGTGATAAAAATCCGGATTTCTTTACAAGCAGCCGCCAGTTCTCGACATATGAGGCCGAAATATTTAATAAAAATACTCCGAATGATTCCAGTGTGTTATACCAAAGTTATGCGGCAAAAATGAAAAAATCTTTGAGTGATCCACTGTTTGTTTTAACACACCTTATTATATCATTTTTTGATGGAGAAAATGACGGTCTTTGCCCCGTTGCGTCGGCCAAGTGGGGCAATTACAGGGGATTAATAACAGGCAAAAATTTTTGGGGCATTTCCCATGCGGGTGTCATAGATAGTTATCGCTTCAATTACTCAGGTATTGATCTCCCTGAATTTTATGTCAATATTGTTGAAGGCGTAAAAAAGGAAAATCTGTAACTTTTGTCAAAAAATATAGTAATTATCATCATAACGCCTTCTTCTCTTTAAAAATGGAAAGAATAAGGTGTAAATTTACTTACTCTTAGTTTAACTTTCTATCCAAAATAATCTCAATTTTAAAAAATATTATTGTCAATTTTTCAACAATGCTTACATTGGTTATATAACACATGTAACATGTGGTCTTTCTAAATTCTGCAAACTAATATTATAGCAGTAATTATCAGAAACCACTGTAAATGTTCGATTTCAAACATCAACGGAAGGATCATGAATATAAACAGTAAAGATCATTTTAAGCCGCTATTGTCTCATGCTCAGGCCAGCGCAAAGGCTGCAGAAGTTGTAAGCAGAATGACTCTCGAAGAAAAAATCGAGTATATTGGCGGACATAACTATTTTTTTATTAAGGGATGTGATGATCTTAACCTTCCACGACTCTATCTTACTGACGCGACTCAGGGAATACATATTCGTGAGAATATTGAGGGGCAGCCCGATAAGTCGACTGCTTTTCCTGCTCCGATTGCACTTGCTTCAAGTTGGAACGTAGATCTAGCTCATGAATATGCAGACTGTATTGCCAGAGAGTGCAGGGCAAGCGGAATCGCCGTTTTACTTGCACCGGGAATGAATATTTACCGAAATTCCCAAAATGGCCGAAACTTCGAATATCTTGGTGAGGATCCCTTTTTAGCGGCTAGATTTGTTGAAAAGTACGTAACAGGTATACAAAATATGGGGGTGATGGCAACGCTTAAGCATTTTGTATGCAACAACAGCGATTTTAGAAGACGTCGCTCGAACTCCATTGTTAACGAAAGAACCCTTTTCGAAATTTACCTTCCTGCGTTTAAAGCTGGTATAGACGCAGGTGCTATGGCTGTTATGACGGCTTACAATCAGCTTAATGGCGAGTGGACAGGGCAGAGCTCTTATGTTATAAAAGATCTTTTACGTAACAGGCTGGGCTTTAAGTGGCTTGTTATGAGCGACTGGTGGTCGGTATGGGATCCCGCAAAAGCGATTAAATCGGGGCTTGATATAGATATGCCGGGGCATGGCCGCGGCGGCGAAGATGATTTTGAAGATTTTGGCGGTCCGTTTTTAAGAAGTAACGCTGCAAAGCTTGTGAGCGAAGGTGAGGTTGTTGAGGGTGATATCGATCGTATGGTAACAAATCTCTTTGCAACATCGCTCGCAATGGGGTTTGACAGACCTGGCTTTAAAGACGAAAGCTTCATTAAAAATATGTCAGTCCATGTGAAAACAGCGCTTCAGACCGCAAGAGAGGGCACTGTACTGCTTAAAAACAGCAATAACGTACTTCCAGTTGTGCCACAAAGTGACAAGACGATTCTTTTGACAGGAGATTTTACTACTAAAAATGCCTTTGGCGGTGGTGCTGCCGAGGTAGAAGGCTACGATGTAATAACTTTAGAGGCGGCGTTTAAACAGGTGTATGGTGCCAATCTTGTATGCAGTGTTGATCCTGATGCGTCACTGATAAAATCAGCTGACGTTGTTTTTATCAGTGTAGGAACCCTTGACCATGAGGGGTGGGATAGCCCATTTGAGCTCGATAAAAGCGTGAACGATCGTATAAACAATATCGCGTCAATAAATAAAAACTCGGTTGTAATTGTGCAAAGCGGTCGTGGTGTTAATATGTCGGAGTGGATCGATAACATAGCGGGACTCTTGTATGGCTGGTATCCGGGACAGATTGGTAATCTGGCTGTGGCCGAAATAGCGAGTGGAATGGTTAATCCGTCGGGTAAGTTGCCCATAACTATCGAGAGATCGTTCAAAGACTCACCGGCCTATCCATATATACCCGAAGGTGAAGGTTTTTACGAGGGTTGGGACGTGGACAATGACCTGACCTATCCGATTAATGATATTCATTACAACGAGGGTGTATTTACAGGTTATCGCTGGTATCAGAAAATGGCTATCAAACCACTGTTTGCTTTTGGCTTTGGTCTGTCATATACAAATTTTCTCTATTCGGATATAAAGGCTGACAAGGTCAGCGCTTATATCGGTAGCGAAATAATCGTTTCGTTTAAGATTACAAATACAGGTGTTCGTGATGGAAGTGAAATCTGTCAACTCTATGTTCGTGACAATGAATCCTCTGTTGAACGTCCATATATGGAGCTTAAGGGTTTTACAAAACTCTTTGTACCTGCTGGTGAAGCGGTAAACGGATCAATAAAGCTTGATGCGGCATCTTTCGCGTTTTACGACGAAGCGATTCATGACTGGAAAATTGAACCTGGCGATTTTACTCTTTACCTCTGTTCGTCGTCAGATAAAATAGAGTGCGAGACTGTAGTTACTTTAAAATAAAAACATATTAAAATTTTGGTGGACAGCTAAAACTGATTTTTTTTCCGCTTGCTGGATGATAAAATTTTATTAAATCCGCGTGAAGATAGAGCCTGTCAGAAGGTGTTCCGTACAGTTCGTCTCCCTTTATGGGGCAGCCAAGCCCTTGGGGATGAGCAAGATGAACTCTAAGCTGGTGTGTGCGCCCAGTTAGTGGAAAGAGTTGGACTCTTGTTTGACCATTGTTTGTATCAATCTTGTTGTAGCGTGTAACGCTAGGTTTGCCATAATCAAAACAGACAATCTGATACGGTCTGTTTAGCGGATCCCCTCTAAGCGGTAGTTTTATGATACCATTATCATCATCTATAGTGCCTTCGATAATTGCGATATAACGCTTTTTAACTTTTCTGTCCATAAACTGCCTTTGAAGATTAACAGCTGTTTGCTGGTCTTTCGCTATTATTATTAATCCCGATGTTGACATATCGAGTCTGTGTACCGTTAGTGGGCCAGTCGCTCCGGGGTATCTCTTCTTCATTATTGAATAGAGAGAATCGTGGTTATCTTTTCCTGGTACAGTCAAAAGTCCTGATGGTTTGTTAACCACAGCGATCAGATCGTCCTCGTAAATAATTTCTATTGTGCAATCTGAAACTGATAAAGGTATAACAGGATTTTCATCAACCATCATTCCATTAAGCATATGTTTAAGT
>DAOTGZ010000166.1:0-6353 GCA_035447445.1 Spirochaetota bacterium | reverse complement strand
TAAGGGGCCTTCTGGAGCTTTTTAAGCGGTGTCGTGCCTTTTGGCTTAGGCCCCACTTCTTTCAGGAGTGTTTTGTGTTTTATCAGGAGAAAACGCCTTGATAAATGGTTGTATCATCATATAATCAAGAGAAGTATCCGTTTCTGTAAAAGGTTCGTATAAAACTTATGAATTCACTCAAACATGAAATGCAGAAAACATTCGAAAAGGAGGTATTTTATGGATCCCAAGACTATCAAAATCATTAAAGAATGGCGTGAGAACATGGAGCAGGCCCAGGCTATGGAGTTCGCCCTGGTGGCCGAAGAACAATACAAAAACGCCCCAGATGAGAAAAAGATCATCGCCGAGATGACGGCATATTGGAAAGACTATTTTAAAAACAAGAAAGAATAATAAAAACTCCACTCAAATTATAAAAAATATGAATGTTGGTAGTATGTGAAAAAAAATGGAATATAGGATCGGAGAAATAGATCATAACCTACGCACGATAAGCGGATGTCTTGTTTTTTTATTCACTGTTCCTCTGAAGGATTTCTCGACACCCCGCCTTTTAATAAACCCTTCGTCTCCAAATCTATTGATTCTAATAGTTTCTTTTGAAAATTCGATACTGTGTCCTTCTCTATGGCCGCTAATGTTTCCTGTTCTTCAGGAGTATAATATCCGTATTGTTCATAATTCTTCACAATGTTGGTAAAATAAGCTATCGGATTAAGAGGCTCTGATTTGGCCTTTTTATATATATGGTAGGCTTTTGTCAAATTCTCCAATTTATAATTGGCCGCTAAAACTTTCGCATCTTTTTTTGTGTGCCCTATTTTTAATTGTTCGAGCAAAGTAATTATAATGTTTTCTTTTTTGTGATCGCTGATTGAATTAAGAGGCTTCTGTATTTCTTTGATTTCTACTTTTATTCCAACCACTTTGCCTTTTTTTTTGATTTCCTTATAATCCACTTTAATGTTTGTTGATGTATTGATCTCAAGGATTGCAGAGTTTATTACTTTTGATTTAATGTATTTATATTCGTAATCCGGGTGCTGCATTATTTTCTTTAATTCATCTAAACTTATTTCTATCTCGTTTCTGTGACGTGCATTGATACATATTTCATACAAAATCAAACTGTACTTATTATTCAATTTTTTCAATTCTTGTGTAACCAGGTTTGCAAACCTTTCTTTTTCCTTTACTAGTTTTAATATATCGTCTGTGAGATTGTAATTTAGTACACCTTTAGCGACTGAATAAGAACCTAATAAATTAATTCCGCTATACGTTTCATCGTCTTGCTCGATTTGTATATCCGTTTGTAACAACGAACTTAGTGTTTCCTTTAAATATGTCGGGTTTCTCGCTGCAGACATCCCTGATAAATTAGCTAATGTTTTAATGTCTATGTTAAAATGTTTTTGAGTGGGATCAACAATGTCTGTGATTAATTGTGCTTTCACCAGCATTATATTATAAATCTTATGCTGTAATTTTGTTAATGGATTAGGCATCCTCACAAGCTTGTCATGCTTACGCAGTACCAAAATATCCTTATTGAGTACAGCATTGACTATTTCTAGTTTTTTATCAGGGCCCGAAGTCATCATTTCCATACTATTCAACAACCATACTCATCTGATAAATTTAATCAAGTGATTTTTTCATTTTGTGTGACCTTTATATTTATAAAAGGTGACCTTTGTGTTTATAAAAGGTGACCTATCTTCTCTAACTGTTATTATATTCAGTAATTACTTTTTTTTGATTTATATATAGATACTTATTTCTTGAATTCTTGCTTACAAATACATAGATGACTCTTATGTGGATAATAATTATATCCATATGATATATAACAACATAGAAAGTTATATAATTTTTTTGAAAAAGTCACCTTTTATAAACATTTTACACAAAAGGTCACTTTCTATAAATCCGGGAAAAGACAAAGTCCGTTATCCTCATAGGGTAAATTTTCCTATGCATAGTAGATATTTTCGATATTCGAGATGGCCAAAAAGATCCTGGCATCTTTTTTCTTGAGGCCTGATTTTTGGACCTTCTCCTCCGCAAGGGTTCTTTTTTTATCAAGCTCAGAATATACTCAGAACCTCGTTGATCTCCTATTGACAACATAAATACAACCGGAAAAAGAAGTATTTGTTTATAGAAAGTGACCTTTGTGTTTATAAAAGGTGACCTTTGTGTTTATAAAAGGTGACCTTTGTCGTTGTAAAACCCTTTATATTTGTTAGTTACGAGGCCTACATTCTACGCAATTCTACGCAATTCTACGTAATTCGTACGCAAGGATGTATTTATTTTTCTTTTTAATATTTCTTAAAAGCTTCTATCTAGTTATTATACATCAAAATAGGCTTTTATAAATTTTATAGAAAAGGTCACTTTCTATAAACAGTTTTCACAAAAGGTCACTTTCTATAAACTTCTGCTGATCCGGGGTTAAGCCATGGATATAATATAGCCTTAGGAGGCTTCAGATTGTCCTTTAAACGGGTTTGTCAGGTTCGGGTGATATTATTTCCGCCAAAAGAAGAGAAACGCTTTTAAGGGGTGTTTTTCACTTTAAATTATTGTCTTTCATCCACTGGCTTAGTATATACCGGATCGCAGCCGCCAGGCTCAGCCCGTTCTCAGCGGCATATCTTTCGATGATCTCTTTATCGGTATTAGAGATGGCCATAAAAATCCGGGCCTCGTTTTTTTCTTTTTTCTTGAGGCCTGATTTTTGGACCTTCTCCTCCATCAGCTTCCTGTTTTTATCCGAGGACTTTAAAACCATTTCAATACCTCCTATCGCATCGCTTTGGCCAGTGATATAAACTGGGGAATGGTTCGGTCTTTTTCATAGTATTCAAAAATGGATTGATTGTTGAGTTGAGCTTCCCGGATCTTTGATGATTGGGATATTTCAAAGACCTTGTAGGCCATTTGCTTTATTTGTTCAGAGAAAACGACATGCTGGTTGATGGAGCGGTTGATGTTGTTGACTACGACTTTGTCATGCAGGATATTACGCCTCCAGTTTTTGTTGATAGCCTTGAGTTCTTCTGTAAACAGTTCTATTCCGTCAATGGCAAAGTACTCCGGGGTGATCGGGGTGATTACTTCTTTAACGCTGAGAAGAATGCATCGCTCAAGGTTTGACATGGAAGGGGACATGTCATAAACAACATAATCATATCCAAGTTTACTGATTTCTTCGTTGAGTTCTGCGAAAGAGTAAGGCTTCTTAAACAGAGTTGTTTCCCCGAAATCTTTGATTTTGCTGCTTCCGAAAACAGGGAGCATATCGAATTTGCTGTCGATATTGACGAGAGCATCTGATACATGACACCGATCCTCTAACACATCAACCAGGTCAACCGAGATATTCTTATTACTGCAAAACCAGGTTGAGCTATTGCCCTGCATATCAGCATCGATGAGCAAGGTCTTTGAGGTCTGTCCAAGCCAGAAGGCCACATTACCGGCGGTTGTGGTTTTCCCGGTTCCGCCTTTAAGGATATGGATCGCATACGATTTCATTCAAATACCTCCTATATGTATAGAATACAATATGTATTTTGTTCCGATATTAGTTTTATATAATTCCAATGCCGAATGAATTTTGTTTTCATATTATGATTATAATGCCTTTATTTAACATTACAAGGGTATATAATAAAATTATTGTAAGAGTTGCAGAAAACTACGGTTGCTGTATAATCTAAACGATAGGTTGGGGTGGAAATAAATGAGTAATCAAGAAAGACAAATCATATCAAAAAAAAGAGTCGCTGATCATGGGGAGGTCTATACTTCAGAAAGAGAAGTAAAAGCAATGTTAGATCTTGTCAAAAGTGAGACAGAGCGAGTTGATTCTCGTTTTCTAGAGCCTGCATGCGGAAACGGAAATTTTCTTATAGAAGTTCTTAAAAGAAAACTAAATGTTGTTAAACAAAAATATAATCATTCACGCATTGAATATGAAGTATATGCGTTATTAACGATTTCCAGTTTATATGGGATTGACATATTAGAGGATAATGTTAAGGCTTGCAGAGAAAGACTCTATAGTTTTTTCTCTCAAGAATACGGGAAGCTATTCAAAGACAAATGTGAAAAAAAATATTATGAAACAGTAAGTTTCATGCTTGAGAGAAATATTATATGGGGAGATGCCTTAACATTGCTTAGAGTTGATATACCTGATGAACCAATCATATTTTCGGAATGGTCTTTAGTGAATGAGGTAAAATTCAAAAGGAGGGATTTCACGATGTCACACTTACTTGAATGTGCTCCTTTGGAAGGGAAAAATCTTTTTTCGGATCTTGGGGAAGATGTTTTCATCCCAACCCCGATTAAAGAATACCCATTAATGCATTATCTGGAGCTTAACAATGCTGACTGATTCATATAATCCGGATGTATTGTCTTGTATAGCTAATCTGAGTAGTGACGAAGTTTTCACACCACCCAAGCTGGCTAATGAAATGCT
Organism: Spirochaetota bacterium; assembly: GCA_035447445.1. GTDB lineage: Bacteria > Spirochaetota > UBA4802 > UBA4802 > JAFGJZ01 > JAFGRW01. Next base: position 1,849 of record DAOTGZ010000166.1, on the reverse strand, counting down.
AGATTTGCTCCCGGATGAGATATGGCATGATAGCACTATTAAATTTCTGGATCCCTTCACGAAAACAGGTGTCTTCTTAAGGGAAATCACACAAAGACTCATGGAGGGGTTAAAGACAAAGATCCCTGATGTTCAGGAAAGAGCAGACCATATCCTTAAAAACCAGGTTTATGGTATTGCTATAACCGAATTGACGGCTCTGTTATCTCGGCGAACTGTGTATTGTTCTAAAAAGGCAAATGGAGATTATTCGGTTTGCAGCTCTTTTAACGATGAACAGGGGAATATCTTATACAACAAGACAGAACATGGTTGGGAAAATGGGAGATGTGCATTTTGCGGGGCTAGTCAAAGCATTTATGATAGAGTACCAGAACTTGAAACTCATGCATATCAGTTTATTCACACATATAAACCAGAGGAGATATTTAATATGAAATTCGATGTTATCGTTGGGAATCCGCCGTATCAGATGACTGACGGTGGCGGGACTGGTTCAAGTGCAAGACCGATATATAATTATTTCGTTGAAAAAGCACTGGAATTAAACCCGAGTTTTCTTTGTATGATTATTCCCTCAAGATGGTTTTCTAGTGGAAAAGGATTAGACTGTTTTCGAAATAAAATGCTGAATGATAAAAGGGTCAAATATCTTATAGATTATTCAGATTCGCGTGATTGTTTTCCTAGTGTTGATATTGCTGGTGGTGTATGTTACTTCTTGTGGGAAAAAGATTATCATGGAAAATGTACTGTAATTAATTTTAACAAAGGCACATCAACTAAAACGATTAGGCCGTTAAATGAATTTGATATATTCATTAGAGATGGTATAGCTGTATCAATAATTCATAAAATAAGAGAAAAAAGTAGAGAATATTTAGATTCCATTGTGTCGAGCAGAAAACCATTTGGACTTGAGTCAAAAGATAGACCAACTAAAAATGGCGATTTAACACTAATATGGAGTGGCGGTGATGGCCCTTTCCCAAGGGAAAAAGTAAAATCTGGACACAATTATATCGATAAATACAAAGTGCTTTTATCAAAAGCATCATTTGATCATGGTGGGCAACCTGACAAGGATGGGAAGAGAAGAATATTTTCAAGAGTAGAAACGATGGCGCCTGGGACAATATGTACAGAATCATATATATTAGTTGGCCCTTTTGCAACCAAAACAGAAGCGGATTTAATGGTAAAATATTTGAAATTAAAATTGCCAAGATTTCTTGTATCAACAATTCTTTTGACACAAAATATTGCAAAAGATAAGTTTGCGTTTGTGCCTCTTATTGATATTTCTCAAAAGACAAAAGATAAAGATTTATATAACATGTTTGGTTTAACTCATAAAGAGATTGATTATATCGAATCAACGATTCGACCTATGGAGTAATTATGGCAGATAAATACTTTCCTTCTCGACCTGAAGTAGACCCAAGAATATATGCCTATATGGACACCAATCCTCAATACGATGGACTTCTTAAAATTGGTTATACGACTATAGATGTAAAAGCACGCGTATCTCAACAATACCCAATCTTAAGGCCAGGCGAAAAACCCTACAAAATACTTTTATCGGAGCCTGCTATTAGAAACGATGGGACTTCTTTTACTGATCATGATGTCCACAAATATTTAAAACGAAGAGGGTTTGAAAACCCAAATGGAGAATGGTTTAAATGTTCTGTAGACGATGTTAAAAATGCGATTATTGGAATTAAAGAAAGAAGGTATGTTGAAGACGACAGGAGTTTAAGTTTTTCTTTGAGACCAGAGCAAAAGACTGCTATTGAAAAAACAATCAACTATATTAAGGATTTTAGAAAAGAAAACCCGAATA
>DAOTGZ010000165.1:0-6378 GCA_035447445.1 Spirochaetota bacterium | reverse complement strand
TGATTACGATGCTATTGATTCTGAATGTGCCACTTGCGGCGCGTGACGCTAACAGTATTGTAGAAGCAGCCGACAAATACCGTGGCTTTAAAGGCAGTTTTGCACAACAGTCTACTGCTGTATATTATAAAAATGACAAAGAGGAGTCATCAACCAACCTCAAAGTGTACATTAACGATAACCGCAACTCACTTGTCCGCTTTATGGGGCCCGGCCGCGAAAAGGGGCAGATTATGCTTATGAGCGGCAATAACATCTGGATGTATATTCCCGGAACACGCAACCCTATAAGACTCTCTCCGCAGCAACGGTTATTAGGCCAGGCTTCTAACGGAGACGTCGCGAGAACTAACTATAGCGATGATTATGACGCAGAACTTGACGGAGAAGAAAAAGTCGAAAACATAAATTGCCACCGGTTAATACTCACAGCGAACGAGCCGGATACAACCTATCAGAAAATAGTCTATTTTGTAAAAAAAACAGACAATCGCCCTGTTAAAGCACTCTTTTATGCAAAAAGCGGAAAGCTTCTGAAAACAGGCTACTTTAAAAAACCGGGCACATTTTTAGGCCGAACCATACTAAGGGAACTTCACCTTTACGATGAGCTGAAAAAAAATGAAAAAACAGTGATCAAAGTTGAAAAAATAACCCGGGAAAAACTTCCTGCATCACATTTTAATTATAAATATCTTCCAAGGATACGCTAAATGAGAAATCTTGTACTTGTTATAACTTCCTTTATCACTATCATCCTGGCGGACAGAGTATACGCCTTTCCGGCATACGACGGTACTTTTTCATTTTCGGCATCTGCAGATAACGAGACAGAAAACGATACCAAGCTTAATCCCGGCAATATTCTGGACATGGGTTATCCTACCGGTGCGTCACTGAATAGCGATATTGACATCAGACTTCTGATGCACAGGAACTTTACTTTTTCGATAGCCAACAGCAGCTACATACGTTATAATTATTATACTGACAAACCTGAAGATGGCGAAACATGGGAGCACGACAATACTCTCAAACAGCTGTTCGGAACCTTTCATGCCGGCGAGCACCTTATCATTGACGCCGGAAAAAAAACCGAACGTAATGGTATTATGTTTTTTAGAAATCCGTCTGATTTTTTTCAAACAGGATCGACAACCGGGCTTTCACGTTCGAAAGAGGAGCGTGACGCCGATCTTGAAGGCAGTGTACTTGTAAAGGGAGAAATTTTTATCGGAAGCAATGTTTCTGTTAACGCTGTCTTTTCTCCTGAATATGAGAGAGTTGACAATAGTATAACCCAGATACAGTGCGGTATTTCGTATCAGTTTGACGCCGCCGACTTTACGTTAACCGGATACAAGGGAGACGTTTACAAACTGGGCACTTCCGCATCTGCCAATATTGGCACATCTGCGGTTATCAGAGGTGAAGCTTCTGTTTCAGAAGAGAAAAACAGGTTTACATTATCCAAAGGTACAACTGCCCCCAACGACCCGAACGAAGGCATCTATTACAAACCGGAAGAGAGCATTATGCGCCGCCCATGGGAAGCCTCGGTCGGAGGACAATATACATTTAAGGATGGCTCCGACCTCTATGCCGAGTACTACTACAACCACGCCGGTTATACTGATATCGAATGGAACGATCTTATGAAAGTCATCGACCAATGCTCTAACGTATCTCAGTTTTATAACAGAATCAGCATGCTTCAGCTAAACGGCGTTATACGAGACAACGGAGGCATAACAGCAGCAAGACGGCACTACCTTTTTTTCCGTTACAGTAAAAATGATATTATTTTTGAAGATTTCAATTTCGCAGCTGCCACGGTTATTGGTTTGGAGAACGCGGGAGGACTTCTTACATTATCACCACAATACGAAATATCTAACAATACTTCATTAAAAGGCGACGCAACCTTCTTTGGAGGAGAAGATGAATCAGAGTTTGAACTCATGTACCATAGAATGAGTTTTGAAATAATGATAGAGTATGTTTTTTAAAATTTTTTAGGCATATCTTTAAGGCTAAGGGGAACCCGAAGGCTCCCCTTATTATAGCGACAAGTAATCGAATAAAATTATTTATACAATTCTAACTCTATTCTCCATAGTTTAAAACAGGGCTGACGTCGTATTGGCTATATTCAATACCCCCGCCGGCATACTGCCCCCACCAACTAACTACCCAGTTGGTTCTAATTACATAAATATACTCTCCGGGTCCATCCAGTTGCCAATCGATCAGGTAAGCATCGTAATCCATCTGGCTACTATCAGGTTCTTCCTGCGTTGCATCTATTGATCCGATATAAGCCCATGAGGATGGATCCTGCATATCATCACCATGCTTTATTACATAGTAATCAATACTCCTACAGGTCTGGGCGGTTCTTAACTCTTCATCACGATAGCTTGGTATTACATTAGCCACAACAGGTACAAAATCGCCATCCCGGTAACCTTTTAGTCTGGCATCAGTTGGACCGCCTGTGATATACATCAGATAAACCTCGGCATCCGTACTTTTACCAGCTGTTTTTTTTGTGACAAGTGTTCCGACCTTCTTTATATAAGTCTTACCATTATTTAAATATACCTTAGCAAAAAGCGCATAATTCCCATCATCCGTTTTAAAATCAGCGGATGGCGCGGAAATAGAACGTGTTATCGGTCTAATACTAAAAATTTCGATTTTTTCAGCATTCTCGTATCTGTTTTGATCCGAAGCACTCTCGGCGCCATCAAAAGCATAGAAAAACTGAATTTCTTCTATAGATTTATCTGGATTAATGTAAACCGGAACCTCTGACCATACCTCAGGAGTCATAGCCCCACCAGTCATCCATGATCGACGTGGAACACAAATTTCTATTTCTACATCTTCTCTATTATTAGCTGCTTCATCAAGATAGGCAGTTAGCCATACAAGCGGGGCGTTCCAGTTAATTGTAATTTCATTAGTAGACCAAGCCTGTATATGGTCGATGTATGCTTTTTGAGGCGGAGTGTTCTGACCATTAAGATATGAATATCCAAAAGGGCAATTCTCACCAGTGTTTGGTCCACCGGAAACCGCACCTGGAGCAGGTTTAGGGTATTCTGGTCCATATTGATTGGCCCACACACGATGATGCGGATTCTTAAAAGCACGCTCACCATAACCTGTTACATAAGAGATATCCATGGCATTACGCCCAAGAATATAATCCATACCCTCTACAACAGCATCAAGATACTTCTTTTCTCCTGTAAAATCATACATGTAACCAAACACAATACCCATATTCATAACGAATGAGTTTGAGCCCCACGGATACTGGGTATCCTTTTTATCAGGATATTTTTTTGATTCAACACAACTTAATGGCGTTCCATATCCGTGCTTTTTCAGTTGTTGTAACCACACGTCTGACGACTGATACAACCTGAACATTGCAGCGTTCTGAACATCAGCATTAACATTATATCCGGATATTCCCTTAGGAGCAAGAGCCAGAGACATTACGCCCAATCCGGCGGTGTCTTTCCAAGAGAAAGCTCCGTAAAATTTTTCTCCGTTCTCATCCAGGATAAAACCAAAATTACAAGACTTAAGAGCCTGTCGCGATGGAACTCTTTCCTGAAATATCTTATTCAGGTATTTCTCCTCGTCACCAGTAGTGATGTAAAGCTCGGCTGCTGCCCAGAAAAACTCATCTGATAAATTAGTATCATCATAAGGACCGCCGCCTGGTTTCCAGTCTGGATTTGGGGCATAAACTTTATTGTATTTATCAGCTGCATCCCAAGCCTTTTGAGCTGCTTTCAAATACTCTGAAGATCGCTGACCATACGACTCTGCCGTATTTCTATCTTTTGCCTCAACAGATAGCCCTTTGTATATTCGTGCTGCCTGAGCTGCTACTGCCGCAAGATTAAGAGTTGCCGCAGTACTTACAGGGAAAATTTTCCGTTCTCCCACATCCTGTGCCGGAGTACTAGGAAAATCAGACCATTTTAAGCGATGAATTTTATGGTGCACCATTCCTTCAAATTCTCCAGACTTTTCCTGCATAGCTATCATGAAACGTATTTCATCATCAACCATTTCTATAATATCTTCTTTTTTGTCTGATGCACTCTGATAACGTAGTGAACCTTCACCAAATCCAAAATCGGCACTCGTGCCAAAAGTTTTGGTTCGTTCATACCAATTTAAAAGAGTCCAGGCCGATATTCCACCGTTAACGACATAAAGTCCGTAATCACCTGCATCGTACCATCCAGAAGTAATGGATGTTGAAAAATCTTCACCAAAATCCTTAACAAGTTGTAAATAATCATTTTTAGCTGGAGCAAAATCGGTATTATCGAAGTCTTTTTTCGTAAGCGCGGAGAAGACCCCTGCATGATTAGCGCCCTTTTCACGCGCCAAATCTGGGCGAGCAGCATGCTTTACTGAAACATCACCAATTCTGTTATAATAAAAGTAATCAATTGCATCGTTCTTCAACTGTGAATATAGATCACTACTGATCTCAAAATCGTGTGAATATTCAATCTGCCCATCATAGCTGGCACGGATTCGATAACTTCCAGATTTGGATAAATTAGAAAAATCTACAACCGCGATATATTCACCGGCAGTAACATCGTAACCATGACGCACAAGAGAAACCGGATATTCGAAACCATTATCATCAATAGATTCAACAACAACCTGTGGCAATACATCTTCGACTTGTGGAACATAATTCGGATCTCCGTTGTCAAGTACTATTGAAGCTCTTTTACGTGCGTTTGGCAGGTAGCCAAGCTGGTTAACACGAATAATCGAAGATGGCGTTTCTTCCTTAATACGAACAACGTGCGCATTATCACCAGTTTTTGGGCTAACCAGTGACAAATTACGAATAAAAATGTCATAGTTTGTCCCCTGCCCTCCAAAACGAATGTAGAATTTTGCCGCTGGATCTGTAGCCTTGGACATGGTAAATTCATTAAAAGATCCCTAATAAGAGACCCATTCATCATTCTCAGCAACAGTTAAGGTATCGCCCCCGTGTCCCAATACGTCACTATACTGGTTGGGTACATTAGCTCTGTCACCGGCAATAGCTACGTTAAATTTATGCGGTGTTTTTTCACTTACATTTTCTTTGTTCTTTATCATTACATCGAAATTTAGTTTGTAAGTCTTTCCCTTCTGAATTTCAAGCATTGGATAAGAAAACTGCAAGCCATACTCGAAACTCGGTTTTACGTCGTTATCACCGACACGGATATGAACAACACCGTCTTTTAGTTCCATTAATTTAGCTTCCGAGCCCTTATCAGTCTCAAGAATCCAGGGGCGAACAGTTTCTGTAAATTCTGTCTGTTCAAACAGTTGATTGTAGTTGGGATCGTCACTCCCCACCACTGCCGGGTCATCACAAGAAGTGAGACCAACAAAAAGCACCAACATTAACAATAATAGTGCTTTTTTAAAATACTTTTCCATAATTCTCTCCTAATTATTTGTAATAATCTAAAACAATGAAGCACGTAACAAGGAACGCTTGAAACTTCTTTAAGATTAGGCTCTATAAGAAATCACCTTATCTGCCAGAAATTTGATGTTGTTCATTGTTTGTCACATAACTTTTGCTTTTTATATCACAAAAAGGAGAATTTTGTCATCCGTACAAATACTTAAAAGCATACAAAAACCGAATATTTTTAACGCTACTTGCAAAACAGAAAGGTTATACGCACTATAAACTAACGTTATTAAAAAAATGATTACGCCCAAAACCAACCCGTACGTACTTTATGCAAGATAGCAAGCCCATACGGACTTATGGGTAATCATAATCAAAAAAAATTCATGCTGATATATGATTAAATTGAATTTTAAGTTGCACATAACTTGTCTGTGTTTACTTTGTTCAAATTAGTTATAATTATATTGATTTTCGCCTAACTTCTCTTATTGCAAGATTTTATAAGGAATTTATATGCAGTTATTTATATTATATATCATGATAATGGTTTTTGCTTTTACCAGCACAATATATTTTGGTTTCTATATTTTATTAAGGTCTACTAACAACAAACAATCACTACATTTTTTTATTTTTTGTATTGTTGTAAGCGTTGTAATTTTCTGTGGAATAATGATCCAATATGGACATTCTCTTTTTTGGTATCGCCTAATGATGTCTCTCGGTATTGTTGCGATTTCTATTTTTTTAAATCTTATAATTGTTTTATCGGGAAAAATTCTAAAACCTTATTACATTGTTTTGATCTATTTACCCGCTATTTTAGCCGCAGGAATATACTTTATGCCCGGCAACCCTTTATCCACGGTTTTTTACCAAAATGGTTATTACCGTTACTACACAGA
>DAOTGZ010000164.1:0-6402 GCA_035447445.1 Spirochaetota bacterium | reverse complement strand
AGGTGCTGTTGCTGTACCGGAGTGTATCGTTCCTGAAAATACAAACCTGGGCGCAGTGTTGTAACCGCTATTATTAAGAACCGACTCGATTTTCTTGTAATCAGAAAAACTTTCGTACATGGGTAGCTCTTTTTTTTTGTTAAAATAGGCTCTTGTTTGAATCTTTGCGGCTCCTGTTTCATATATAACGATGTTACGCCTTGAGTCAATATTCATGCCCATGATCCATGCATCCATAAATATGTACAACGATACACTAATCGCAATAGCTGTTGAAGTAATAACGGTTTTTACCTTGTGGCGCCCCAGATTACGAAAAGACATAGTGATTAACATAATCAATTCGTTTTTAATCATTGTAGTACCTCATCATCGATAAGTCCATCTCTGAGTTTAATTAATCTGCGCGCATATTCCATAACCAGATGGTCGTGTGTCGAAAAAATAAATGTGCTGTTTTCGGTCTTGTTCAAATTATACATTAGTTCTAGAATGTCTCTTCCTGTTTTTGAGTCAAGATTGGCTGTTGGCTCATCGGCAAGAATAAGTGAGGGCTTTTTTACCAGAGCTCTAGCGATTGCAACACGTTGTTGTTGGCCGCCTGACATTTCGGAAGGGCGACGATCTTGCATATTTTCAAGACCAACTTGCTCTAAGACCTCCAGAGAACGTGATCTTATCTGTTTTTTATCGACACCAAGAAGAATCAAGGGAAGGGAGATGTTCTCTAACGCGGATAGTACAGGGATCAGATTATATGCCTGAAAAATAAATCCAATTGATTGCCGTCTTAGAATGGCAAGTTGTGAACGGTTCATTATTCCGACATCCGCTTCATTGATATTTATGCTGCCTTCACTCGGTGTATCTAGGCAACCTATTAGATGCAAAAGTGTAGATTTGCCGCTTCCGGATGGTCCGGCAATAGCTGTAAATTCTCCGCTCTCAAAAGATGTCGTTACTCCTTGAAGAGCATTAACTATTATATCATTTAAAACGTATTTTTTAGTAAGATTGCTTATTTCTACACATTTCATTTTTTACTCCAGTACAAAATATTATTTTTTATGTGTCTGTTTTTTTCTCTTTTGGTAGTAAACATTATTTATCCTCCTGGCATTGCCGGATCAGTTCCGGAATATCATTATAGTCCACATTGAGTATTCTTAAGTCGTTAAGAAATTTTTTAACAGTATCGATTATTTCCTGGTTTATTTTATGGTCATCCTGTTCGGGGTCCATCTCTGAAATAAAGGTCCCACGCCCCACTTGGGTTTTAACAATACCCCTGATTTCAAGTTCGTTATAAGCTTTTGCGATTGTATTTGGATTAATCTTTAGCTCGATCGCAAGAGCACGAATTGTGGGTAGTTTATCACCCGGCAATAGCCTTCCTGACGCTTTCATTGTTTCGATATTTCTTATAATTTGTCGGTAATATGGAACACCTGACGAATTATCGAGCTGAATTTTCATTAATCATTACCTTGTACTATTAACATAGTACAAATATAATTGTAATAGTACAATAGGTCAATATTTTTTTAAAAATTTATTAAGACATGTTGACGGATTAAACAATATTTTATAAATTATTGTTAGCACATAGGGCTAATGAGTGCTAATATAATAAAGGAGGTTGGCCATGAAATGGGGAATAGCTAACAGAAACAACGATACCTACGATATGTGGAGCAAAACTTTTGACCGGATTTTTGATGACTTTTTTTCCGCTTCACCGGTCGGTACCTCGACAGTTCCTGCATTGGATATCGAAGAGGAAAAAGGCAGGTATGTTTTAACAGCAGAGCTTCCAGGAATGGAGGAGAGTGATCTTGATATTTCGGTTACAGATGGAGTACTGACAATTTCCGGTGAAAAGAAAGAAGAGAAGAAGAAAGAAGAGAAGTGTTGCATTGTATCGGAAAGACGTTATGGCTCGTTTTCAAGATCAATACCTTTACCAAAAAATATCGACACAGACAAACTAAAGGCAAAATTCGAAAAAGGTGTGCTATCAATAGAAATGCCAAAAGATGAAAAAGCAGCTCCTAAAAAAATTAAAATTCTTCCAAACAAATGACCTATAGTAGTGAATAAATTATACTATTAATGAAGGGCTCTCAATCTGTTGTGAGCCCTTTTTTATTAATAGTTTTATTGTTGAACTGTTATCCTCTGATATAATCATGACAAATAATTAAAATGACTGATGGACATCGGTTCTGTTCTTTTATATTGCTTAGGGTAGGTCTTGAAACATGATTGATATGATAAAAGGAAATCCGCTTGGTTTGATTGTAAAATTCTCGATTCCCATGTTCGCAGGGAGCGTTTTCCAACAACTTTACAATGTAGCAGATTCAGTTATAGTTGGTCGTTTTTTGGGAAAAAATGCTTTAGCGGCTGTGGGAGCTTCTTTTCCGATTATGTTTCTTTTGATCGCACTTTCAATGGGAGCGACCATGGGAATATCCGTAATGATTTCACAGTACTATGGAGCCAGGGACTACAAAAAGGTCAAATTATGTATTGAGACATCGTATATATTTCTTGTAATTATTGCGTTGATAGTTACTGTTCTGGGGCTTGTTCTGGATGATATTATAATAAATATGCTAAATACCCCGTCAGAGATATATGCCGATACTAAGCTTTATATTGATATTCTCTTCGGTGGACTGTTTTTGATGTTCGGTTATAACTCTATAAGCGCAGTATTAAGAGGATTGGGGGATTCGCGTACGCCTCTATATTTACTTATTTTTGCTACTGTTTTAAATATTGCTCTGGATCTGGTCTTCGTTGTTTGTTTCAACTGGGGGGTTGCTGGAGTTGCGGTTGCTACAGTTTTGGCTCAGGGAGCCTCTTTTATAGGTGGAATTTTATATCTGCAAAGAATAAATCCGCTTTTTGCTGTGAATTATTTTAAGTTGCGTTTTGATCGAAATATCTTTTTAAAAAGTATAAAAATAGGGCTTCCTACTGGCGCGCAGCAGATGTTTGTTGCTGCAGGAATGATGGCTCTAACCAGAATTGTTAACCAGTTTGGAACAAACGCGCTTGCGGCTTTTACTGCGGCAGCTCGAATTGACTCATTTGCGGTTATGCCAGCAATGAATTTTTCTTTAGCAATGTCTACTTTTGTTGGTCAAAACATTGGTGCCGGTAAACTTGAGCGGGTTAACTCTGCCATACGTATCGGTTTGATATTTGCGGTAGTATGTGCTTTAACAGTTTCGGTAACTGTAATCTGTTTAAGCAATCAGTTAATGCTACTTTTTACTACAGATGCGGAAGTAATTTCGATAGGTCGGGAATATCTTTTTATTGTAAGCGGGTTTTATATTGCCTTTATGATTATGTTTATCTTTAACGGAGCGCTTCGCGGAGCCGGTGATACACTGATACCGATGTTTATTACTTTATTCTCTTTATGGTTAATCAGAATTCCGGTCTCTACATATTTTTCAAGCAAAATGGGGACAAGGGGGATCTGGTTGGGAATCCCTATAGCATGGGTGCTTGGTGCAATTTTTTCTTGTATATATTTTCTAACCGGTCGGTGGCGTAGAAAATCTATTGTTCATCCTGGCAATGTGGATGTGGATTCAGTTGAACTTGTGAATGATATAGAGTGCCTTGAAATGGAAAAAAAAGAGTGTAGGTTGTAGTTAAGGTTGTTGTGAAATGAATAATAAAAAAATTAGAAATACGCTGCATGATATAATTTTTAAATCGGATTCATTTTTAGGGCGATTGTTTGATATTGTTCTGTTATGGCTGATTTTAGGAAGTATAGTGCTATTGATGATGCAAAGTGTAGAATCGATAGCACAAAAATGGGGAGATATCTTCAGAGGTGTTGAATATTTTTTCACTTCAATTTTTATAATAGAATACATTCTAAGAATATATAGTTCAAAAAGGATAAGAAGTTATATCTTATCCTTTTTTGGCATTATTGATTTTGTATCGATTGTGCCGACCGCAATAATTCTGTGTTTAGGTGGTGTTCAATATCTTTTTGTTATAAGAGCCTTTAGATTGCTCAGGGTGTTTAGAATTTTTAAGCTTTCGAAGTATTTACATGAAGGAGAGGTTTTGGCTCGTGCTTTGAAAGCCAGTCGTTACAAGATAACTCTGTTTATTGGGGTAGTTTTGAGTTCCGTCATAATTATGGGGACAGTAATGTTTGTAGTGGAGGGTGCCGAAAACGGATTTACTAGTATCCCCTTAAGTATTTATTGGGCAATTGTTACAATGACAACGGTAGGATATGGAGATATAGCTCCACAGACAATTGCTGGCCAGATTATTTCATCAATAATAATGATTTTGGGATACGCCATAATTGCTGTACCAACAGGAATTGTCACTGTTGAATTGAGTCAGGGTTCTCAAATCAATGAAACTATCTGTCCAAGATGCGGTCTTAACAAACATGACAAAGATGCCAGATTTTGCAAGCGATGTGGTGAAAGAATAAGCAGATAATCCTATGATGGTTTTGAGATGAAGTGTATTATAAACTTTAAATAATTACTTTTTTTGATAGTGAGTTGAAAAAATATTTCCATGAGATACTAATATATTTGACAACTTTCAGTACCGATAATAACTTGGCTTAACATTTTCGGGGTGTGGCGCAGTCCGGTAGCGCACCTGGTTTGGGACCAGGGGGCCGAAGGTTCGAATCCTTTCGCCCCGACATAACGTACAACCCTTGCTTTTCCGGCACTCTGCTTTGGTAGTTGTGCGTATTACGCGCCAGTAGCTCAGCTGGATAGAGCAACGGCCTTCTAAGCCGTAGGTCAGAGGTTCGAATCCTCTCTGGCGTGCGTTTTCTGAGTTTATTTACGGTGAGTGTAGCTCAGTTGGTAGAGCCCAGGATTGTGGCTCCTGTGGTCGCGGGTTCAAGCCCCGTCACTCACCCATGGTTCTTTATACGCGCCCGTAGCTCAGCTGGATAGAGCGTCGGACTTCGAATCCGCAGGTCGGGAGTTCGAATCTCTCCGGGCGTGCATAAAGAAACTCCAAGAAATTCTCATTCCTACTTTTTTCCCTTTCGGTTTTCCGTTTTTTATTGATCAAAACACAGAAAAAGCCATTTTAACACAACAAAGGCGTCACTTCTCGGGATTGTTGTCCAGATGGATTGTCTTGTCCCTCATAGAAGTTCATACCCCAGCTGTTTATGAAGTATGTAAAGCCAAAGAACTCGTGAACAAAAGCAGCATGAAAACAGGGACGAACAAACTCCTTAACACCATCCATAAACTCCTCGAAAAAATCCATTGCAAGAAATAGCATATAAGACAAGCTGTAACAGTACAGATTGGCTATATCTTTCAGTTTTCTTTTCGAAATGCTTGAAAACCGTATATGTACTGATTTGTAAATTGTACCTCTTTCATGGTACCTATTAAGAGTGTTATTGCATACTGGATTCTTAGCCAGCTTTTTTGAATACATATCCAAAACCGTGTTCATTACATCTGAAATGTCCATTTTGTGCTTCTCAGCATACTCAACTATTCTATCCAATCTGCATACTTCAACATCTATGGATGTTCTAAAATCTGTAACTTCCATTTTGTGCCTCCAGAATATTTCTATATATGTATACTGGGTTGAAGGTATTTTTGTTAAATTTTTTTGAGCTATTTTTTTTATTTGGCAAGAAATCTAACAGTTGCTCATTAAATCCGTAGAGTTGATATTTGCAGAGCAACAAACTTTCTGTCCTTTCTTTCTTCCTTCCTTTCTTTTTTTCTCTTACAGAGTGTTTTTTGTTTTTAACAAAACAAGGGGTTGTCCTTTCTTTTTCAATAGCAAAAAAGAAAGGACCAAAGAAAACTGCCACGAGGGCCGGCTGCCCCTCGACCCTGCAGGGTAAGGATTATTAATCAGCTTTGCAAGGTTTTTCAATGTGACTTTATTGATATTTCCTACTTTTGAATGTCCGCTATGATGGCCTCCTGCCATAATCGCTACAGCGTCGACATCGTGTCGACTTCAGAGCACGTAATCTGAAATTCTGGATATATGGATTTTGTCTTAAACGGTTTTAGACTTTGCGTAATCATTGGTTGTGTTGCAGTATAGAATATCTGCAAGGCGGAATAGATAACGTTAAAATACTTATTACGTATTCATCGTGAATTTTGTATACGAAGCCCTCTCCGAATCGGAGAGGGCGCGGCGGAGCCGGGGTGAGGTTTTGAGGCATCGTACCGGCTTCAGAGCACGTAATCTGAAATTCTGGATATATGGATTTTGTCTTAAACGGTTTCAGACTTTACGTTATTTATGTATGTGCAATGACAATTATTCATTTTTCACTCTTCACTATTCATTGCCTTATTGCCGAGCGTCTTTACGATGCTGTTTTCTTTATTT
>DAOTGZ010000163.1:0-6405 GCA_035447445.1 Spirochaetota bacterium | reverse complement strand
TCTCTGGAGATATTGTCAATTTCTGGCAAAACAATCTTTATGGCACTATTTTTATGCTGCATGGCAACGCGGGCAGCCTGTGCCGAAGCGGAACGGATTGTCTCAAGCTCAATAACATCTCCATTTTTCAGGGGTACAACTATCAGATCCGCCTCTTTATCAGATGGCAGATAAAGAGGATTTTTTAGTTCACTGAAATAAAGTGCTGTTCCATACGTACGCATAAACTCCATTTTGGTTGGTAGAGTTTTAAAGTCGAATCCTTCATAAGTAAAGACAAGTACAGTATCTTTTTTACCGATCTCACGGCTATTTTCAAAAAACATTTTCATCTAATTATCACCTAATTGCATTATTCTTGATAGACACATCACGATAGAGTTAAACATTATCCCTGTTTTCTCTTTCCTCTTTTTTTTCCTTGTAACAGAACTGACAACCATAGATCAGAATGGTTCGTTTACCGTCACGCTCGACGTTACCCGCGTACAGGGGTTGATCCCTATTCAAAACAGTTCTACATAACGGGCACTGTCGCTGCGGAATCATATCTTTTTGTTCGCTGCTCAAAGAATCAAGTGCCGTGCTTCTTTTCACTGTAACCGAAGCCCCAGGAACGTTCTCACCCGGCACCTTGTGACTTCCCCTTGACGCAATCTCTGTCGGTTCAGTTATTTCACCAAGTTTGCGCTTTCCTTCGTCAACAGCATTAATAAAATAAACAAAAACAGTTACGGCAATAACTATTCCTGCCATCGTAAAAAAATACCCCATCTTACTCCCTTTTCTTTACAATATAGTTTTCCATGATACTTTTACGCGTAGGCGGGTCAAAATGGTAATCTGCGAATTGATCCACCAGATAAAGCCCGCTCTCTTCAAGTATCGGCACAATTTCTTTTTTGGTATACACACGTTGAAGATGCTCTTCGCAATGAAAATCTTTCCCGTTTTGAAAAGTTATTATAGAACGGATTACCTTATCACGATTATCATAGCTGTTTTTCCATACTATGGCAGATCCCCCGTGTTTAAATGTCTGTTCGTCATCCACAAAATTCTCTTTGATATTGTATTCTGTTGTAAGATCAAACAGGAAAACCGATTTAGCATGCATACAATTCGCAACACAGTTAAAAGCAGCCAGAAGTTCTTTCTTGGTTAAAAGATAATTGAAAGTGTCATGAACCGAAAAGATAAAATCGATATTTGTATTTAGCGAAAAAGATCGGGCGTCGCCGCAAAAAACCCTAAAATTATTAAACGCTCTCATCTTGGCAACACGCAACATATCAAGAGAGAGATCCATTCCGATTATATTATAATTATCACGAGAAAAAAAACCGCCGAACCTCCCTGTTCCGGTACCTATCTCGAGTATGGTATCGGGATAGCCGTAGTATAAATACATAAGAGTCTTGATATAGGTGTACCACTTGACATAGTCGACATGATTAAGCATGTAATCGTAATGTTCCGCCAGACGAGTATAGGCATTTCCGGGTTCGGACAAAATGGAACTGCAATTTTCACTCATTATAATCCCCAGTGTCATCTGTAATCACAATATATTTACTTCGCCGACTGTAACTTTTCTGTAAATGTAACATGAAAAACCCTCTGTCTAAATTCCATAATAACATAAACAAGACCCTCATCCTGAAGCTCTAACATGGTTTCGGCTAAAATCGCCTTGAACTGCCTACGAAGTGAGTCTCCAAGCATAAAGCCATAACGCGGTCGAATCTCATTAATAATATCACCGGAAACACCGGAACTACCCTCTATCAACACCACATAATAGTCATCAAAAAACAAATCAAAGCTCACACCAAAACTATGAGTTGACTCATCCACCGCATTACTGTTTTTGCCCGTAAGCTCCATTTGATAATCTTCCGGACGCAAGAGTGATGAGACCGCCAGTTTCACTGTCACATCGACCCCTCTTGACTTGAGGTTACTGTTAAAACGCTCCGCTACGATATCCAGAGCCTTTAATGCCGTGGGTACCAGATAACGGTGCTCTTTTTTAACTCCGTAAAAATAGTACCACAAACTCTCTTCAACAGGGACAAGTTTGCCTGACTCTATTAGTTTTTGTGCCTGGTCAAGATCCTTAACGGAATCAGCAAATTTCGAAGCTATCTTGATGTGATAGGGATACAAATAGCTTCGTAGTTTTTTTTCCAGGGCACTATTCGCATAATCACTGTAAATAGGAACATTATCTACCACCGATCGCTCTACTTTATAAGCTAGACGGTTAAAATCTGCTATGTCCGCACCGATAGCCCCCCGTTGAAGTTCTAACCGCTGGTTATGAATAAGACGACTTACAAACAGTACCGAACCACCGGCTGCTAGGGCTCCAATAAAGAAGGAAATTAGGAATATCTTTGTTTTTTTCATTTTCTTATCCGATATTACCGGTTAGCACTTTACTAAACCGTTTAATCTGCATTCAGGGAATAATAATGTATTGACACATACAGGGGTCAACAAAAACAATTTAAAAAATGGCCGTTAACAAAAAACATCACGGAGACAACATGAGCACAAAAGACATTAAGCAGTCGTACAAAACGATTATGGATGACTCCTTTCCCGATACACTTACAATTTCGTTTGGCACCACTCAGCTGACTTATAAAAAAAGGAGCTGGAAAATTGAGGAGGACGGTATTCTTATCGAAAAAGGGCTCCGATACGGAGAAAACCCCGGACAGGAAGCCGCGCTCTACCAGCTTGTAAACGGAAACCTCACTATAGGAGGGTGCAACTATATTGAGCCTGGAAACGCACTGGTATCTTCATTAACCGAAGAGAACCTTATTCAGTTCGGCAAGCATCCAGGCAAAACTAACCTTACAGACATTGATAATTCACTCAACATCCTTAAATACCTTACT
Source organism: Spirochaetota bacterium (assembly GCA_035447445.1). Lineage (GTDB taxonomy): Bacteria > Spirochaetota > UBA4802 > UBA4802 > JAFGJZ01 > JAFGRW01. Next base: position 3,493 of record DAOTGZ010000163.1, on the reverse strand, counting down.
GGCAAACCAACAACAGTTATCGTAAAACATAATAACCCCAGCGGAGTTGCACAGGCCGACAATACTGCCGAATCATTTACAAAAGCCCTGATGGCCGACCGTGTCGCAGCCTTTGGGGGTTGTGTTGCCCTTAATACCCAGCTTGACCGAGAGACAGCCCAGCTGATATCCCAAAATTATTTTGAGGTTGTCTGTGCACCCTCTTTTGCTGACGGTGCGGTTGATATTCTTAAAGCACGAAAAAACCTGCGGATTGTCGAGATATCCAGAATGACCGACCTTGCCGGATTTAGAGGCTCACGCTTTATAGACTTTAAATCACTTATGGACGGCGGTCTTATTATACAACAGAGCCCTTTGAATGCAATCAAAAGCAAAGACGATCTTATTCACGCCGCAACCGAATATAAGGGTAAAAAATATAGCATCGAACGTATGCCGACCGAATCCGAATACGCAGATATGCTTTTTGGATGGTCGGTTGAACAAGGTATCACATCTAACTCGGTAATTTATGTCAAGGACGGCGTTACTGTCGGAATAGGAACCGGTGAACAGGATCGAGTGGGTGTTGCCCAGATTGCGGTATACAAGGCATATCAGAAATTTGCCGATGCAAAAGCCTTTGAAAAGTATGGCCGACCATATAACCAGATAAAGCTCGAAGTCGAAAAAGGTGAAGAGGACAAGTCCGTTATTGAAGAGATAGACTCCATAACAGAAGAGGCAAGAGGCGGAATACCGGGCTCCTGTATGGTTTCAGACGCATTTTTTCCTTTCCGGGATGGTGTGGATGTCGGAATCAAAGAGGGTATAACATCCATAATTCAGCCCGGCGGATCAATGCTGGATCATCAGTCAATTGAAGCATGTAACGAAGCTGATCCCAAAGTTACAATGGTATATACAGGACAACGCTGTTTTAGGCATTAATCATGTACACAAAACCGACCGAAAACGATATTTCTTTCTTTAAAGAAACCTTGGGGGACGACCAGGTTATAACATCCACGGATGACATTAAACCTTATACCATCGACAAGACCAAAAACCTTGTTGGCACAGCATCTGTCGTATTAAAACCATGTTCGACTGAAGAGATATCAAAACTGCTCGGATACTGTTCACAAAAATCTCTTGCGATTTTTACACGTGGTGGAGGCACAGGAGTCACCGGTGGAGCTGTTCCCCTTAGTGACGGTGTTGTACTTTCACTTGAACGTATGAACCGCATACTGGAATTTGATGCCAAAAATATGACCCTGTTAGTGGAACCCTGCGTAATTACAGGCAACATTCATGGGTTTGCTCAAGAAAAAGGACTATTGTATCCACCGGATCCGGCATCATCCGATGAATGCGCAATAGGCGGCAATATTGCCGAAAATGCAGGTGGGCCGCGGGCTGTAAAATACGGAGTAACCGGGAACTATGTACTTGGATTGGAATATGTACTGCCTGACGGAACCATCGCTTCGAGCGGCGGCAAATACGTAAAAAACGCGGCGGGCTATGACATGGTCAGACTTCTTACCGGAAGCGAAGGAACTCTCGCCGTAATAACGAAGGCTCTTCTTAAACTTGTTCCTGCTCCGCCCTTTGCGCAGGATGTACTGCTGTCGTTTAATACTCTAGACGAGGCTGTCGACACGGTAACCCGTCTGCTCGCGGCCTCCCCTCTGCCTGCTGCTATCGAATTTATGGAAAACGACGCGATAAAACTGGTATCGGAAAGCAGCAGCATTAAAATTCCGTTTGCCACGGCAGGAGCACACCTTCTAATAAAACTTGAAGCGGACTCGGCTCAACTTCTAAAAAAGCAGATAGATAACCTGTACAAAATTCCGGGCATATCGGACTCGAACCTTAAAACCGCTAAAACCGATAAAGAGTCAGAATATCTATGGTCGGCAAGGCGCGGTATTCGAGACGCAATAAGCAGGGTAAGCCCAGTTTTTTTCGCGGAAGACTGCGTTGTTCCCCGTGCGGCTATTGCCCTATTTATAAAATCAATAAAAAATGAGCTGAGCTCTTACGGAATAGACTCCCTTCTTTTCGGCCACGCAGGTGATGGCAATATTCATATCGATATTTTGAAAGGCAAAACCGAAGACAATAGATGGGAAGAGCTCAAGGATGAGCTTCGGCTAATGATTTACCGAAAATCCCTCGCCTTCAAAGGTACAATCACAGGAGAACATGGAATAGGTTTTATTAGAAAACAGTATCTGGAAGAAGCCATCGGAAGCGGCGCTTATAACATGATGAAAAAGATAAAAGAGGCCTTTGACCCCAAAGGTATACTCAATCCCGGCAAGATCTTTCAGGACTGACTCTCTTCATTCTCCATGGATTTAATAAAATCGAGTGCCTGCTTTTTAAGAATCTCGTTATTGTTAAGTTCGGGATCTTCAAGTACAAGTTCAAGCAGATGGTTAAGAACACGCCCAATCATGGGTCCTTCGGAGCATCCGCACTCGGTCATAAGATCGTGCCCATTTATATCAAGATCTCTGACCGAAAAGGCGTTATCCTTTTCAATAATGCGAGTTATATGTTCCTGAAGTTGTATTATTGGCTGCGCCATTCCATGCCGCGATCCATTACCAACTCGATCGGCCATTCTTAAAGCGATCAGATCATCAAGGTTATCAAGCCCAACTTTTCTAATAAAACGTCTGACGGCTCCGTCTGTCCACTCGTCTGTATAATAAAACATGTGGTTGCTAACAAGATTAACAACCCGGTTGATATCATCATTGGAAAACTTTAATCTTCGCATAAGAGCTCGGATCATACGGGCGCCTACAATCTCGTGGTTATAAAAAGTAAAATCGCCGTCGGCACCTACTCCCCGACATGGAACTTTCCCAACATCATGCATAAGTGACGCGAATCTTATAAGGGGATCACCAGGCGAGGCGGCGTCACAGGAGTAGACGCAATGGTAATATATATCGTATTTATGAAATCGGTTCTGTTCTACCCCGTAACAGGCATCCAGTTCAGGCAAAGCCTGTTTTAAAAGTCCTGTTTCACGCATGTATTCGATACCGATAGATGGTGTCTTTGTCCCCATCATCTTCATTATTTCATCGCGAATGCGTTCAACCGACACCTTTGCCGATATTTCAAGAGTCTGTGTTATACCGGTAAGAGTTTCCGGACTAATTTGGAAATTAAGTTTGGCAGCAAAACGACACGCCCTATATGAACGCAGACCATCTTCGGATAATCTTTCAAGAGGGTCACCGATAGTGGTTATCAAACCTCGTTTTATATCTTTTAGCCCTTCAACATAATCGATAATTGTACCGTCACGCATATCGTATGCAAGACCATTAATAGTAAAGTCACGACGCACAATATCCTCTTCCAGTGTCTCCGAGAAACTTATAGTCTCGGGACGACGGCCGTCCACATATTTTCCATCGCAACGATAAGTTGTTATTTCGAAAGGTATCCGGTCAATAAAAACCGTAACCGTGCCATG
>DAOTGZ010000162.1:0-6416 GCA_035447445.1 Spirochaetota bacterium | reverse complement strand
ACAGCTTTTTCGGAAGCTGTAAAGGTTGTTCAGCGTGCGCATGTCGAGGCAAAGGGAGTTCCTAACGGCATTGGTCTTGTTAAGCTGATGGGCAGACAATCCGGGTTTATTGCAGCACACGCTACATTGGCTTGCAATGATGTAAATTTCGCGCTGATACCTGAGGTCCCGTTTGACCTTGAAGGTGAAAAAGGATTTTTAAAAATACTTGAAGATCGTCTTGAAAGAAGTGATCACGCTGTTATTGTTGTGGCAGAGGGCGCCGGTCAGGATCTGATTCAGTCCGAATCTCACGGTGAGTCCAGTTTTGATGCTTCAGGAAATATAAAGTTTAACGACATCGGATTGTTTCTGAAACAGAAGATTGAGCATTACTTCCATTCAAAATCCAAAGAGGTAAACCTTAAGTATATAGATCCAAGCTATATTGTCAGGAGTGCCCCGGCCAACGAAAACGACTCACTTTTTTGTGCGGTACTGGGACAGTATGCCGTGCATGCCGCGATGGCAGGGAAAACGGATATGATTGTTGGACAGTGGAACGGAATGATTACGCATATACCGATCGAGCTTGCTGTTTCCAAAAGGAAGCAGATCGATCCTGATTCGAGGCTCTGGTATGATGTGCTGGCCGCGACTGGTCAGCCCTTATCCATGAAAAACTAGAAACCAGGCTTTTTCTATTTCAATGCTGTTTCAGGGAGTCTCTTTGACTTCATTGATTATTATAAAAGATGACGGGTTATAAATCTTATACGCTGTGTCGGTATCCGGAACAAACCTGTCAACTTTCAGGTCTTTTAACAGTACTGGCGAGCTGCATTCGATAATTGCGTTTCTAATGGTCTCGACAAGCTCTTTGTCTATGCGCTTGGAAATTATAAACGGTTCAAAGGGAATATCTCTTGTGTATCCGATTATCTTAATCTGGGATCTTTGTGTGTCGTTCAGATATACTTCAAGAGCCGAGTCAAATACAACTCCCGCATCGTATCTTTTTTGTTGTACAGCGTAAATTACATTGTCGTGACCGCGTAAAAACTCAGGGTAATAGTCCTTGCCGAGTGTTAAGCCAGAAGTGTATAGAGAGAGTACTGGAAAAATATACCCAGCTTGAGATGTGTGAGAGACAAAAGCGATTGATTTGCTACGTAAGTCGTTAAATCCGCTGATTTCGTTTGAAGAATGTGTAATAAAAGCTCCTCGGTAATAGTCTCTGTTCTGTCGTATGGGACGAGCAATAACGTAAGAGTAGAGCTCTGTTTTATACTTCATGTATTGGAAAGTTCCCAGCCAGGCAAAATCGATTTTACCTTGTCGAAAGTATTGCAGAAGTTCTTCATCATTTTTGAAGACAACCGGAGTTATTGAGGTATCTGTTTTTTCTTCAATGTATCTAATAAATTTATCCTGTTTTGTGTTTGATGTTAGCGGAGTAGTGTAAGGTGATATTCCCATAGATATCCGCGTTTGCGCAGAAAGTGTGTTTATAAACAGTAGATTAAGAACAGTCAGTAAAACACAATAGAAGGCCTTCATTACTTGTCTCCAGATGTTATTCGTAATGTTAATTATATGTATGTGTTGTAAAAATCGGTGTTAAATTTCTTTAATATCTTGATAAAATTTTATTCATTAGAACTAGGGTTTGTGTCAAGAAAGAAACTGATATGTTGAACTTTGGCTTGTGAAACATCAGAAAAAGCCAGTAATTGGTGCAGCTTGAAAATAATGGATAATACTTCCCTATTGACATGTTATTCAAATTAAAAAAATAAAATCAATAACCTTGACATACAGGTAGTTTTTGAAGTATGGTATATAGAATATACTTAGAACATAAGTATGTTCTAATGAAACCATTTTGCAATGATTTTATAATAAAGGAACTTAGAAGAATTACTGTTTTTCAAAGAGAAACCTTGATGAAGGTTGATATGAACGATTTTTGGGATTTTTAGTGGGTTCTATAACAAATTATGGTAAATTATTGTCAGAGTGGAAAAAAACAATCAGGAGATTATTATGGCAATTCAGGAAAACTCAGTAGTTTCTATGGAATATTGTTTAACCGACAATCAGGGGAATGTTATTGATACAACAAAAGATGGTTCACTTTTTTCTTATATTCATGGATCAGGTATGATCATTAAAGGATTGGAAAACGAACTGACTGGTAAAAATCCGGGTGATATATTTAAAGTGGCAATTAGCCCTGAAAATGCATACGGACCTGTATATGATGAGTTAATACAGCAGGTGCCAATTGAACAGTTTAATGGTATTGAAAATCTTCAAAAAGGCATGCAATTGCAGGCTCAGTCAAGTGAAGGTAATTATCTTGTTACAGTGGCGGAAGTTGGTGAAAAAGAGGTAACTCTTGACGGAAACCATCCACTTGCGGGAGTTGAGCTTAATTTTGATGTAGAAGTGGTCGCAGTTCGTGAAGCTACTCCTGAAGAGCTTGATAGTGGTCAGGTGAATGGATAGTTGTTGTAGAGGCCATTATGTTTTTTGATACCCTGCCGCCGTTTATCATCTATATTATTCTTTTTTTTGCGGGAGTATTGGAAAATTTGATACCTCCATTACCAGGTGATACTGTGATGCTTTTTGGAGCATACTTATCTTCTCAGGGTGTTTTATCATTTGATTTTGCATTCATTTCAACTACGGCAGGAAGTGTTGCTGGTTATATCGCTCTTTTTGCGGTAGCATATAAGTACGGGGTTCAGACCATTCGGAGGTTTGGAGCCCGTTTTTTTTCGGAAAAATCTTTATCGCGTGCTGAAGAGTATCTGCGTCGATACGGGTATTTGGTTATTCTGATTAACAGGTTTTTGCCAGGATTACGCTCTGTTATATCTATTGTGACAGGGTATAGCCGTTGCCGATTTTTGCCGGTTTTATTGTTGTCCATGATAAGTGCTTCTGTTTGGAATTTTATCTGGATGTACACCGTGTATAAGCTTGGCGGTAATTGGGAGGCTGTTAAAACAGAATGTCTTCGCATAATTGCCCTCTATAACAGAGCGGCTATTTTTGTGCTTATAGTGTTGATCGTAGTGTTTTTTGTAGTTTGGTTATTAAAAAAATGGATAAAAAAGGCCTAATGTTTTGCGTTTGCTTGAATGCGTGGTAGATATTTCTCAAGATGAGGAACGGCTGGATAGTTATTTAGCATTACGTTTTGATTATTTGTCACGAAACCGATGGCAAAAGTTGATAACAGACGAGAAGCTGACCTTGAATGGTAAAATTGTTAGACGACCTGCTACTCGAATAAAAAAGGGGGATACGATAGTATTTGAGGGCAATATCCGTCAAGAACCCGATGTAGATTCAAATATTGATATTGTATATCAGGATGATCAGCTTTTGGTTGTAAATAAGTCAGGTGACTTACCGGTACATCCTGCTGGACGATATTTCAATAATACGGCTCTAAGAATAATGGAGTCAAGATTAAACAGAAAGCTCTATCCTGTAAACCGGATAGACCGTGAAACATCGGGGATATTGATATTTGCGCTTAATTCTTCGGTTGCCTGCTTATTGGCTGAGGAATGGAACAATTGTCATAAAAGTTATATCGCCCTTGTCAGGGGTGAGTTTATAGAGGATAGATCGTGTAACATGCCTTTAGGGCTGGCTAATCCAAGTTGTTGTACAGATGTAGATAAAGTTCTCAAAAAAAGGGCAGCCTATGAAGGGGCTCCGGAAAAAGCTTTTACGTCTTTTAGCAGGATTACAGGTACAAAGGATTTTTCCCTTGTAAGGGCCGTACTGGGAACGGGACGGCAACACCAGATAAGGGCGCATCTTGAGTATATGGGATATCCGCTTGTTGGTGATAAGATATACGGTGGTGATGAGAGAATTTATCTCGACTTTATAAAAAACGGAATTACCAATCAGACAATAGAAAAAGTTGGGCATCGAAGATGTATGCTACATGCTTATAAAGCTGAAATAGTTACAAAAAAAGGGAAAACTGCCTTTATTGTTGAACCTCCCGATGATTTTATACTGTGTGCAAAAAATCTTGCCGGTATAGATTGCATGGTGGACATAAAAAAAATACTCAATTCATAAAGACTACACTATGTTAAGTTCTAAAAATTTACTTTTCCTCAAAAAACTTGTGTCAAATTTCTTTATAATAGATAATTAAACTATGTAACCCTCTGAAACATTGTATTTTTAGAAGTTCTATTATATTTTTCTTTCAATTTCAGAAAGAATATCATTACTTGCTGAAGAAAGCTCGTTCATCTTGTTTGTTACATTTGTAAGTAGTTTTGTGACCTGCTCGACATGATCTTGTACCTTGGCAAATACCTGATAGTTTTCCTGGCTAGCCGAACTTGATTCTTCGATATTACTTACAACACTTCGCAAAACTTCTGACATGTTTTTTGTATTTGTTGCAGTTGTATCTGAAAGGTGTTTTATCTCTTCCGCGATTACCTGAAAGCCCAGTCCGTATGTACCCGCACGAGCCGATTCTATTGAAGCGTTAAGCGCAAGAATATTGATGTTTGCCGAGACATCTTCAATCATGTCTATCATGTTAAGCATTTGGTTAATGCTCGCAGCTGCCTTTGCGATTATGTCGTTGGCACTTTTTAATTGGGAAAGTCCAGCTGCAGTCATATCAGAAAGATTACGTATGGCCTGAATCTCATCACCAGAAATATTGGCAACCTGCAGAATGGATTCAAGCATGGGAGTAACAAGATCGTTAATACGTCGGCTTCGTTGTTGAATTGAATCGGAAACCTTTTCGTGATCTTCGTAAATCTTTATTCCTTTAAGTGCGCTTACTATTTCCGAAGCGAAGGATTGGTATATTAGACCAAATCTGTTTTTGGATTCAAAGAGAACATATCCCACGCAACCGTCTTGTGTGCTCATCGGTACAGCATTTGCTATCCAAGGTGAACGGGACTCTTCTGGCCAGTATTTATCGGGGACAAGAAGATCAGTATTGAACTGTTCGTCTGTGGAAGATGTTTCCCTGTCCTTGTTGTAATAATATAGTATCTTTGAGTTTTCTGATTTTGGTGCGGCGTCAGGCTCGCAGTATTCCACTATGGAGCAACTTTGAATGTCTACCTTGGGAAAATCCCTTTTGATAATCGAAAAGAGATAATCTCGACTGTAGGTTGTTAGAATGTTTTGTCCAATTGAGATTATCTGAGATGACTTATTGTTGGCATCCAGATACTTAACAAACTGCAATTGTTCGGCTTTGCGCGAAACAATAAGCCTTGCACGATGGAAATATTCGTCAATTTTATATGTATAAGAACTAATTTTATCCAGAAATAGCTCTACGGCTTCATGCTTGATTTTTTTCTGTTTTTTAAATTCTTCAAGTTGGTTCTCATTAGCGGCTTTTACAGCGGTTGGCTTTAGCAAATCTTCTCTTATTTCGAAGATTAGTTTTTGATAATCAGTAATGTCTTCGGTGCGCTTAACATTGTCTACAGCCGTGTTAAAGAAATGAAGAAATTCATGCCCGTCACCTTCGGCAAGATCCTGATGCAGCTTTTCTATAAGCTGAGCCTTAAGATTTTTTCGAGCGGAGTTTTCGCTTGTATTCGAGTTCTTTACATTGTTTTCGTCATCATTTTCTGTTTCGGTCTTGGACATAAGGCAGCCGCAAGAGTCACGTATAATAAATTCTGTAGGATAGACAGTTTTTTTATCAAAAGGCTTTTTATCTATAATGTCTACAATTGTTGTAATAGCTTTTTGCCCCATTTCAAATACAGGCTGCTTTACAGATGAAAGAGGTGGAGTTGATACGTAAGCCGACTCGACGTTGTCAAAACCGCAGACAGCTATCTGCTCGGGGATTTTATAACCAAGTTGCTTGAGCTGCTGTATTGCACCAAAAGCCATCCAGTCACTTGCTGCAACAATAGCGTCAAAGCTGACTTTTCTGGAAGTAAAGGCGTCAATGGCTTCGACTCCTGATTTGAAGACAAAATTGCCCTCGTAGTAGAGCCGCTCGTCGTAAGCGATATTGTTCTGTTTCAGAGCTGCCTTATATGCGTCAAATCGCATAGAAGCTTCATCGCTGTTGCCAGGACCACCGACAAATCCAATATGGCGTTTGCCGTGGCGGGTGATAAGGTGATTTACCGCGTCAAACATTCCATTGTGGTTATCAACACCGATAGAAGGATATGCCTCTAGAATATCGCCCACACTTACAACGGGGCATCTTTCGGCAATTTTGCGCATAAACTCTATTTTGCCTGCTTTGTTAACATGAGAAGATACTGAGCTGATCAATACTATAGCACCATCGATACGTTTATTGGATATATATTCATATAATTTGTTGTTATTCATGACGGTTGCGTCTTCGAAGTCTATCGTATCTCCCACATAGGATATAAGGT
>DAOTGZ010000161.1:0-6512 GCA_035447445.1 Spirochaetota bacterium | reverse complement strand
GTTTCGCGGGCGATATAATGATGCATATTCGTGTAAAGAAATGTGCGGCTATCAACGGTTTTGATCATCTGTTTAAAAGAATATCGCCCGAACTTGAGAGTGTCGATTATATGAGCGGCAATATGGAATTTCCGGTTTCGCCACCATTTAAGTCAAGGGGAATTATATTTAATGCGCCTGAGGCCTCAATACCTGCTGTTAAAAAAGCGGGTTTTGACCTTGTAGTATTGGCTAATAACCATATTCTTGATCAGAAAGAGAAGGGTCTACTCGATACTATTGGTTTTCTGGAAAAATATAATTTGCCATTTATAGGTGTAAAAAAAACAGAAAAAGATGCGCGTCTTGGTCATGTCGAAAAAATAAATGGGATAAGGGTAGGCATGACGGCCTATGCCGGTCTGATAAACTATCCGGACAGGAATAGAGGCAGTAATTTTTATGTAAACTGGATATACAAGAAGAGAAATGTGTTAGAAGATATAAAAGAAATGAAAAAAAGATGTGATTTTCTTGTTATGCAGGTTCACACAGGAGTTGAATATGTACTAGAACCCCGTCAGTCTGACAGAGAACTTTTTCAGGAGTATCTGGATGCTGGGGTGGATCTAATAATCGGGCATCACCCTCATATGCTTCAATCAATGGAGACCTATAAAACCAAAGACGGCAGAACAACCGAAATATTTTACAGTCTTGGTAACTTTGTTCATGATCAAACTCGCTCAGTAGCCATACGAAAAACCAAGAAAAGTATAAGTATAAAAAGCTCTGCTATTGTAAAATTACATCTTACTCGTGTAGGTAGTTCGATTGTTGACCGTTATACAGTTGTGCCTATACATACCGTTCATGAGTTTCTTGAGAGTGGTGGGCAAAAGTACAAGAATATACAGACAGCGACATTGAAAGATCTTGTGAAAGAGAGTGAGGGCAATGCCGGACTGAGTAAATATTATAAAAACGAAACCGAGGCCGTCAGATTAACACTATTTAAGGGTAAAATACCGTCTAACATAACATTTATAGAATAACATTATCAAAAACAGCTTAGTGGTGTGGTTGCCCAGCCGTTGGGTGAAATAATGGCAAGTTCTTTGCATCCGCAGTCAAAAAGAATCTTTGCGGTACGGTTATAGTTGTCATCAAAATTTTCAACAGAATGTGAGTCTGAACCGATTGTGACAAGTTTGCCTCCTTTAGTTAGGTAACGTTTCAAAATAGGAATTTCCGGTAAAAAACTGTTATAGGTTTTTCTAAATGGAGAATAGTTAATTTCAAGCGCGATTTCGCGCTTTATCAAGGTCTCTAATATTTTATCAATTAAAGAATCAACGTAAGACTCATCGGGAGTTTGCGTGTAGTAACGCTTGTGGATGCCAAGATGTCCAAGAATATTAATTGGTGATTGTTCGCACAAAGCCAAGTTCTCGTTGTAATAGTCAAGCACCTGTTTTTTTGTCATTTTCTCGTTGAAAGGTACAGAGACATTAAAACCGTCAGTCAAAACATGTATTGATCCTATTGTCAAATCTGGTTTGCGAATTTTGAATAATCTGTCGGTATAAGAAGTTACTCGGTGAAACTCTCCTATTTCGACTCCGAGTAAAATTGACATAGACGATTTGAATTTTGTCTGTAAATTTTCAATATGTTTAACATATTCTGTATAAGATGGGACACCATATTCAAGTGCCTCAGATGGAAGAAAATCGAAATGATCGGTAAAAGCGATCTGTTGGTAGTTTTCGTTAATTGCTTTTTGTATAAGGTCGCCATAGGCAGCTGTGCTATCGCTGCTAAAGGTTCCATGTATATGATAATCGTATTTATTCATGCGGTTAATTTATCCTAAAAAAATAATGTGTCAATATAAAATACTTATTAACTGGTTAATTATGAAAAGAAAATATTATGCATTAAGTGTTGTTATAATATTTGTTTTGCTTGTTTTATATTATATAGGTACACGCGAAATATGTTATCAGGTTTGTGCCGATGTATGCGGAGAAAGAGAATGTGTAAATCAATGCACACCTCTTTACAAAATTGTCTCCAGAACTTGTACCATAAACCCCGCGGAAGGCAAGGTAAGTGATGAAGCGGCATTGGGAGCCTTGATACGCGCGCATGGATTATCCGCTATAAAAAAACTTTTTCGTTAGATTTCATCAATAATTGAGCGCAATACCTTTAAAAAAGCTTTTATTTCGATCATGGAACCTACAGTAATTCGCAAGTAGTCCGATAAACGTGGACCGTCAAAATGACGAACAAGAATTTTATTTTCTTTTAGTTTCTCATAGAGAGTCTTTGCGTCAATAGAGCTGTGGTTGGTAAAGATAAAGTTTGCTTCTGAAGGAACAGTTTTAAAACCTAGTTCATCAAGACTTTCTGTTAGATAATCCTTGTTGTTATTGATCATTGATACGCGGTAGTTAAAGCTCTTCTTGTCCTTTAAGGCGGCGATTGCTCCAGCTTGCGCTAACCTGTCAACGTTGTATGAATCTTTTATTTTTTTGAACCCCTCAATAATGTCTCTGTGTGCCGCGGCTATTCCAACTCTTAGCCCGGCAAGAGAATAAGATTTTGAAAAAGAACGAGTTACAATCAGATTATCAAAAGAGTTTACCAGGTCAATCATGCTGTTTCCAGAGAAATCCACATAGGCTTCATCGACTACTGCGACACCTTTATACTTTTCCAAAAATTTTATTAGACCTTCCCTGTTAACGCCTGTACCAGTAGGGTTGTTGGGGTTACAGAATATTACAAGCGCGTATTTCTTCTTTAGAAATTTGGCAAAGTCAATACTGAAGTCTTCTTTTAGATCAATCTTGTCATAGGCTATACCGTTTGCTTCGCTCATTGTATAGTATAGAGAGTACGAAGGGTACGAGAAAGCAGCAATTTGATCCCGGTCTATAAAACCTCGAAAAATAAGAGAAAAGAGCTCATCAGAGCCGTTTGCCGCGAAATAATTCGATTGAGAAAGTCCCCAGGTGTCGGCACATATCTTTGTAAGAGTTTCTGCATCAGGATTAGGGTATAGGCGAAGGTTTCCGCTGCACTCTTTTGTAATAGCGTTTAAAATATCCGCTGATGGAGGAAACGCGTTTTCATTTGTATTAAGTTTAATATATTCATCAATGTCTTCGGGCTGTTCTCCGGGAATATATTCTGTCATGGATTTAAGTGTACTATTCCAATATTTCACGATAACCTCGGTGCAATAAACGAAAGGTATTGTTTACATAATGTAACAATGTCCTGAATATTCTTTTGTGTTTAATTTGCAATCAAAAATGAAAAAAATGTAAAAAGTAAAAAAACAAAAGAACTTTAAATTAATTACAACCAAATCAATGCAATCGGTTACATTGATAAAAAGATAAAACAGTCAAGAGCTACATAATATAACGCTGTAAAAAATTTTTGTAGACATAAAACAGTAATTGCGGTAATATATATCAAGGTACTTTATAATAAGAGTGAACGCTATGTTATGTGAGAGATGCGAAAATCGAGAAGCAACAGTTCATTTGACCGAGATTATTAAAGGGGTTAAGTCCGAGGTGCATCTTTGTGAAGAGTGCGCGAGAACTATTGGTCTAAATTCTAAACTATCTAATTTTTCACTAGCGATACCTGATTTTTTATCTTTTTTAAACGAAGATACAAAAGAGTATAGTGATCAGCCAGAAGTTGTAATATGTAAGAACTGCGGAATGGATATTCAAACCGCTTACAAAACCCGAAAGGTTAACTGTCCTTACTGTTATTACTTCTTTTCGGAAAAGATTTCTGCTTTATTAGGTGGTTCGGATATACATCATACAGGAAGAACTCCTGAAAATTTTACCGATTTTTCGGTTCATAATGCAGCGAATAAGCCTGAAAGATCGTCTGTAAACGATGTTTCCATTCTAAAAAGCCGTTTAGACCAAGCAGTCGAAAATGAAGAGTATGAAGAAGCGGCTCTCCTTCGTGACAAAATAAAAGATCTGGAACAACTCTGCCGGGGTAACTGATGTTTAAAAATCTACTTGATGATACCTCTTTCTGGTCTGCCGAGGGGCAGCTATCTGATGTTGTGCTCTCCTCTCGTTTGCGCCTTGCTCGTAACCATGCAAGTTTGCCTTTCCCCGTAAACAATGATTTTCAGGGACATGCCGTTGTAGAGGATTCTTTGCTACAGTTCGTAAATAATTCAAAATTCAGCGAGTCATTGAAATTTTACAAAATGAGTGATCTTGATGAATACGATAGAAGATTTTTACGAGAGCGGAACATTATTACCGAAAACATGGAAAATGATGAACAGACCTCTCTTGTTTATGATACGTCACAGCAGTTTTGCATACAGGTAAATAGCGGTGATCATTTACGAATCCAAAAATTATGTTCCGGGCTCGAGTTTTATGACTCATATGGTAAAATAGTCGATATCGACAATGAACTGAACAAGTATGTAGATTATGCCTTCAATGATACTTTTGGTTATCTTTCTGCTTTTGTAGATAATGCTGGCACTGGACTGAAAGCGTCGGCACTTTTGCATTTGCCAGTATTATCAACTCTGGGTACTATTTTTGAAGTAAAAAAAATGGCCGAAGAGATGGGTGCGTCGTTTGAGCCTGTTAGTGGAGATCAGAATCAGAACTATGGATCACTTTATCTTGTTTGTAATCGTAAATCTATAAACCATACCGAACCTGAAATAATCGAGATGCTTGATGATATAGTAAAAATGGTTGCCGGTCTTGAAATGGAGTCAAGGGACGATTACAGCAATGATTATAAAAATCAGCTTGAAGACCGCATATGGCGTTCTTATGGTATACTTAAATATTCACGTTCGATTACCTATGTAGAAGCTCTTGAATACCTTTCGAATATTAGGTTAGGTGTTATTCTTAGTATTATTAAAGATATGAATCTGAAAGATGTTCATGACCTTCTTGTAAAAATACAAACTGCGCATTTGCTTAAGCTTGCGGACAGACCTTTGCAGTCGTTAATGGATTATGATATATTTCGTGCGGAATATATCAGCTCGGTGCTTAAATGAGGTGCTTATGGATTATTCGTTAAATGCGAAAAAAATAATAAATGAGTTGGCACAGGGTGAGGGTAGACGAATCAACTCTTCTCTCTTGGAGCCCGAACATATATTGTTGGCCATGCTTAAAATTCCAGATTGTGGTGCCATGAAAATCATGAATCGCCTTGGTATCAACTTTGATGTGTTGAGACGAAATCTTGATATATCGTTATCTTCCAAGGCAGGTCCCATCTATATTGGTGATATCCCCGTATCTCCCTCTTTTAATAAAATACTGAAATATGCCAGAGATGAGGCAATAATGCTCAAAGAGTTTAAAATCTTAACAGAACATCTGTTACTTGGACTTTTTAAGCATAAAACCAGTGCCGGAATAAAGAACCTTATTGATGCGGGTATCAATTATAATATTATTGTTAGCGAGCTTAAGGAGTATTCCATGGCGCGTGATAATTCGCGTCTTGGAAGCCGAAAAAAAGACGGTTCTAAAAGCTCGCTTGCTGATTTTACGATTAATCTTAATGAGCGTGCTCAAAAAGGGTTGATCGACGGAGTTATTGGAAGAGAGTCCGAGATTGAACGTGTAATACAGATATTGGGGCGTAAAAATAAGAATAACCCTGTGCTAGTAGGTGAAGCAGGTGTTGGAAAAACAGTAATTGTTGAAGGTTTGGCAAAACATATTGTTGAGGGCACTGTACCCGAGCCGCTTTTAAACAAAATAATATTGTCGCTTGATATGACTTCTGTTGTTGCTGGTACCAAATATCGCGGTGAATTTGAAGATCGTCTTAAGAAAATAATGGCAGAGCTTCGTGAACAGGATAATATTATTCTTTTTATTGACGAACTCCATTCAATTATTGGAGCAGGAGCAGCAGAGGGTGCACTTGATGCCGCGAATATATTAAAACCTGTTCTTGCCCGTGGCGAGCTTCAATGCGTAGGTGCTACAACTCTTCGTGAGCATAAGAAATATATCGAAAAAGATCCTGCTCTTGAACGCCGTTTTCAGACGGTTTTGGTTAATGAACCTTCAGTTGAGGATACCATAAAAATAATTATGGGTCTGCAGGATAGTTACGAAAAACATCATAAGGTGAATTTTACACCTGAAGCATTAAAACAGTCGGTTTACCTTTCAGATCGCTATATTAACGATCGGTTTTTGCCAGACAAGGCCATAGATGTAATTGATGAGGCCGGTTCAAGAGTAAGATTGAAAAACTGTAATCCGCCTGCTGATATATCCGAACTCGAAGAAAAAATAAATTCACTTAACGAGCAAAAAATAGCCTTTGTTCAGAACCAGGAGTACGAAAAAGCGGCCTCTTTAAGGGACAATTTGCATATATTGAGAAATGAGCTTGAACAAAAAAAACAGGACTGGGAAGAGCGAAGAAACGAATATCGCGTAACGGTAGAAGAAGAAGATGTTGTCGATGTT
>DAOTGZ010000160.1:0-6534 GCA_035447445.1 Spirochaetota bacterium | reverse complement strand
TAGCTACCGAGGGGTATCTATGAACAATTATCATTGAGGTCTGATTAATCAATAGTTGCTAGACGGCCATTATCTACAGTGATACCATCTTCCAGCGGAAAGGATTTGTTAACCGGAGCAATAATTGATCTTCGGATAACAGACCCTTCTCCATAATACGCTTCAAACTTCGTAAAGCCCTTGCACTCTTTTTTCGATGGTTTTTCTGTAAGCTTTGCCTCAAACAGAATATATCGTCCGCCCTTTTCGATAACAAAATCAACTTCGTTTCCGGTGCGGTCGCGCCAAAACCAGAGTGGCGGGTTAATCTTACCCTCTTTTAAAAAAGCATGAAATATCTGACAAAACGCATAGGTCTCCCAAACTGCACCCGAAAGTGGAGATACAAGAAGTTCACTATAAGAGTTGATCCCGATAAGATGGCACAAAAGCCCTGTGTCTGTGAAGTAGACCTTAGGCGATTTTACCAGACGCTTGCCCTTGTTAAAAAAATATGGTTCTAAAAGCTTAACAATGCCGGATGACTCAACTGTGCTTAACCAGGCTTTTGCGGTATTAGGCGCGATCCCAACATCCCGCGCCAGATCAGATAACGACAATATCTGCCCGGAACGCAGAGCCAATGCCCTGATAAAACGATTAAAATCACGAAGATTGTTGATATTGATTATATTTCGCACATCACGCTCAAGATATGTATTTATATAGGATGGAAACCAATATGCAGCCTTCATTATGCTATCAGAATATAACGCGGGGTATCCACCCTGGACAATATAATCGGTCAAGCTGATATCTTGTTGTGACGAAAGCTCGTCAAAGGAGAGAGTAAGCATACTAAGCACTCCGCAACGACCGGCAAGACTTTCTGAAATATTGTGCATTATATTAAACTGCTGAGAACCAGTTAATACATATGAGCCAGGTTTTTTATTAGCATCCACAGCTGATTTTATATAATGAAAAAGCCCAGGTGCGTATTGCACCTCATCAATGATTACTGGGACAGAAAGCGAATCAAGAAACTGTTGCGGCATATTAACTGCTCGTTCGGCTTCTGCAGGGTCATCAAGTGTTACATATTTATATTTAGACAACTGATTAAGCAGAAAAGTCGTTTTACCAGTCTGACGCGGACCAGTTAATAGAATTACTGGAAAAAGTTTTAGATATAACTGCACCTGATCTTTGATATTTCTGGATATATACATGGTTTAAGTCCTCAACCAGCTTTACAGATGACTTTTACAAAATCTTGGCTATATTGCATTCATATATTGACAATTTTGCAATTCAATTGCAAAATTGTCAATATATTTATCAGATCACCATTTACTATCCGAAATGCTCTTGACCTAAACATATGAGTAGTTGATTATGTGCTCTGATTTCTGTGAACAAAAGGACTCTCCATCAAAATGAACTTTTCTATAAATGATATCCGCAAATACCTAATTATCTACCACAACCTTGATGAAAGAGTCACCCCATCAGAGATTGTTCCATTACTATTCAAGAAGTTGGGATGCATACAGTACGATCCGCTTAGCATAACCGGCCGCAATGCCGACCTGGTACTTCAATCGAGGGTACAAAACTACAGACCATCCATACTGGAAAAACTGCTTTATAGCGAGCGCAAACTTATAGATGGCTGGGATAAGATGATGTCAATTTATCCCGTTAGCGATTGGGCTCTGTTTACTCGTATGCGCAATCATAAAGAGAGGGAGGTCAAAGGCGCACTGGAATGGCGCAAATCACTTCACGTTCTGGAAAAGACCAGTGACGTAATTGAACATCTTAAGAATAACGGTGAGTCAAAGCCGACAGATATTAACCTTGGCAACCTTGATCCGGGCAAGTGGGGACACCGGCGCGAATCAACAGCCGTTCTGGACTATCTGTTTCATGCCGGTCAGGCATCCGTGGCGCGAAAGAACGGCACACAAAAGACATTTGACCTTACCCAAAATCTGTTGCCCGCCAAAATTCTAAACTCTAATGATCCCTTTCCCGACGATGCAGTCTACCATCGCTGGCTTGTCTTGCGGCGTATCTCTTCGGTTGGCATCTTGTGGAACCGCAACAGTGTACTTTGGCAAAATATCGGAGTAGAACTTAAAGACAGAGGCTATCGGCAGCAGATAATAGATCAATTGGTTAAAGAAAATAAATTAGAACAGATAAGTATTGAAGGGGTATCTGAGATTTTTTATATCAATGTGAGTAACGTTAAACTATTGAATTCGGCTGTAGGCACCGTTTTAAAAGAGAGCATGCGTTTTATTGCGCCACTCGATAACCTTATCTGGGATCGCGACATGATAGAGCAAATTTTCGGGTTTAATTATCGCTGGGAAGTCTATATGCCAGCTGCGAAAAGGGAGTACGGCTACTACGTGCTCCCAATAATTTATAAAGAAAATTTTGTTGGCCGCATCGAACCCGTAGCCGACCGTAAAAACAGCACATTGGTTATTAAAAACTTGTGGAAAGAAGCTGAATCCAAATGGACCAAAAAGATGGAAGCAACTTTAAACAGAGAGCTCAAAGTTTTTGCAAAATTTCTGGAGTTAAATAATATTGAGCCTATACGATTTGTTGCGCGAAACGACCACTAAAAACAATATAAATCAGCCTGCGCACAGGACGCTAGCAGGCTAATTAGGGTTTAATTCTAAGTTCAAACTCGTATAATTCTTGTTACAATTTTTTCCCGTTTACATCATTAGATATTATTAAAATTGGCAATCTATGAGCTTCATCAACTTTGCTACAAAAACCATCCTCTTCGTCGCTGCTGTAAAGTTTCTTTCTTATAACATTTGCGGTAACGGCAGGTTTCATAAATCCCTTACTATAACCCTCATAATTACGAAACCAAATGAAAAAAATGCCTTCAATAACATCTCTTATTCTTGGATCATTGTGTTCGACACAAGATTGCATGCATTGATTAAATATTTCTGTAGTGATTGTTGTTGACTCATTCTTACTTTTTATGCACCCAAGAAAAAAAAATAGTATAACTTGAACAATAATAATAATAAATCTGTCAAGCTTCATGTTATTTCTCCAGCTTAAATTTTTCGTCTGTATGGTAATATTTTACCATAAAACCTTTTGTATCTCCAATATCTTTCCAGACCTTTCGATATCCTTCCGTTTGCCCAAGGGTTTCCATAACTTGCACTTTATTATTTTTTTTATCTACCCCTAATACTGTACCGGAATGAAAATACTCATCATTCACATCATTACTACCACGTTTACTATAAATCGCAACATCACCAATTTGTGGAAAATCACCTTTTGCGACATCCCTCTGTTTGTAATTATCACCTTTTAATATTTTTGGGACTTCTTTCGGTTGAATCCAGTACATTCCCTTACCAAAAGTGAGTCCATGACAATTAGAGGTATACCCTTCATCATCACTTTGATTATTAATAACTTCAATTCGACTTTTTCCATCATTAGTAAATGCATACCCGGTAAGGGTTGGTATACTTGCTTTTGTAAAAGAACTTTTAAACCAATCACGAACCTTTAATACAATCTGTCCGTTTTGATTCTTCTCTGCTAAAAGTCTGCCGTCAGGATCAACAAATTTGACCGGATTATTACCTGAGTAGTTATATCCATTCAAATTAACTGGATTAAACACTCCGCCCATACCGGGTAATTCTGCATCATTATTTTTATCACCGGTTGGATAATATTCCCCAGTTGTTAGTGCCGGATCGACACTAATCCATCTACTTGTCTGGGGATCGTAATATCTGCTATATGAGATACAGGGAAAGGCAAGAATCAGTAAAACTATCACTATTTTATTCAAAGTAATCATGGTATTTGACCTCCAACACTTTTAATTTTTCTTCTAAAGACTCATCATTTATTTTGGTTATATTTCCACTTGTACTGGTGACTATTTCAGTATCCTTTTTTACGATAATCTTCCAATAATCTTCGGGGCACGGAGGCGCTATCCCAAGACCTTCTGCGATTTTCTCATGTTCGATGGCCTTCAAATAATAAGGTTTTCGTTCTTTCGCCGATTCAAGGCTGTTGCAGATTTTACCATAACAATGAGCCAGTACCTTATGATTATGTGAATTTTTTGGGTGAAGACTGACAGATTTTTCAAGATAATTGACAGCTGTTTTGAAGTCTCCCTTAATCATATAAGATACAGCATTTTTATGCAACAGTGATCCGACATATTCTTTTTTAGACAGGGTTCTCATATATACCCCATTTTTAAATGGCTGTTTTGGGATATTCATGTCATCAATGTAAAAAAGATCAGGCACTTCTCCGCCTCCGCTTGTTACTTCAATATTGAGATAATTTCCATTCTCTAATACATATCTGCAAAAAGTATGATCCGGAGCCTCTACCGCACATATCGGATACCCTAACTTCTCAGCTATAATCATATAAAGCAAGGGCAATGAAGTACACACTCCTTTGCGTCGATCCAATACACTTGAAATAAAGTGATTATAAGGATTACGGCCTAAAAAATCATTTTTATCATATCCAAAACCATATTCACGGAAAAGGACGGTGTTGATTGCCGCAATTCTATACTCCGGGTCTGTTCTATTTTGAACATAAACCTCAACCCTTGAAGCAATGCCGTCAATAATATTTGTGTATTTTGAAAATTCTATATCTGGATACATGTCTTTCGATAGAAGGAGTGCAGCAACGCCGATATTCCATTTTTCTTCCGGCTGTTCCAAATATTCAAATATTGACATGTTTTCATTATTCTTACTGCAATTAAGAAAAAATACAACATTGAAGCATGTAATCAATAAAGTGATCTTTTTACTGTTCATTTCATCTCCTATAAACTGGCGCACTGAAGCGCCGGAAAATACTTTCAGGGTTGTCGACTATTTGCCAAAGCTGGCTTCTACAAACCGCCTACCAAACGAATAGGTTAGCCCAGAGCTGAAACCTATCAGAATATATTCGACAGCATCGTTAATACTAAAAATATCGATATTGCCGTATATTACAGAAAAAAACGGCACCAGACAGAGACCAAGCATAGCCTTTCCAATAATATTTCTATAATCTCCGTCAAGCAGCCCATCGACTATGCCATCAATCAACCCCAGTAACAGGCCGATTGACGCGTAAAAGTATATAGAAGAAATACTGCTGAAGAAAATGTATACGACATATCCAACCAGAGATCCGGAAATACCGTAAAGAAGAGGCCTAATCTGCGGTTTTTGCGGCTGATTTATAATCGGACTCTCTTCGACAATTTTTTTTTGAAAATTAGCAAGAAATCTTAGTTCATCAGAATTTATTTTAATAGTATAATCTTTCTGATAATTTTTCGCTTTATCAAGTTCACCATTATCTAGCCAGAAAATCTGGGAGCTTGGGCAAACATCGACCAAAAAATTGTTATCAGAATTATCATGTCTCAAAGGAAACTGTATCATCTCTTTTTTGCAGTATGGGCAAAGTTTTCCCGGAAGCCCCAATCCGTTTGCAGTTATATCCCAGATTTGCGTAAAAAGCCGTTTGTTTACTTCAAAAGCTGTTTTAGTAGAAATGGCTATACCACCGCATTTGGGGCAATGGAGTGTTACGCCTATTTTTGAATTTTTGTATATTAAATCGTTATTACAATTTGGGCATTTGTACATAAAGGCTCTCTTTAATTAGAGTTTTAAAACATGATTTCATTTACAGCCTAAAAATAACACCAACCGTCACCGGAACTAAGGTCGATCCGTGACCATGTTCACGTGTGTCATTCATACCAAAGTAGAGGTATTTAACATTTGTTGTAATATAAAGATCATCATACAGTTCATAGCATAAGGATAGCTGAGGCCCGAGTGCAAGACCATTGCTAATGAATTTGTGATCCACCACATACATATATGAGAAGTTAAAACCAATACGCAATACAAATAATCCTTGAGCGAAAGAATTATCGCTCCAGGAATTTATTCCAACAGGAACCATGTTGATGTTTTCATTTCGATACGATATATTAAGATGGCCACTTTCCAAACCCAATGACAAACGATTCTGCCTATTATATTCTAAACCGGCTAACACAACTGGACCGCCACTGTAATCCATCTTAACCTCGGATGAATCACTGAAGTTTCCTGTTAAATATTTATCTCTTGTAATAATATATCCCCCCGAAGCATAGACATTAACCCGACGTCTGGTAGCTGAGGGCATGGCGCAGATTGATGAAACCATTATTAAACAAATAAAACAAAATGGTATTTTTGTCATACTACTTATTCATTCCCATTTTCTCTGTTATCTCTTTTACAGCAAAGCCAGCTCCCTGCTTAAGAGCCTCTTCCCTTGTACGGGCTGCGCCCCATCCTATATATGCGCCTTCAAACCAATTGACAGAGTATTTACCTTGTCCAACCTCTTCACCTGTTCTAACATCAAACATTTGACCTATAATATCATGTTGATAAACTGAACCTCTATCCTCCAAAGAAAGAGGAATCCAAACAACATAGA
>DAOTGZ010000159.1:0-6537 GCA_035447445.1 Spirochaetota bacterium | reverse complement strand
GTTATACAAAACCGAAATTTCGGACGAGATTTCGGTTTTGTATAACTCTTTTAATGTGATGGTAAAGCAGCTTGATGAGAGCCGGCGTGCCATGATGCATATGCAAAAGCTTGAGGCCTGGAAAGAAGTCGGCTCGAAACTTATGCACGAGATTAAGAATCCGTTAACGCCGATAAGGCTTTCTGCGGAACGTATTCGAAGAAAATATTTCGAGCAGTCTGATGATATCGAGAATATTATCAAAACCGGAACCGATACAATTATCGAAGAGGTGGATGCCTTACAGCATATTTTGCGTGAGTTTTCGCGTTATACTAGGCTACCAAAACTTAATCCTGTATTTCAAAATATAAATGATATATTAAAAAATTGTGTCGATTTCTTTCATGGGCATGAAAATATCGTGTTCAAATTATTTCTTGACGATGAGCTTCCCGATCTTAGGATCGATAGAATACTGTTTCGCCAGGTATTAATCAATATTATTAAAAATGCTATCGAAGCTATGGATTATTATGGTGAAATTGTAATAGCCAGTCAGATCGAAAACGGCAAGGCGATTATAAGAGTCAGGGATAACGGTCCGGGTATACCTCCAGAAGATCTAGGAAGACTTTTTGAACCAACCTTTTCCCGAAAGCAGGAAGGAACTGGTCTTGGTCTGGCAATTGTTGAAAAAATAGTTATGGAGCACGGCGGAAAAATAATATGTCGTAGTGTTCCCGGTAATGGAGCGGAGTTCATATTGACGCTTCCTATATATAATAGATAGAGGGGTTTCTATGGCAAAGGTCTTGATTGTTGACGATGAGCCGAATATCCTTAAGGTCTTAAGCCAGATTCTTCAGGATGAACAACATATTGTATATGAAGCCTCCGACGGTGCCTCTGCTCAGGATTTTATTGCTAAAAATGATATTGATCTTGCTTTTGTTGATCTATGGCTTCCTGATATAGATGGCCTTGAAATACTTGAATGTATTAAAAGCAGCCAGCCTGACGCGGCTGTTATTATGATTTCGGGTCATGCTTCTATCGATGTGGCTGTTAAGGCAACCAAGATGGGCGCGTATGATTTTATGGAAAAACCGCCCGCATATGACCGGATAGTAACAATTACCCGTAACGCTCTTGAAACGACAATGCTTCGTAAAGAGAATCGTACTCTAAAGACACAGGGTGACGATGGGGAGATGATTGGTCTTTCCCCAGCTCTTACAGAAATTAAAGAGACAATTGATCGCGCTGCATCTACAAACGCGAGGGTTTTTATTACTGGGCCAAATGGTAGCGGTAAGGAACTTGTTGCCAGAGCAATATACAATAAGTCCAAACGCTCGGGTCGTCCGTTTGTTAAGGTAAACTGTGCGGCGATTCCAGATGAGTTAATAGAAAGTGAACTTTTCGGACACGAGAAGGGATCCTTTACTGGTGCTCATGCGAAGAGGCTTGGTAAATTTGAGGCAGCTAACGGAGGTACCATCTTTCTTGACGAGATTTGTGATATGAGCCTTTCAGCGCAGGCAAAAGTATTGAGGGTTTTGCAAGAGTCAGAGTTTGAGAGAGTTGGGGCTAATGAAACAATCAAGGTAGATGTAAGAGTAATTGCTGCAACAAATGTTGATATTCAAAAGGCAATTGAAGAGAACCGTTTCAGAGAGGATCTTTATTACAGACTTAATGTTATTCCTATTTATGTACCTCCTTTGATAGAGCGTACATCCGATATTCCTCTGCTAGTTGATCATTATTTAAGAATATTTTCTAACGAGCATGGTATTGGTGATAAAAGTATAAGTGAATCTGGAATGCTATTTTTAAAGAGTTATCCTTGGCCGGGTAACGTAAGGCAGTTAAAAAACATTATCGAACGAGTGGCGATAATGGTGCCCGATGATACAATTAATGAATCTGATATAGAGAAATATATAGAATCGGCCGATACTTTTCATGACTTGCCTTTAACGGAAAAATCTTCTTTAAAGAAAGCTAAGGAGCAGTTTGAAAAAGAGTTTATTATAAAAACTCTTAATTCCCTCAATATGAATGTTACCATGGCTGCCAAAGAGCTTGGAATTGAACGTACCAATCTTCACCGAAAAATTAAACAATACAATATAGATACATCGCGGTAGTTATGTACAACCAATTGCGTGAAATATTATCAAATGACCCCTCCTCAATTTTGCTGTATAAGAATAACGATGAGTATGATTATCTTTTAGATTGGCTTAGCCGTGAAGATAATGTGAATCAAAACATTTCGCTGCCAAAACCTGCAACATGCAGTAAAGGCCGTTCCGCCGATGTAGCAAAGAATACAGCAACGGTATTTGATAACGTATCAACCTGTACCGCATGCCCTGGTATTATTGAAAGAAAAAAAAGTGTGGGTGATGGTTCAAGCGGTGTTATGATAATACTAAATGCTCCAATTATGATGAGTAGTTTTGAAAAAAACGAATTGCGTGGTGAGTCTGTTGAGATACTAAAAAAAATAGTGGCTTCAATGAATCTTCCGCTTCCGACTGTATATATAACCAACATGATTAAATGCGAAAGTTCTGACCCACTATTGAAACCAAGTACTCAGCTTCAGTCATGCCTGCATTTTCTTGAGGACGAGATCGAACAGATATGCCCCTCTGTAGTAATAGTTATGGGGGATCTAACGCCGCTGAGACGAACACGCAAAAAATTTATCAATTCTAGCTGGTTCGAAATACCCCATCCCCTGACTTTGATCAAAAACCCGCCGTTAAAACGGGAGGCCTGGAATACGTTACAGCTTATAATGTCTGTACTTGAAGAACTCAAAGAAAATAAATTATGAATTATGCCGATGTTTTTTTGCCTCTTCCCCAGGATGAGTTTTTCACCTATATTATTCCTGACAATCTGAGGGTTACTGCTGGTATTAGGGTTACTGTACCTTTTGGTAAAAGAGTCCTTACAGGGGCTGTTTTCAGAACTCATAACAAAAAGCCGACCGGGTTTCAGTTGAAAACCATTTCTGATGTTTTAGATGATTCTCCAGTTTTCTCGGATAAATTTATAGAACTTTGTTCGTATACGGCTGATACCTATTGCGCGTCTCGCGGAGAGGTTTTTTCGATGGCCTTACCAGGTCGGAAAAGTGGAACTAGCCGTTACAAAGAGCCTTTTTCAACAGAACCGTATCAGTTTAAACTTTCAGAAGCTCAGCAGAAAATATGCGATACAATATTAAATACCGGTAGTGGTGCACATCTTGTTTACGGTGTTACCGGAAGCGGAAAAACTGAATTGTACATGGATCTTGCCAGATCAGCAATTGGTATGGGAAAAACTGTACTTTATCTCGTACCCGAAATTACCCTCTCTTCCCAGCTTCACCAACGACTTTATTCCGTATTTGGAAAAGACCTTGCTGTCTATCATAGCGGTCTTACTCAAATTCAGCGTGCAGATCACTGGAAACAGTTTTATAGTGGTGAAAAGAAGATAATCGTAGGAACCAGATCTTCCATTTTTTTACAGTCTGATAATCTTGGTCTGATAATTATTGATGAAGAACATGATTCATCTTATAAGGAAAATTCATCTCCGCGCTATAGTGCGAAAAGATTGGCTCTATATCGAATGAAGCTTGAAAATTGCACGGTTGTACTTGGATCGGCTACCCCTTCTGTAGAGAGCTTTTTCGCGGCAAAAAAGGGTGTTCTACATTATCATGAACTTAAAGAACGTTTTGGGAATGCAGCCTTGCCTGAAATTGTGACGGTTGATTTGGCTGAATCAAAAGATGGCATATCGACAGCATTAAGAGTCGAAACAGCCCAAGCTGTTCGGAGGGGCGAGCAGGTAGTTTATTTGCTAAACCGAAGGGGTTATTCTCCGGTACTTCTTTGTGGCAACTGTAAAAAAAGAGTCGAGTGTCCTGACTGTTGTGTGAGTCTTAATTATCACAGCGATGGTTTAATGAGATGCCACTATTGTGGCTTTTCTACCGCATTACCAAAAAAGTGCCCTTCGTGCGGATCAGATGATTTAAATAAAATTGGCAGCGGAACCCAGAGAATAGAGGAACAGGTCGAATCGCTTTTTCCGACGTTGCGTGTTTTCCGCCTTGATCGCGACAGCTCTCGTAAAAAAGGGACAATCGTGGAGCTGATTGATATGATCAACAATAAAGAGGTGGATATCGTTGTTGGCACACAGATGATTGCCAAAGGATTTGATTTCCATAATATTACACTTGTGGGTATATTGATGGCAGATATTGGCATGAATTTGCCCGATTTTAGATCATCGGAGAGAACATTCTCTCTTCTAATGCAGGTTGCCGGCAGATGTGGGCGAGGGACCAAACCGGGCAAGGTAGTGATTCAGACACTTGATCCCGGTAATTATCTTTTTGATTTTGTGCGAAGTCAAAATTATGTGGCTTTCTATGAGCACGAGATAAAGCTACGAAAACTTATGAATTACCCTCCATTTACACGAATCGCAAGACTGGTGGCTCGCGGTAAGGATGAGCCTGCTGTAATAAAGGGGGTAGAGAGAGTTGCGTCATTTTTAAAGACAGCCTTCGGATTAACCGATGGCATTCAGTTGCTTGGCCCAGCACCAGCACCATTTACACGTTTAGGTGGTAATTATAGATACCATATTATCATTAAATTTAAAAATAACGCATTGGTAAAAGAAAAGCTTTCTGAGCTGAACAGGGTTTGTAAAACCAAGGATGTCTATATCGAAATTGATATAGACCCGGTAGAACTTTTGTAATTGAATCTTTTATTCACTTATTGCTTCTTCATATTTATCGCTTGCTGCGCGTCGATTTATTCTTATCTCTTCATTTGCTGGATCTTCTTCTATCCCCATCGAAAATGCTCTTACTGCTTTTTTATAATCTTCTTTTTTGAAATATGATTTTCCTATGTAGTTATAAGCACGGGCGGTTTCTTGGTTGTCACGGCTGCCTTTTATTACCTGATAAAAAGATTCGACAGCTTGATCATATAGTTGTTTCTTGTAATAAATAATTCCCAGCGCGTACAAGGTCTCGGTATTTCCAGGATCGTACATAAGTGCCTTCTTAATATGTACTACGGAATCAGATACTCCCTCTTCGCTGGAAGAGAGCCCCTCCTTATCGGCTGATAAGAGAGCCAAGTTTATAAGCGATTTTCTGGCCAGCTCTTTGTCGGTTTCAAGATCGGCAACCTGTTTGTAATATTTTGCCGCATCATCACTATTACCTTTTTTGTTAAGAATTGTCGCGAGTGAAAACAGTGCTTCGCTATTAGCAGGCCATTTTTCAGCGATTTTTGAATACTCACTTTGTGCTTCATCCAGATGACCTGTAGAATGGAGAAGGTCAGCCATGGCAATCAAAGGGCGTGGATTATCCGGATTAACGGAGTAGGCTTTACGCCAGGTGCTGATAGCATTGATAGTGTCACCACTTAGTTTATATGATTGACCAAGAAAATAGAGGGTCTCGTCGTCTCTAGGGTTTATATCCAAGGCACTCTTGTAGGCTTCGACAGCATCATCATGGCGTTCATTTTCGTCATAAATAGTTCCCATATAAAGATATGCCTGGCGTGCATTTTCTGAAGCGGGTTCCATCTCTGTAACTCTTTTAAAATAGACCAGTGCCGCATTTAGGTCACGGCTTTTGTAATAGAGTTCCCCAAGCTTTTTTAGTATAAGAACATTGCGGCTATTTTTTTCTGCAACACGCTTGTAAAGGTCTATACTCTTGTTGTAGTTATTATAACTGACAGAGTAGACTTCGGCCAAACCTTCAAGTAAAACCATATCATCGGTTCCTGCTTGTTCCGCTTTGGCAAAATAATCAATAGCGCGGTCTTTGTCCCCTTTCTTGAGATAGGCCAGACCCAGATTAAAAAGATCTTCGGGAGAGGTGGCATCCAGGTTTAGTGCCAGGTTAAGGTATTTGATTGCCTGCTCGATGCTGTTCTCTTCTAGGGATAGCGATCCGATGCGTGAGTATGCAAGATATGCTATTCTCCCTTGACCGGATGTCGAGGCCAGTTTAAGCTCTTCCATGGCTTCGACCCGTTCTCCAATTTTTAATAGTGCAAGTGCACGGTTATAATGAGCGTAAGCGTTATCGGGATTTATCTTGTTTGCGTGACGGTAGGCGTCTGAAGCAGCTTTGAATTTTTTCTGCTTAAAAAGAATGTTTCCTTTTGCTGTGTGCGCGTCGTCCAGATCGGGCCTCTTTTCTATGGCGCGGTCAATATATTCTATGGCTCGGTCAAGGTCGTTAAGGCCTGTATAAGCCCTTGCTATTTCAAGATAAGCATTATGATTCTTATCGCTGAATTTCAGAGCACGCTTGAAATAGTCCACTCCTTTTGTATAATTTTCGCTTATAATCTCTATTCTGCCTAGGTAGAGTAGAGCTTCCGATTTCTCTTCATCAGAAGTATCTCCTTCTACCACTTCATAAAAAGAGCTTATCGCGTCTGGATAGTTTCCTGCATTATAGAGTCTTATCCCTGTTAGTAGGTTCGGATT
>DAOTGZ010000158.1:0-6596 GCA_035447445.1 Spirochaetota bacterium | reverse complement strand
AATGGTTCAGACAAACGCAATGCGCGCATGGGGCGGAGAAGGTTCTCTTAAAGATCTTGTTTTACACGATTCCGAGATTACTGCACTGTTAAGTAATGAAGAGATCGACAATATATTTGATATTAATAAATATTTCGAAAACATACAGGCTGTATACGCAAAGACCGGAATTGATGAATAATAAAAACAAATTACCTTTTTTAAGCTATTTTATCGAAACCTTCGGTTGCCAGATGAATATCAGCGATAGTGAACTGATAGCCGCATCTTTGGAAAACGAAGGTCTTTTCAAGATGAATATGATTGATGCCGATGTTGTTGTATTTAACACCTGTTCGGTGCGCAAACATGCCGAAGATCGGGCTGTAGCGCGGTTAAGAGAGGCGAAGGCTCATAAGCGAAAACGGGGTATTGTTATTGCTGCCGGTTGTCTTTCTCAGCATATCGGCACAAGACTTTTAGAGGATAAAATTTGCGATATTGCCGTTGGCCCTTATGAATCACCCAATATGACACAAATTATTCGGGAGTATATAAAAGACAACAGCCGCAACTTGTTTATCTCCTCTGAAAAAAACGACTTTGCCGGTAGACTTCACCCCTCTCTGGTAATGCGTCCCGAAAGGGAATCTTGGCATAGATTTGTTACCATAACACATGGATGCGAAAACTTCTGTACATATTGTATTGTTCCGCATGTAAGGGGACCGCTTATATCTTTCAACTCGGAAGAAATAATCGATTTTATAAAACAGCTTCCGCGAAACGGAGTATTCGAAGTAACACTTCTTGGTCAAAACGTAAACCAGTTTGGTCAGGATAGTGGTGATATAAGTTTTTGCCAACTTCTAGAGCAGGTATCAACAATACCCGGTATAGAAAAAATTAACTTTATGACATCTCATCCCAAGGACTTTAATCCTGATATTATACGCCAAATTGCAAATAATAGCACCATTGCGCGCTCGATTCACCTGCCTCTTCAGAGCGGGTCTGACGATATTCTTCGAAGAATGAACCGTGGTTATAATGTTAAACACTATATGGGATTAATAAACTCGATACGTCAGGCTGGGGATATTGCCATTACAACCGATCTTATTGTTGGTTTTCCCGGAGAAACCGAAGAACAACATAAAGAGAGCATGTCCTTGATAAAAGAGATTGGATACGACGATGCTTATATGTATGCCTACTCTCCAAGAGAAGGAACCGTAAGCGCCGGCTATGATATGCAGCTTTCCAAAGAGACTAAAAATAGGCGTTTAACCGAACTTATTACAATGCAAAGAGAGATTACCAAATCACGCCTTAATAAATTGATTGGGAAAAAGGAAAAAATAGTTGTTGAAAGAGTCAGCCGAAAAAATGATAATGAGGTATCCGGTAAAACATTCTCGAATCGGCAGGCTGTACTCGCCGGAAGCAGTGATGATATCGGTAAAATTTTCACCATACAATACGAGAAGGTAAATGGGGCTACTCTTTACGGTAAAAAAATTTAGGATATGGACTCTTTTTTTGTTTCTTATGCTGCTTTTAGCAGCCCCACTGGTTGCGTCTTCTGAACATAATGACTATATTAAAATTATTGAAAGTGCCTACTCTGATGACTACGGCCGTATCTCGTGGCTCTGTCGTTCTTTTTACAGCAAATACCCTAAAAGCAGGTTAATACCTGAAATAAGAATAATCGAGAGCAGAACTCTTCGTGACAGTAACGCGATGATAAAATCGCTTAAAGATATTATAAAAAAATACCCCACTTTTAAAGATAATGACCAGTGCCAGCTTAAAATTTGCGAAATTCTTTATCTTTCGGCCAGGTGGAGCGAACTGGACAGGGAAGCGACCATTGCAATATCTGTTTATGGAAAAAGAAACCGGTTTTACCCGTTTTTTATTCACTACAGATCCAAAGCCGCGTTTTACACACATAACTATGAAGCAGGTATCGGTTTTGCTGATAACGCCTTTGAGGCCGACAAAAACTTTGTTTTTTACCCCGAGCTTAGACTTCAAAATATATTTTCTGAACAGAAAATACACTACGACGGCGACCGTTATGTATCACAACTTTTGGAATCATATTATGAGCTAGAGGGCAGTGGCACTGAGGTATCTTCCCTTTATCTTTTGGCCAGAAACAGTGAGCTTAAAAACCAGCACTCGCTCGCATACTCGATATATACAGACCTTATTAAGAGATATCCCCGATCTCCCGAAGCCCTTATGGCAGCGAACCGCATTTCCATAATGAAAGATTTTAAACCCAGATATATAAAAAATCCCCTTGCCAAACTTGATAAACAGAAACCAAATATTATCGATCAGTTATCGCCGGACACTCCTGTAGAAAAAGCCAAATTTAAAAGTTATTACGCATTGTCGATAGGCCCTTTTTATAATCTTCAGGAAGCGGAAAAATTGATGAAACAGCTTAAACGGGATTTCGATTCGGTTTTTATTATACGTGGTTACAATACCTTCTCCATTTATGTTGGCCAAAGCGAATCATCTGAAAACGCAATGCACTACAAAATACGTCTTGCTGAAGAGTTCGGTATTAACGGAGACATTGTGTATATCGCTTCAGAGGAAAATCTAAAATTTATTCATAAAGAGTAACCGGAATTAATTTGAATTTTTACAAAAATCATTTGAGGTTTCAATGGATACAAAGCTTACACCAATGCTTAGACAATATCTTGATATCAAGAAACAACACCCAAACGAGATACTGTTTTTCAGAATGGGTGATTTTTACGAGATGTTTTTCGAAGACGCTCATACCGCGTCATCCATACTAAGCATTGCTCTAACCAAAAGACAAAACGATGTTCCTATGTGTGGAATACCTTTTCATGCAGCGGACAGTTATGTTTCCCGATTGATCAAGGCCGGGCATCGTGTTGCAATTTGTGAACAATTGGAGACTGTTCCATCCGAAGGTAAGATTGTTAAACGTGATGTTGTACGAATTATAACACCAGGCACAGTTGTTGAATCGCATCTTCTTGGTTCTGATGAAAACAATTTTTTGGCCGGAATCGTTTTTGGAAAAGAATCAATTGGTCTAGCATTTGCTGATGTTTCGACAGGAGATTTTTATCATACCGAGATTACCCGTTCTTTTGATATATTCAAAGGAATTTTAGCAAGATTTACACCGCGCGAAATAATTATGAAGAGCTTTGAGAATCCTGATGATAAAAAATTTACCGAATATATTGATCTTCTTGAAATACCATTAAACCGAATCAACGACTGGCTTTATGACAAACAATATCTCGAGAAAACCATCAAAGATATCTTCAAAGTAAGCTCGCTTTCCGGCCTCTCTCTTGAAAGCGAACTCTCAATCTTAACAGCGGGATCAATACTAGAGTATATTAAAATTGCCCACAAAAGATCAATTGAGCACCTCAAACTTCCACGCATAATAAACAGCTCGTCTCATATGATGCTTGATGACGCTACTATAAATAATCTTGAACTGATAACAAACGCGTACGACAGGTCTCGTTCTAAAACACTTTTTGCTGTTTTAAACAGAACCAAAAGCCCTATGGGGAAAAGGCTTCTTGAACGAACAATACTTCAACCCCTAACTGACAAAAGCGAGATTGAAGAACGGCTTGATTGTGTTCAATATTTTTTCGAATACCATGAGTTTGCGCAATCGACCGTATCAGTAATAAAAAATATTAACGACATTGAACGCCTTCTTTCAAGATTTTCAATGGGGAAAATTGTACCAAAAGATTTTTTGGCACTAAGAAACACCATTCTTGGTTGCGAAGAATTAAAAGCTCTTTTCAAAAAACATCAGGAGAGCCCCCTATACCCCATTTCTCAAAACATTATTGCCCCAGTTAAACTCGCAGAACATATCGCAAAAGCGATCTTAGAAGAGCCAGCTTTATCACCCGAACATGGACGAGTTATCGCTGAAGGTTTTAACAGTGAACTGGACTCTCTTCACGATATAAACCGCGATTCGCGCAAATGGATATTGGAGTATCAGGAGAAAGAAAAACAGGCACTTGGAATTAATACCTTAAAGATTAAGTACAATCGTGTTCACGGATACTATATTGAAGTAAGTAAATCTTCGACCAACAAAATACCAGAAAACTATCTTCGCAAACAAACTTTGGTTAACGCCGAGAGATACACAACCGATGTACTTCAACAGCTTGAAACAAAGATATTGTCGGCGTCTGACAAGATTGTTGAAATAGAAAAAAAGATTATAAACGAGATACACAGTGAAGTATTAAAAAACCGCGAGCTTCTGCAAAAAAGTGCCTCGGCGATAGCCGAAGTTGACCTGTATCTTTCTTTTGCCGAAACCGCTAGAGCAGAACGATATGTACGCCCAGAATTTGAAGAAGGAAGACGAACTGAAATAGTAAACGGAAGACATCCTGTTGTCGAGAAGTATTTTACAAACGAAGTTTTTATACCCAACGATGTTCTCTTTGACGGCGACGATAACCAACTAAAAATTATCACCGGTCCTAATATGTCGGGTAAATCGACTTATATGCGGATGTGTGCCGTAGTTCAACTAATGGCTCAAATTGGATCATTTGTGCCCGCCGACCTTGCAAAACTCTCTATTGTGGATAGAATTTTTACACGTATAGGTGCGTCTGATAATATTTCGCGTGGTGAATCAACTTTTTTGGTTGAGATGAATGAGACTGCAACAATACTGAATAATGCTACAGACAAAAGCCTTATAATTATGGACGAAGTCGGCCGGGGGACTTCTACCTACGATGGACTATCTTTGGCATATGCCATTGTGGAATATATTGCGACCTATATAAAGGCCAGGACACTTTTTGCTACCCACTACCATGAACTGACCGAGCTTGAGAGACTTAACGGAATTGTTAATTATAACGTAATGGTGCAAGAAACCGTACGCGGTGTCGATTTTTTACACAAGGTTGTAAAAGGAGCTGCTGATAAATCTTATGGAATCCATGTAGCCAAACTGGCAGGTATTCCCAAAGAGATTACAATGAAAGCTGCTTCAATTTTAAAGAAGCTTGAGTCCCGAAAAAGTGACAAGAAAAAAACAGCCGAGCCAACTAATGCTAACGAGCAGGTAGAGCTTTTTAACGCAGCAAATCATATTATTATTAAAACACTGGAAAGCATAGACACGGACGCCATAACACCAATCGAAGCCTTGAATGAACTTAATAGACTTAAAAATCTTTTATCGTAAAAAATTACTTCTATTTTTTTAATTTTCGTATAAGTTTGCCGTTTTCCCAGATACCGTTCACAACCCGGCCATTTTTATATTTCATGTGTCCCTTTCCGTGCATCTGATCGTTTCTAAAAGAACCGGTGTACACACGACCATCGCTGTAACGCATAACTCCGCTTCCGTCTATCTTGTTGTTTCGAAAAGTCCCCGTATAAACAGATCCGTCTGTATAAACAACCTTGCCTTTTCCATGAATTGTACCATTCTGAAAGGTTCCTGTGTAAACTCGTCCGTCTGCAGTGCGAAACTCTCCCTCACCATGAATACGATCGTTTGAAAATTCTCCCTTGTAAACAGCCTTGTCCGAAAAGACTATTTCACCGTGCCCCTCCATACGGTTTTTTACAACAGTTCCTTTGTAAACTGATCCGTCAGGTAAAGTCACAGTTGAAGTTCCATCAACATAGCCATTCTTAAATATTCCCTTTAAGACACGCTTATCGGCAAAAGTGAGAGTACCCTCACCTTCCATTTTATCATTTACCCACATTCCTTCATATTCACGACCGTCATAATATTTTTGCTTCCCATGACCATGCCGCATATTTTCTTTCCACTCGCCTTCGTAAAACTGAATTCCAGGATACTTAAGAATACCTTTCCCATGGCGCATCCCGTTCTTTGTATCTCCAATATACTCTGTACCATCTTCAGATACAACCTTAGGCATATCAGCTTCAACAAGCCTTGACGTTGTTGAACCGCAGGATAATACAGCAAAAAAAAGAGATATTAAAATTATTTTTTTCATATAATCACACCATCAAATAATGCCGGCAAAACCGGGTACACCATATAAATATCGGATTTTATAAACAGAATCTGAAGGCATGAATTAAGTTGTTTTAAAGAAGAATTAACCGAAAGCCTATAACGAATGTGCAAAGCTAGTAACCGACTAAAAGTTGCGTTTAATTGACATTGGCCAGAAATTGTCCGTAATGCACCAAAAGACTACGCAATCTTTTGGGCTATATCAAAGAATTAATATCTTTTTCAGAAAGACCTGTAATCTCTACAATTTCCTGAACGGAGAAACCTTTCAAAAGCATCTTTTGAGCTGTTTCAAGTTTTCCTTTTGTAATACCTTTCAGTTTACCCTCAAGTTTACCCTCAAGCTTGCCCTCTTCTCTTAATTTCATCGTCGTAGCGAAAAATATCAGTCAAAATATAATCAAAATCTAGAATAAACCTGTAAAAATTATTTGAATTACCTATAAAATTTTCTTTAAACGGAACGATCTTCCACCCTTGCTTACCATGATAAAATATTATTGGCACAATCAGAGTAATATCTTCCCCATTT
>DAOTGZ010000157.1:0-6609 GCA_035447445.1 Spirochaetota bacterium | reverse complement strand
TGACTTTTTACTAGAGGGAGTTACAGAGACGCATTTTTTACTGGGTATAGCAGCCAATATGGTAGCTCATGTTCTTTACATAATCGGGTTCACAGTCGAATGCAAAAGACTTCATACATTACGAGCTATAATTCCTCTTGTATATATCTCCGGTTTATTATCTATACTTTTACCAAATATTTCTGGCTTTATGAGTTGGGCAGTTGCTTTCTACGCGATAATTATTGGTCTGATGGCATGGCGAGCCGCGGCAGTGATAGGTCAAAGCGGACTTAACCGTTATGATGAAATAATCGGTTTACTTGGCGCCTGGCTCTTTATAACTTGCGACACGTTGATCGCAGTTGACAAATTCGTTGTACAGATACTTTACGCCAAGTACTGGATTATGACCAGCTACTGGATAGGACAGTGGTGTATTGCCTACTCGATTATTATTCTTTTTCCAGGACAAAAAAGAGCCCGATTATGACTTGGAAACATCATGTTTTTTGATTCGTACACCTATACAGGTAATGTCATCGTTTAACTCTCTGTCGCCCACGTAATCGGTTACCATTTTTACCAGAGTGGATGTAATTTTCTCTATGGGTTCTCCCTTTTTAGATGAGCATGTCTTTTTCACAAATTTATAAAAGGCTTCTTCGCCAAGTATCTTCCCGCTTTTACCAAACTGTTCAAATATTCCATCAGTAAAAAGAAATATTATATCACCCTCACCTATTGTTACCGATTTTGTAGTATAAACACTATTCGAAGAAAGACCAAATAGTGTTCCCTTTGTATGGATAAGTTCCAACTCACAGTTTTTTGCCCTAACCACAATCTGGTGAGTATGACCCGCGGCACTGAAATACGCCTGATTGTCTATAATATTCAGAGCAAAAGCAGTCAGATAATTTCCATGGTCAAGTCGTTCTATCAAAATTGAGTTCATCTGGTTCATCTTGGTAGCCGGATCCTTTATTATACCAAGTTCACGGTTAATTACGTCTATCTGGGCAGTTCTTAGGGCAGCCTGTACCCCATGACCCGACGCATCTGCCACTAAGAGATACAGAGAATTATCGCTATCCTGCGTTATATGATAATAATCACCGCTAACCTTGCTGTTTTGAGGAACATACTGAATAGCAATATCATATTTTTCAATTTTGCTCCAATCCTTATAAGAAGCAAAAATTGAACCTTGAACTTTTTGCGCAAGATTCATCTCATTTTCAAGCAAACTAAGCTTTTCACGCTCTTTTAACGACTTCTTTAGCGAAACAAGAGTCTTGATTCTTGCCATTAACTCTCTTTTCTCGAATGGTTTGGTAACATAATCATTTGCACCTAGATCGAAACCGGCTACAATGTCAAAAACTTGGCTTTTAGCCGTTAGCATAATTATAGGCAGTTCTGAAACATTAAATCTTTCCCTGATTTTCTTTGCAACATCGTAACCCGATAGTTTTGGTAGCATGATATCCAGCAATATAAGATCCGGAACAGCCTCTTCGTCCAGTATCTGCAGAGCGTCAAAACCATTATCAGCGGTAATTACGTTATACCCCTCAAGTATCAGTGAATTCCTTAATAAATGAATATTTACCGGTTCATCATCGACAACCATTATTGTTGTACTATTAACAGAATCATTGGCCGTTTGTATCGATTGCAAATTGTAGGTATATCCATAGTGATCAATATCACTGGGTATATAACTCTCCTTTTTATCAAGAATATCATCATCTAAAACTGCATCATCAGGCAAATCACACTTGTTCACGGGTAAAGTTATGGTAAAACATGATCCGTATCCGGGTTTTGAACATACCGATACATTACCGCCATGAAGTTCAACAAGTCGTTTAGTGATCGAAAGCCCCAACCCTGTTCCACCGTACTTTCTAATAATTGAACCGTCAGCCTGTACAAAAGTATTAAATATCTCCTGCTGCTTCTCTTCCGCTATACCTATACCGGTATCGGACACTGAAAGAGCAATCATTGGCTTACCATTTTCTTCTAAGACAAGCTCCGTAGTCACTTCCACAACACCTTCATCCGTAAACTTTATGGCGTTTCCGATCAGATTATTAAGAACTTGTTGAATACGCGATTCATCCACAAATACATGTGCAAACTCTTCTTTTATAGAATTTTTAAATTCAATTTTCTTTTTCCCCAGAGTGAAACGAGATAAAGACAATACAAGCTCGGCACATTTTTGCAAATCTGTATCCTTACAACGCAATGCTATATCATTGTTTTTAAGCCTTGAAAAATCCAGAATATCGTTTACCTGCATTGCAAGACGTTTACCATTTATGTAAATAAGCTTAAGCTCGTTTCTTGTCTCCCTTGAAAGAGGACCGGTGACGCCGTCCAAAAGAGCTTCCGTAAGACCTATTATCCCGATAAGAGGAGTACGAAGCTCGTGTGAAGTGTTTGCCAAAAATTCATCTTTAAGCTTATCCGCGCTTAATAACTGAAGATTTATTTTTTCAAGTTCAACTTTCATCATCTCGTTTTTCACAAAAGAAGAAGAGAACCTTCGTGCCAGAATGTAGGATTGAATATACAAGAATAGGAAAAGCCCCGGTCCAAGTGTATTGAACGTATTAATGTTACCATTATTATATAAAGCTTCGTTTAACCCCGCTAATGAGAAAATTCCAAGACCGATAAAGAAAAGAAGAGCATCTTCCCTTTTACGCTTTAACGCCAAAATTATTACAAACAGACCGTAAAAAGCTATCAGCAAAGACAAAATTTCGTAAACTTGTACAACCATAAAAGTAACATTTGTTTTTTGAAGAAACAGAGTACAAGCAGCAATCAGACCAATAACCTGATAAACACGAACAGGTATCAGTTTAAACTCCTGGGGATACAGCCGATAGAAAAATTCAACTAAAAGTGGTATGCCAAGATAAAACGAAAGGTAATTCATGATTTCAAAAGCCGGAATAATGCTGCTTCCTTGAGAAACCTGATATAGAAGCCTTTCACCAAAAATCAGCGTTCTTATAAACATCACAAAACAGAACAGTCCCAGAAACAGAGTTGTTTTTTCTTTTTTTCGCAAGAAAAACAGAACAAGGTGATAAAAACCCATGTAGAAGAGACTACCTGCAATAAAAAGATCAATTAATGTCCGTTGCAATTTTTTTTGATCAAGTTGCGATAAAGTACCAATTTCCAGAGGTTTTTCGAAACCTGTTTGTCTAATGGAAAAGTTTGCGACATGTATTATAAGTTCGGCATCTTTAAGTCCCGGATCGACAGGCACGGTGTGTGTATAAAAACTAATTTTATTATTCTCAGACTTTGTGGAGAATTCGCCCACTTTCGTAATAAGTTTACCGTTTAAATAAGCACGATACGCGCCAAATATATGTGGAAACAAAATTGCCAACTTTTTATCATGTTCTGGTAGATCAAGTTGAATTCGGTATGTGCCATATTTAACATTCGGGGGCCAAACATATTTAGATTTTTTTCTTTGATATATCTTACCATCAAATTGTCCGGAAAATATGATTTTTTCTGGGTAAAATTCCCAATCAGAGTCAATTTGAAAGGATCTTGATGACAAGTCTTGAATTGTCAGGTCAAGCGTTATAGGATCTTGTGCTGAATAACAGTTAGAACTTGATAATAAGAGGATTAATGGCATAAAAAAGGACAGGAAAAAATGATTTTTAAATACTCTTAGCAAATAAAGATTCCACATGGTTTTCCCCGGTGGTCGTTCATAAATTGACTATATGCCTGTTAATATAGGTTATTTTTTAATCTTAATCAATTTTTGTCAAGAATAGATAAAATATCCTGAGAAATAAACTCACCTAAAACTGCACAGTGAGCCCGTCATGTGCAAGTCGCCGCCCCTTCTCCTCGAGGAGAAGGGTGCTCAAATCTTTGGTGAGAGATTAATATCTATCGCAAATCTTCAATCTTATCAGTAGAAAGACCTGTTAAATCAGATATTACATCGACAGTGAATCCCTTTGCCAGCAGCTTTGATGCTGTTTGGAGTTTTTCCTTTTCAATTCCTTGCTCAATTCCATCCTCAATACCTTTGTTATACGAATACTGTGTTCTTGCCTTTTCATCCATAACCGCTCGCTTACGTATCTCGTATTCTGTTAGAAGAGTCTTGTTCATAGACATCTTATCAAGCCTGTCAAAAACCTGTTTCATTAACGGCTGTTTATC
Source organism: Spirochaetota bacterium (assembly GCA_035447445.1). Lineage (GTDB taxonomy): Bacteria > Spirochaetota > UBA4802 > UBA4802 > JAFGJZ01 > JAFGRW01. Next base: position 2,403 of record DAOTGZ010000157.1, on the reverse strand, counting down.
TACTATTGTTTTCATTACATTTTCCTCTATCATCTCAGTGTTATTGATAATATACATCCAAATATCCAGTTTGTCAGTAAAGGCTGTTGTATTAGGAAACTTTTTGATCTCAAGAAAATGCATCTCAAAATCTTCTGTTAGCTGTATATCCGTGTTATCCCTTGAAATAATATCAAATACAGTATGATACTCTTTTGTGTCGATCAGATTAAAGTCCAAGAAATTAATTGAATAGACCTTCTTCAATTGCTGGTAATTATCACCTTTTTCAAGCTGTGAGGCGTAGGTTTTTGCCCAGTAAAACAGTGCACGCTGCACAAAAAAATACTGTGGGAATGCCTGCATCTCGATAATGATCTGCTCGCCATTCTGATTAAGCGCCCGTATATCAAAGATTGATGTTTTCTCCGACACAAGCTCTTTTGGGATTTCGGGATTTAATACAGTAAGCTCTTTAATGGTCTGTTCCGAAGGCAAATCAAGTATTGAGTTTAAAAGATCCATAAGAATATCCGGCTCTTCACCGAAGAGCTTTTTGAAAACATAATCCGATTTTAAACTTAAATATGTCATTGATAAATTATGAAAGGTTATCCAAAAATGTCAATCAGAAAGTTCATTGCGTTACAGGATAAGACAATGAATAATGAATTGTGAAAAATGAAAAATGAAAAAATTATATTTATATTAAAAATCATATTCTATGTAGCAACTATTCAAAGTCCCCCATTGGGGGATATAGGGGGCTCAAGGTTTTACCATTGGAGAATTTATAGGGCCTAATGCTCGACATTTGCAAGATAATAATTGTGGGTAAAAGTCAGACTAAAAGAAGAAGAATGCTCAAATCTATTGTGGGAGATTAATCATTAATTCAACTAAAACCGCAGGGTGAGTCCGTCATAGGCAAGATTAATATTTTCTGGAAGTTCACTGTTAACTTTATCATGATCTAGGTTGTGCGAAATATGGACAAACCAGGTTTGATCGGCACCAATTATTTGTGCCGCTTCGACTGCTTGATCCAAATTAAAGTGGGTGGGATGTTCTCTATAACGCAATGCCCCTAACACAAGAACTTTTACTCCCTGTGCAAGCGTAAACGACTCTTCGCTGATATATGAGCAGTCGGTAATGTATGCGAGGTCACCTATGCGGTATCCATAAATCGGGAGCTTACCGTGCATAACCGGTATTGGGATTATATTAAATCCCGCAGCATCAAAGGCAATACCAGGCTGCACTACATGGTTATCAAGCAAACTTACCCCGCCCCCTTTTTGAAGCGGCTGCCCGTAAATATAGGGGAAAAGTATCCGTAAGCTATTATCGCACTCTGAAGACATATATAGGTTTATGCGACTTTTATGAAGTCTGTTATAGACACGAAGCTCGTCCAGACCGAAAACATGGTCAGCATGTGCGTGTGTTACAAGAATATCTGTTATATTATTAATTTTATGAGCCAGAGCTTGCTCTCTGAAATCTTTAGAGCAATCAATAAGGAGATTACGTCCATTCTCTTGTAAAAGCGCACAAGAGCGCAGCCGCCTGTTTTTAGAGTTGGTCGATGTGCAAATGTCACAACTGCAGGCAATTTCGGGAACACCATGGGATGTACCAGTTCCAAGAAATTTTAACGAGGGCATAATTTACTCCTATCAATGATCAATACGGAAAGGCCCCGTGGGTCATACAAATAGTATAGTACATCACAAATAAAAATAATAATTTTGCTCTTAATTTATTATTATTGAAAAATATTATATTACAAGAAAAACAAAATCTCAGTTTAGTCGGCAATAACATTATCAGCTTTAATGATAATGCCTCCGTCATCAGCAGATTTTAAAAACTCGCCTTTGACTGTAACGGAAACTCCGTTTTCAACAGAAGTTGTGCCATCCATTATAACCTGAGCAACTGCATCAAAATTGTCATTTTTTTCATTAACTAAAAGAGTAAAGGCCGAAGACTCATCGTTACTTTTAAAATTGGCTACCTTGCCTGACATAATAATATAAAACCCGTTATAAAGCTCTGGATCAGCTTTAAGTTTTGCGAAATCAATTTTGTCGTAACTTTTTTTTTCGACACGACGTATAAAATCTTTAAGAAACACAACTCTGTCTTTAACAGATATATTAACGTTACTAAGCATAATCCGATTAAGGAGCAATAAGGCATCATTATGATTACCACTCTTAATATAGCCACGCGATTTTTCATAATCACTTAACAGATCATTTTCATTTTTATAAGTAAACCGGCTTTCACCCGATGCGGTATCTATAAGTGGATATCGATGATTATCAAGTCTGAAATGTTCTGTAGACACCTCGGTTGAATCTGATGTCTCAAAAATGGTGTTAAACACGAAGAAAGCAACGCTTGCAATAAATA
>DAOTGZ010000156.1:0-6610 GCA_035447445.1 Spirochaetota bacterium | reverse complement strand
TTTATCACTTAACACAATAGTTTCGCATATTCACGCTTCTTCTCAGACAATAACAACATACGCAGACGAAGTTAACGCAACGGCTATGTCTCTAAGCGAATCAACAAACGAACAGGCCGCCAATGTCGAGGAGATCTCTTCTTCACTCGAAGAGATTGGATCCACAATAAGCATGAATACCGAAAACTCTAAAAATACGGACACTCTGGCACAAGGAGTATCAATTAACGCCGAAGAGGGTGGGAAGGCGGTAATCCAAACGGTTAACGCGATGAAATCCATTGCCGAAAAAATTGGGATAATCGAAGATATCGCCTACCAGACAAATCTTCTCGCCTTAAACGCCGCGATAGAAGCTGCTCGTGCCGGTGAACACGGAAGGGGTTTTTCCGTGGTCGCTTCAGAAGTACGAAAACTCGCAGAGAAGAGCCAGTTTTCTGCTCAGGAGATCCGCTCGGTAGCCGACGATAGTGTCGTAATCTCTGATAAGGCCGGAAGTTTAATAAACAAGATCGTACCGGATATTAAAAAAACTGCTTCACTCATACAGGAGATCACACTCGCGTCCGAACAGCAGGATATCGGGATCAACCAAATTAATGGAGGAATGGAACAGCTTAGTATTGTAACGCAAAACACATCCTCAGCTTCAGAAGAGCTGGCAGCCATATCCAAAATGATGAAAGACCAAGCATCTGAACTTAAGAGTATGGTAAACTTCTTTAAAACATTATCTGATACAAAGAATGAGACATTAAAGCATACAGAAAGTACGAAAAAGAGTGATTCAGGCAGCAAGCCCGTTGAACCAGTGAAAAACCCGGAAAAGTCTAAGCATAAACAGGATAAAGATTAAAAAAAGAAGATAAAGTCGATTAAAATCGAAATAGACTAAGCGAAAATATTTTTCAGTTAATCTGAAAATATCTACTTATCCGGTACAAAGATGAGCCGTCTTTATGCCTGATAAGTAGAGCTCTGCCCTATAAGCACAGTATAAACCGAATAATGTGAATTAAAAGTAACACTTTTTGATAAATTATCTGTTTTAAAAAGTAAACTAATAGTAAATCATTGACAGTTTTAGTACTGAATGGTCAGTTTAACTTATGGAAACTAAAGAAAAAATTTTAAACTCTGCGGCGAAAATTTTTGCTGAAAAAAGCTACGACGGTTCCCGAGTCGATCAGATAGCTGAACACGCCGGAATACCCAAATCTCTCATCTATTATCATTTTAAGAGCAAAGAGTCCATTTTAAATACTCTTATCGAAGCATTTATCTCGGATCTTGTAAGAATTCAGAATAATATAAAAGAAATTTATGAACATGAAAAGACCATCGCTCCAAACGAACAAATAATTGAGAAGGTAGTTCCGTTCTTTCAAGAAAAATCTGACATCATGAGAATTATTATGGCAGAATCCCTGAAAGTTTGTCCTTCTCCTCCTATATTTCGTGTGCTAAAAACAGTAATCGATTCTAAAAGAAGTGCCGCATGCAGGTTTAATAATATTGACTATGACAATCCGAAAACGGTTTTACGTGAATTTATAAATTACATTATACCGGTATTTACTTTCAGCTGTCTTTATAATTCTTTCTCGGATATTTACGGATTTGATAGAAACCTGATTATCAAGCACTTCATAGATATTATGGATCAAAACAGCTGTGAAAACATAAGCATATTTGAAAATAAATAGTTTTAAATTTCTATATCACATAAAAATAACAATACTTCAAACAAAGGATAACCATGGAAAAATTTTTCGTAAAATTCATAAGGCTTCTGGTTAACAGACCGCTTCTGGTTAACCTTCTGCTGATATTTATTATAATTACCGGCGCCTACTCTCTTTATACAATGCAACGGTTAGGACTACCACGAGTTGAACTCTATATGACCCACATTACTACTATTTATCCTGGAGCCTCTCCGGAAGATGTAGAACTTAACGTCACTAAAAAAATTGAGACTGCTCTGGAATCTGTCAGTGACATTAAGAAATATACCTCTGTCTCGATGGAAAACATGTCATTTGTTACAGTAGAGATTAACGCATCAACCGATAATCTGAAAGAGGTTCAGGATGATATCGAGCGTGCCGTTAATCGTATCAATGACTTTCCGGAGGAGATAACAGACAAACCTGTCTTTTTTGAAGAGAAGTCGGATAACTGGTCAATTATGTCTATAGGCTTTTCTTCTAACAGCAAAAATGGCAAAGAGTACGTTCAGCTCGCGAAAGATCTGAAGGAAGAGTTGCTTGAGGTACCTCAAGTCTCTGGAATAGATATCGAAGGCGATTACGAAAATGAAATAGTAATTAAACTCAAAAAATCTAAACTCAACGAATACATAATATCCATTGAAGAAGTTATTAACTCTATAAAATCAAACAAGATACGGCTTTCTGCCGGATCTCTTGAATCTTTTACCACCGAGACCGGAATCGTAACATTATCTGAATTTGAAACTGTCGAAGAAATAGCAAATATAATTGTTCGAATAAACGATGCCGGCAATGTAATACGACTTGGAGACATTGCGACAATAACAAAACAGATCGAAGAAGGTGACGTTATACGAAAAGTTAATGGCCACGAAGGGCTTTGGTTAGAGGTCATAAAACAGGGTAATGCTGATATTCTTGATACCGTCAATGGAATTAACCGAGTTATTGAACGGTTTAAGGAAAGCCGACATATTGATGAAACAGTAGATATAATCGTCTTGCGTGATGAGTCTATCGAAACACGCGAACGACTTTTTATATTATACACAAATGCCGGGATTGGACTTGCGCTTGTTCTTATTCTGCTATTTTTCTTCTTTAGCAAGCGAATAGCATTCTGGACATCTCTTGGAATACCTGTAGCCTTCGCGACAGCATTTATTGTCGCGTCTCTTGCCGGAGTTTCAATTAACCGGGTTTCTCTTCTGGGTCTTGTAGTCGTACTTGGTATGCTTGTTGATGACTCCATTGTAGTCGCGGAAAATATTCACAGACATCGTCTAATGGGGTACAACGGCAAAGAGTCGGCAGCCCGTGGTACTGCTCAGGTTTTAATACCGGTTATCGGTACTGTTTTAACAACAGTTATTGCTTTTGTACCAATATATTTTGTTCCAGGACTGGCATTTGATTTTTCTAAAGAAATTCCTACTTTTGTAATCGCAATGCTTGTGGGAAGTCTTATAGAATCTGTTTTTGTTTTACCAGTGCATTTAGCACATGAAAAAGATGATAAAGAGACGATTGAAAAAGATCCTTTTGGAATGAAACTTCTTCATTTTATGGAAAATGCCTATGAACGCTTTTTACGTAGAATGCTACAACACCGTTATTTATCTTTTGGTGCCACTCTGCTTATCTTTGCAGCAGCACTTTTACTTTCCTTGGCACTTACGAAATTTGTAATGTTTCCAATAGACCAGGCAACAATTCTAACGATATATGGCGAGACAGAACCAGCAAGCTCTCTTTCCAATACTGATTCAATAATCTCACCAGTAAACGATATCATCGAAACACTTCCGGATAATGTTATTAAGTCTTACCAGACAATTACCGGCAAAAAAGGAAGGTACTCATCAAGAAACCTGCCAAACTACTTTACCTTCGAGTTGACACTTACCACTTCTACCGAACGAGATATGACAGCGTTACAGGTTAAGGATTACATTTTTTCTGAAATTGATAAAAATGGCATAACGAAAATTGAAACCATTGATTACGAAATAGACGGTGGAGGACCACCCGCAGGAAAACCTGTATCAATAGATGTTATTGGCAACGATAACGAAAAGAGGAAAAAGCTGATTTCACAGATAATGAAAGATCTTGAGAATATTGGCCTGACCGAAATTGATACCGACTTTCGTGAAGGTAAAGTAGAAATTAGACTTGCTCCTGACTACGAACTGATAGCAAGAGGAGATCTCTCTGTTGGTCAAGTCGCAAATGTAATTCGTACAGCTTTTGACGGAACAATAGTAACATATATGGAAACTGCCGACGAACAAATTCCGTTTAGAGTAGTTCTTGATAAAAAAGATATTGATATCGAACATCCCTTAAGAGGCCTCTATACAATCAATAATCGGGGTATACTGATACCAGTCGAAAACCTCCTACGTTCGCAAAAGGGATCGACTCCTCAAACAGTTTATCGATATAACGGAAAACGTAAAAACACAGTAACGGCAAATATTCCTGATGGCATGACCTCTATCGAAATATATGACAAACTGGGTTCCTTATACACAAATTTCACAAAAGATAACCCCGGTTTTAGAATTAATCTGGGTGGTGAAGCCGAAGAGAGCACAAACACTCGAAACAAGATGATCTTCGCAACGGTTCTTGCGATAATAGGAATATACTTCGTTCTAGTTCTTCAGTTCAATTCATTGATTCAACCAGCAATAGTAATTTCGGCTATACCATTTGGTTTAATTGGCATACTTCTAGCATTTGGATTACAGCGAATTGATCTATCAATGCTGGCTCTTGTGGGAATAATGGGCTATGGCGGTGTTGTTGTAAATAATTCGCTTATTCTTGTAGAGTTTATTAACAATGAACGTAAAAGCAGTGATAACTCTAACTTTATCGAAAATGTTGTAAACGGATCTAAGATGCGACTTACGCCTATTTTTTTGACAACCCTAACAACTGTCGCGGGGTTAATGCCAACAGCATACGGCTGGTTTGGAGGTATGGATTCGTTTATCTCACCAATGATTATGGCTATGGCTTGGGGGTTAATAATCGGTACCCCCGCGGTACTCTTTGTTATTCCCATACAATACGCAATAATTGAAGATGTCGTTACCTTCGCAAAACGAATAACCGGTATCGAACCAAAAGAGAGCGATTTTAATAATAGACCAGACTCTAACCTTGAAACCAAAAATAACTCCATAGCAACAAGAAAAAACAATTTAGTTTACAAAAAAGGTGGTAACAGATAAGCAGATCAAGCCTCTATATTTATAAAACCTTATTACGGAATAAATAATGAAACGAGCACTTTGTATAATATCAATTTTTCTTTTTATAAACATAGAGGCTGCCGGACTAAAAAAACATATCGATACTTTTGGTTATGATTTTCTGAACACAACAATAACAGATATTGAAAAAAGCGAATTAGAGAAAATAAGTTTTGAAAATAGTAGCCCCTACTATCCCGATAAAATTATAAGGCTTTACCTTATTGCCTCACAGATTAACAAAGAACCTGATTTCACTCGAGAACTTAATGCCTTTGAATCTGTTATAAAGAAAATTGAACCGCAAACAAAAGGTCTCTCTTCTTATAATAAAGCAGAAAAAATTTTACATATTTTGCACGATATCTATTTTAAAACCGAATTAACCGGAAGCGGTGCCGGTTACAATATTGGTATCGAAGACACATTACGTAATAGACGCTTTAACTGTTACAAGTCAGCACTGATTTACAACGCAGTACTTGAATATTTCGGTTATGAAAGTTACCTGGTGATTGTTCCGGAACATATTTTCTCTGTTGTACTGATCAATGGAAAGCAAATAGAAGTCGAAACGACAAACCGTTTCGGATTTGATCCCTATGATCGCGGCGCCCCCGGATATAAAAGAGAATTTGATAAACCCGGCGTTATTTTTGACAAAAAAAACTACAGCAGCAAAACACCGGTTGATAACATTTCAATCATAAGTATAATTTACAGCAACCGACTTCTTCTTTACACCGGTCAAAAGCGTTATACGGGATATTCAGTTAAACCTGATTTTGAACGTGCAGCCGCGCTGGGAGTTCTGGGTCTGTATATGCACGGTAAAAGCACCAACCTTGCCAACAATATAATCTATCCATTTTACAGAATAAGCTCCGGCAACATGAAAAAAGATCCTGCATCAATTAGTAAATACGTAAAACAGTTTAGCGAATTTCTGGCGCATTCGCGTTTTGCCCCCTACCGCCCCATGTACAATAAAAACATCAGCATTGCAGTTCTGGAATCACAACCGGCTCTGCGTGAAAGCTATTTGTCGTCCGCAAACCCGATTAGTGCCGATACAGTCACAGATGCGTATATTCAATCGCTAAAATCTGTTGAGAGTAATTCACAAAGTGCCGAAATAACCGAAACAGCCTGGAACAACATCACCATTGATTATAATCATGATCTGGCCAAGCAGATTAATACCGACTCTATAGAGGGCATACGAGACTACGCACTGCAGCAGAAAAGACTCTTTGAAACACTATCCGCATACAAGCACAGCAGCAAATACAAAAACATGGCTGCCTATAATACCACGGTAATTCTTAATAACTATATTCTGAAAATTTATGGAACAAAAAACTATCAAAAAGCGTTATCCGAAATTGACCGCGGCATAGACCTGCTCGAAAAGCAACTCTCCTTTTATGACAAAAAGGTCATGGACTCCGTCAAAAAAAACCGCGCAATTATTGTAGAAGCCATTGGAAGGCAGTGAGAGGCAGTGAATAATGAAAAATGAAAAATGAAAAACAGATCTTTTTCTGCATACAAGAATATAGCGAGAACAGCATCGTAAAGACGCGCCGGTGTATTATTTAATAGAAG
>DAOTGZ010000155.1:0-6615 GCA_035447445.1 Spirochaetota bacterium | reverse complement strand
TCACAGAAAAATTCTACAATTTCGGCCGCGTTTTGAGCTGACAAAAGCACCCGTCGAAAGGCATTGCTTTTAGTTGCGCGCGATATCTCCGATAGTGCTTCAATATGAGGACCCGATTGATCAGGTGGAGCCAACAATAGAAAGAAAAGATGAGATAAGTTGCCATCGTGTGAATCACAGTCTATTCCTTTTGGTGAAACTCCAATTGCCAGTACTAGTTGATTAACCTCTTCCGTTTTCGCATGAGGTAAAGCAATGCCATTTTCAAGTGCAGTGCTCATCTGATTATCGCGGTTGATTACAGCATCAAATACCGATTCGGTGTTCTTTACCTTACCGGCCTTGTGAAGTATCTCAATCAGTTCCCGAAAGACATCATGTTTCGTGCTACTTTCAAGTGGTACTTTTATTACATCTTCGTTTATCATTTCCAATAATGTCATGTTAGTTACCCCTTAGTTGAGATTCTCATAGATATCATCGACTCGATCTTCATCTTTTACAATTAAAACTGAACAGGGCACACTTCGCATGGCTCGCTCACTTTCATTGTGAAATTCATCTCTACGACTTCTAATCCTGGATAGTTCACCAATTACAAATAGATCAATTTCGTATGATCTGACAAGCTCTTTAATTTTTACATTGACCAATCCGCTCTCCTTTATGCATTCGGGAGCCAGACCTTTTGAAACAGCTTCAGTTTCAAAATTTCTTAAATATTTATCTGCATCAGCTTCAAGATCGTTTTTGTATTCAATCTGTTCAGATTCAATAAAAATACGGCTTTTAACAAGATCATTAAGTGCATGAGTATTAATGATAAATGTACCGTATAGTTTTGCGTTCAATTTTTTGCATAAACAGATGGCATATCGTGCCGCGGTGACCGACTCGATAGAGCCGTCTAGGTAAACAAGAACCCTCTCTACAGGATTATCCATATTTATCTCCATTCATTAATTGTTACTTAAACGGGCTTTAACTCTTTTCATAAGAATATAACGATCTCTTTCATCTTCTTCAAGTCTGTTTTGTATGTATCTGATGGACTGTGTCAGATCTGGTATGGCAATTTTTTCTAAAGCATTTACCTTGCGTATGGTTTTACGTACTTCACGAGCCAGCCTCATAATCGATATTTTAAGTTCCGCCAGTTCACCCATTATACTCAATATCTGCTTAAAGTCATTAATTGCGTTATCAATCCATGAACTTGTACCCTCAGGAGCGTAATAGGGGCCATGCTCTTTAAAAGTTGTTCGTACAACCGGAAGCGATACTCCCATAATACGCCTGGAAGTCAGTGTAATTGATGACTCAATATTAATTGCAGAGGATAGAGCAGCAGCTTTTAGTTTGCCGTTTTCAATAACAGCAAGTCGAAGTGATTTGTGAGCTTGTTGAAGTGTAAAATCTGATTTTTCTTCAAAATCAACAGCAAGATCTATTAAGTTAAGAAGTTCCATAATAAGTATATTGCGTTTTTGATCCAGAAGCTCGTATCCCTGTGAAGCAAATTCAAGTTGCTGTTTGAGCCGAATCAGATTTGTTCGTGTGGGAGCTGGGCGATTATCTGCCATAGTGTTCATCCAGTTCATCTTCAGTTATTCGTGTAAGTTCTTCCGGAGGAAGAATACTTAAACATTGCCATGCTATATCGAGGCTCTCTTCGATGTCGCGATTTTCATCATTGCGCTGGTTTACAAAGCGCCGCTCAAATTCATCGCCGAATTCCATATATTGTTTGTCTAAAGCTGTTAGCTCTTCATCACCTATTACCGATGCTAAATTACGTACGTCCTTTACATAACTGTAAGATGCAAAGAGTTGGCTTGCCAAATGAGGGTGATCGATTCTTGTCATATCTTCACCGATACCGTCTTTCATAAGTCTCGAAAGTGAGGGTAATCCAGCGACTGGAGGGTAAATACCACGGCTATTCATGTCCCTGTCAAAAACAATCTGACCCTCTGTTATATAACCTGTTAGATCAGGTATAGGGTGAGAGATATCATCATTAGGCATAGTAAGTATCGGAAGCTGAGTTATTGATCCGGAACACCCTTTTATCATGCCTGATCTCTCATAGAGTTCTGCGAGATCAGAGTAGAGATAGCCTGGATATCCTTTTCTGGAAGGTATTTCCCCTCGTATTGTAGAAATCTCTCTTAACGATTCACAATAGTTTGACATATCGGTCATTATTACCAAAACGTGTTTGCCGCAGTCATAAGCAAGATGTTCAGCCAAGGTAAGAGCTGTGCGAGGCGTAATGATCCGTTCTATGGAGGGATCATCGGCTAAAGATAAAAAAAGCGCGACCTTGTCGAGTACTCCTGAAGTTTCAAAGGAGTCTATAAAATAGCGAGCAATATCATGTTTGATGCCCATAGCGGCAAAAACAACAGCAAAATCAGTTTTTTCACCGCGTAATGTTGCTTGACGGGCAATCTGAGCCGCAAGCTGATTATGGGGAAGTCCGTTACCAGAAAATATTGGAAGTTTTTGTCCACGTATCAGGGTATTCATTGCATCAATAACAGAAATTCCAGTCTGAATAAAGTCACGCGGATATTCACGAGCTGTAGGATTAACGGGTAGCCCATTTACATCTTTCTCAATTGTGGATACGGGCGGAGGACCACCGTCAATGGGTTTCCCCAGCCCATTAAAGACACGTCCAAGCATTGATACGTCAACAGGAATCATAAGAGGTTCACCCTTAAAACGCATCCTTGTGTCGGGTAAGGTTAGGCCGCTGGTGCCCTCGAAAACTTGGACGGCAACAGCAGTTTTTGATGTATCCAGTACCATTCCTAATCTAACCTGTCTATTTTGATCGATACACTCGACCAGTTCGCGGTAACCAACCTGATGGGTATTGCGAATAATTACAATCGGACCATCAATCTGATGAACACCGATATATTCACGGCCCTTAAGAAGATCTTTATGAATTTTATCCAGTTTATCAGTTTTTATCATTTTTTACCTACAGTTTTTCTATTGATCTTTCAAGACGTGCTTCAATACGGTCAAGAAGTGAAAGATCGTCGTTAGGAACAGTCAATTTCATTTTTACAATATCTTGAAGCACTTTCATACGTCTTAGATTAACTAAAGTTACTCCCTTGCGAATGGAGTTTTCACCAAGCTCGGCATATTTGAGGATTATATCCATCATACGTAATTGCTTTTCGACAGTAGAATAGCAGTCGTTTTTGTCAAAAGCGCTCTGTTGCAGAAATGCGTTTTTAAAAAGTGTGCATATTTCTATCACAAATCTCTGGCTGTCGGGTAGTGCGTCAGGACCAACAAGTTTAACTACCTGCTGTAGTTTTATTTCACGTTGTAAAAGTTCCATGATGCGTGAACGGTTGCGAAACCAGTTGTCACCGGCTCTTTCTGCCCACCATGGCGAGACTTCATCAAGATATTCTGAGTAGCTTTCCAACCAGGATATGGCTGGGTAGTGGCGAGCGTTTGCCAGATGTCTATCTAGTCCCCAGAAGCAACGGACAAATCTTTTTGTGTGCTGAGTTACGGGTTCCGAGAAATCGCCTCCAGGAGGAGAAACTGCTCCGATAAGAGTTACTGAGCCCTCTTCTTCATTAAGGGTTTTCATAAAACCGGCTCGTTCATAGAATTCTGCTATTCTGGTAGGTAAATACGCAGGGAAACCCTCTTCGGCCGGCATCTCTTCCATACGACCTGAGAGTTCTCTGAGGGCCTCTGCCCAACGTGAAGTAGAATCGGCCATTACTGCTACATGGTATCCTTGGTCGCGATAGTATTCCGCAAGTGTTACTCCGGTATAGATACTTGCTTCTCGAGCCGATACAGGCATGTTGGACGTGTTGGCGATCAGTAAAGTTCGTTCCATTAGACTGCTTCCTGTACGAGGATCAACAAGTTTAGGAAACTCGTTAAGTACATCGGTCATCTCATTACCGCGCTCGCCACAACCAATATAGACTATAATGTCGGCGTCACACCATTTGGCAATGGCGTGCTGGGTCATGGTTTTCCCCGTTCCAAACCCACCTGGAATGGCAACTGTACCACCTTTTGCAAGAGGAAATAGTGTGTCAATGACTCTCTGCCCTGTGATAAGGGGAATGCGTAAAGGAATACGGCTTGCTACAGGCCGGGGCTTTCTAATCGGCCAGCGATGAATCATGGTGAGATCTTTAACAGTTGAACCATCATTAATTTTTGCAATAACCGTATCCACAGTATAGCTTCCGGGTTTAAGTACAGCGTTAACTGTGCCAGACAGATCTGGTGGACAGAGTATTTTATGTAATATGCGGTCGCTTTCCTGTACCGTTCCGAGTACTGTTCCGGGAGATATGAAATCTCCGTCATTTATTGTTGGAGTGTAGTTCCAGAGTTTTTCACGATCTATTGATGGTGACTGAATACCTCTTTTAATATGTGAACCCGATATTTCAGCCAGTTTTTCCAGTGGGCGCTGTATTCCATCATAAATTGTCCCTATAAGACCGGGGCCTAATTCAACAGAAAGCGGCAGCCCGGAACCGTAAATAATATCGCCCGGTGCAACGCCTGTTGTATCCTCATATACTTGAATAATGGCATTGTTACCGGATAGCTTAATTATCTCTCCAATTAATCTTGCTTCAGAAACACGTACGAGTTCCATCATCATGCCGTCGGTTATTCCATCGGCTTCAATAACCGGGCCGTTAACCCGTTTTACCAGTCCGATGCTTCTCTCTTCCATTTAAACCTCATTTTGCAAGATGCCTTATCGAAACAATAATGCATCACAATATTTTGTTAGTTATCAGAACTATCAATAATTTTGTTAATTGCCTGTCGTATATCTGACTGATTTCGAATAATTCTGTCGTTAACAGTATTACTAAACGCTACAGATCCATCTTCGGCGCTTAGTACTACGCCCTGACAACTTAGGTGATCAGATTCATCCAATGAAACAACTGTTTCACTGCCTCTGATTTCTGAAGCCCGTTTATTTACTAAATCTAGAAAATCCCTGTTAATAATTTTTTTTTCGGCTGCAGATGTTTTAATGATAGCACGAGGAAGATTCAAGCCAATGGCCGCCTCAACAATCCAGTTTAACAGAATATTCTTGTATTCAGGTTTATCTATTTTGTCTGCCATATGTGCTCGGGTGTCAGAAATGAGTTTGTTGATAAGCGCTTCACGTTCGCGAAGGGCTTTGCGTTTTTTTTCCACAGTTATTTGAGAAATTATAGAATTCCGTTTTTCATTTTCTCTTCGGGTTGCCTCTATTTCGGCATCACGAAGAATGTTCTCTTTCTGTATTGACCAGCTCTTTTGGTGTTCATCAATTTGAACATTCGCGGTTCTGATTATTTCATCAGCTTTTTTTTGAGCTTCTTCAAATATACCGCTTATTACCGCCTGTTGACCCTGTTGTTCCATATTTACCTACAAATTGATACCTATAGCCTCATTCACCATTTCCCGTAATCGGGGTTTTTTCAGATCACGACCGTCCATACCTGGAATTTCCACTATTAGTGGAAAATCGTGGGAAAATGTGTAACTATTAACTAGTCCGCTGATTAAGGCGGACGCCTGTTCTGTAATAATTATGATAGCTGTTTCGGATAAGGACAATGCTTCTTCAAAAGCCGCTTGGGCCTCTGGTTCATTAGTGGCTACACGTCCGTGAACACCCACCATGCCAAATCCGAGAACAGTGTCTTCGTCACCGATAATGAAATATTTCAAAATTTACCCAGAATCATCAACGCTGCGATAAAACCAAAAACAGCAATTCCTTCAGCCATTGCCACAAATATTAGAGCTTGACTCCCGACTTCAGGTTTCTCGCTCATAGCGCCCATCGCTGCCGAGCCTACACGTGAGATAGCCATACCGGCACCTAAAGCGCCAAGACCGAAAGCAATTGCTGCTGCAATTACTTCCCATTTTACTACTTCTGCTTGATGCTCATTTGCAATAGAGCTTAGAGATTCGGCTTCTTCCGCGGCTATTGCCGGAGAAACAAAAATAAATAGCGTTATTAGCATTGTAAATAGAGTAATGAGAAGACTAAGAGCTATTCTTTTTCTAAAGACTTTTTGATTTGAGTTCATTTTTACCTTCCTGTATTATCAATAAGCTTAAAACATTAGGCAACCTCTAATAACCAAAATAACAATTATTAGCTGTTACATTCTAAAAATAGTAATTTTAGAAGTTTCTATTGCCTCCTATTTATTTCTGACGAAGTGAAATGGGTTCGTAAACCTTACCCGAACCGCGAAAATATTTTGAGAAAAACTCGTAATAATTTAAGCGCAGTGACTGTATACCGGCTGATAGCCCTTCAAGGGCAATTACTAGTATATTTCCAATAATAATCACGAAGAGTGACACAAGCGCTGAATCAGATGAAGCCGCAATTTGAAAGAAAGCGTTCATTAAACTTACATGAGCAATTCCAAGACCAGCAATTCGTAAAAAAGAGAGTGTATTAGAAAGATATCCCGAAAAAAGCTCTAGCAGTTCGACAATCCAGTCCATAAGCCAATCTGCGATTATACCGATTTTAAACGGTTTTTTGCTTTTTATAAAAAATTCTGTAGG
>DAOTGZ010000154.1:0-6666 GCA_035447445.1 Spirochaetota bacterium | reverse complement strand
AATTTTTATAGTGATACACATCTAGATGTAAGAAAAGCTCTTCTGGATCTCGAGAAAAAAGGGGTAAAATCACTTATTCTGGATTTACGTAATAACCCGGGCGGTAATCTGGAGACGTCTATTCATATAGCGGACTATTTTTTACCAAAAAATTCTGTTATAGTCTCTACCAGAGGTAAAGAGGGATCTGGTGTTTCTGAAGAGTATAAGGCCGAGCACGATGTGCTGTTTAAAGGCGATATTCTGATTCTGGTTAACGAGGGAAGCGCTTCGGCGTCTGAAGTACTAAGTGGTGCTCTTCAGGATAACAAGCGTGCGATACTGGCTGGAGAAACCACGTTCGGTAAAGCCCTTGTTCAACGTGTGATAGATATTGAAAAAGGCAAGACAGGTTTTGCCTTAACTATTCGCAAATATTACACTCCATCGGGTAAAATGATTCATAAAGCTGGTATTAAGCCTGATTATTTGGTTAAACAGGATATAATACCTGAAAATGATAAAAAGAACCTTGGGCGTGTTTTTAATGACAAATTAATAGAAAAATTTGCTCAAAAGTATGAAAAATATAATGAAGAAAACATTGAGTTATTAGTTTCTTTTCTGAAATCAAAAAATGTTCCGTTGTCTAAAAAGGTGGCGGCCTTTTATTACAAGTTTGAGCTTAACCGTGATAAACCGGATGCTCTTTACGATCTTGAATTTGATAATCAGTTAAAAGATTCACTCAAGTATCTTAAATGAAAAACATAATTGGACTTGGACTTGAGAGCTCTTGTGATGAAACCGCGGCCGCCATTGTTGAAAATGGCTCGCGTGTTTTATCGAATCGTATTGCAAGCCAGATAGATCTTCACTCGGAGTATTATGGGGTTGTTCCAGAAATTGCATCCAGAGCTCACCTGGAGATGATTAATCCACTTATTGATTCTGCCTTGAAAGAGAGTGGGCTTACCTTTGACGATATTGATTATGTAGCCGCGACAAACAGACCAGGGCTGATAGGCTCTCTTATGATCGGGCTTCAGGCTGCCAAAACGATCAGTTATATAAAAAAAATTCCTCTTATTGCAACTAATCATCTTGAAGCTCATCTTTATGCTCCATTTTTAAACAGTGAAACCATTAGCTACCCTTACATTGGCCTTCTTGTTTCAGGCGGCAATACCGCTCTTTACCTGATGAAGGGAATTGGAGAGATGATGCTATTAGGGCGAACCATGGACGATGCTATAGGAGAGGCCTTTGATAAGGTGTCAAAATTTATGGAGCTTGGTTATCCCGGAGGGCCGTTAATTGACAAGCTGGCTCGAAAAGCCGTGAAAAAGGAGAAATTGTTTCCGAAACTTTTGGCGGCGAAAAATGAGGATTACAGATTTTCGTACTCTGGTTTAAAAACAGCAGTGATTAATTATGTGAAAAATAATCCAGAATATGATATTAATGAAGTTGCCTATTCGTTTCAGGAGAGCGCTATCGAAATTTTAATACGAAGAACTTTTGCCGCAGCACGAGATTATGGTTTAAAAAACATAGTTATTGCCGGTGGCGTAGCGGCCAATAGCAGATTAAGAGAACTTTTTTTGTCGGAATGTCGTGATGGTGAAAAAATCATAATACCTCCAATTGATCTTTGTACGGATAATGCCGCGATGATTGCCGGGGTGTCTTATCACTACTTTTGCCGAGACCAGTTTGACACACTTGAAGCGGATGTAACAGCAAAAATTAGGGTATAGTCATGAGACAGACTAAGGGAGAATCGTTTTATAACCTTCTAGAATTTGTTTTAACTATGGACGAAAATCCATCTATTTCAGGAAACGATAAGGCAATTTTTGAGCATCTAATGATAGAGTTTTTCTTCAAACATGAGTGTGAAGAAAAATCAATTTTGGCAATATTTAAAAATATGGAATTGCCTGCCCAATTTAAGGGTCTAAAAAGTCTTCTGTATATGCCTATTGATTCTGTTTCCGATTTTGTAAATGCTGATACAATAAATGATACTTTTGCCGGGCGTGTTATGCTCTCACGCCGTTATCTTAAATGTGTTTATCCTTTACAAGAACCTGAATTCAAAATGCTTCCAGTCGAAATTCAATTGCCACTTATTGACCGCATTAAAGATAAAAACAAAAATATCATTAAGGCTTTTGAAAAGATGCATAAGGATATCGAAGACGATAGAAACCGGACTGTAATGAAGCTTATTGCGCTAGTAATAAAAAATGTACATCTTAAAACCGGATTTCCCCTCAAAGACACAAAGAGACCTGCCGTAGAAATAATTAAAGAAAACTATAATGGATACGCACAAATATTCAATGGCGACCCTGATGTTGTAGTCGACTTGACAGACGATAAGAAAATCAGACTTCTTGCGAAAGAATTCTTTCTTGTGCACAGCCATAAAGATATCGTTGAAATATCAGATTTATTAAAAAAAGAATTCAAAAGATTTGTTTGGCGAATTTCAAAAATAATGCAAATATGATGGAGAAATGGAGTGTGAGTGAGTTTAGGTCAGCTTGCTTATTTAGGGTCTCGGATATTCTGCAAATTTGCTTTTATGGACTTGTAAGTTTTAAAAAATGGCTATAAACTGAAAATTGTAAGATAACAAGGATTTCCAATAAATCAATGAATAACTTTTTATCAGAGAAAATCAACATCGGTATTTCAGCCTGTCAGTTTGGATCTAAAATCAGATACAACGGAAAGGGTCAGGATATCACAGGCTTTATGGGGCGTGAAAAGAGTGATTTTATCTGGCATCCGGTTTGTCCTGAGGTACTGAGCGGGATGGGCGTCCCTCGTAACCCGGTAAGTCTGCGGGGCGGTAACGGTGATGATTTCTGGGAAGGAACAGCGGATATTAAAAACAGAGGCGGCACTAATCTTAACGATTGGATGAAAAAGGGTGTGGAGTCGGCGGTTGGTGTATTAAAGAGAGCCAATGTTAAGGTTTATATCTTTATGGAAGGAAGTCCAACCTGCGGTGTTTACCGTACCTCTTTAAAAAATAAAAGGCTGGGACACCCACCTGGCATATTTGGTTCGCTTTTATTGAAGGAAGGCTTTTTTCTAATACCATCAAGCGATCTTCAGAGTGCATTGCGATGGTGGGACTGGAGACGCCGTTTGTTCGCTTTTTTATGGATTGAGGATCAATCTTTTGATAAGATATCCAGTGCTGTGGATGCCTGGCATATAGTCAAATTTCTTGTGCAGGAGCTGTCGCGAAAGGAGGCCGATATTATCGGCAAGACTCTGGCACAGGGAAAATCTATCGGTAAAAAAGAACTTTTAGCTCTTAAAAGAGAGATAATGGATATTTTGCGAAGGCCTTCTACAACAGCGCGAATCAAACAATCATTATGGAAAAATTATACATTTATGCGAAAACATTTCGGCATGTCCATGGATAATATCAAAATGCCGACTGAGCTGCGCGGATTTACACACATTGCGGAAGAGCTGAAATCACTTGAAATAGACAGCCGCAAAAAGGGCTATCTTTTTGGCGCGTCACCTGTTTACTATAAAATTAACTAAAGAACCGCATACTTTAGGTAAACGGTTCTTTTTAGTATGACTGAACTGTATAAAATGTGCTCCTCACTTCTCTGTAATTACCGCTGATTAAAATATTTTTCGCTTCATAGTTGGGTGATAGCATATGATTCAGGGTTTGTGAACACGGCTTTGTTCTTGGTTTTACAGGTGTCAGTACCTTATTCGGCCAAGGATATCGGTTTGCTAATAATGCTTTTCCAGCTGGAAAAACCTTCACTTTCAACGCACCTCAACAATACTGCATGGTGATCCTTTAATGCAATACTGATTATAAATTTCTACATGGAAAGTCAATCCTCACGGTTTATAAAGTCGGTTTAAAATATATAAATGATGTTTAAGTCATTAATATGTGTTTTTATCAATTTGCTTTGAAATTTTAACCTGGTTTGACCGTTGACTGATATATAAATATATAGTATTTGATTATGCTGGAAAATTAATTATGGAAATAACCGGTATTTCTTAATTATACCGGGGAATTTGCTGATAGGTGAATATGTTAATGTTATCCGGATATAAAATAGTTGATATATTCAGCTTATGTGTGTATATAATGATGGAGTATTAAGTCCGGGTCAAGATGGAGATAGAATGTGATAACAATTTCAAAACATGTAACCGGTTTTATTGAAAAGATTTTTAAAATAAGTCTGTTTTGTATGGTTTTGACTGCGCTTAGTCAAAACGCATTTGCTCAGGCATTTATAGATGCAGAATATGCTATGGTTTTTACCGGATACAATGATGTACAGGTTCCTTCTGATGATGGCACACGTTTTTCGTTAAAAGACGATATTGCCTCGGATACTGGTTTTGCGCCAAGAATGCGGCTTGGTTATACTTTTTTACAAAGGCATAGTTTGCTTCTTCTTGCGGCACCATTGACTATTTATGGAGAAGGAATCATTGATAAAGATATATCTTATCGTGGGAAGACCTTTGAAGCCGGTACTAAGGTGAAATCAACTTATAGATTTGACTCTTACAGAATTACTTACCGGTATACTTTTATAAATAGTAATCAACTTTCACTTGCCGCAGGTATAACTGGGAAAATGCGCGATGCCGAAATAAGGTTGATAGGCGAGGACGGCTCCGCTGGCAAAAGCAATATCGGTTTTGTGCCACTTATACATCTTATGGCTCAGTGGAAATTCACGGATAAATACAGTGTTTTACTTGATATGGATGCTCTTGTTACACCTTTCGGAAGGGCTGAAGACGCGCTTTTTGCATTACAGTATCACTATAATGAAAAAACAAGTTTTAGACTGGGTTATCGAATACTTGAAGGCGGCTCGGATGGCGGTGGAGATGTTTATACTTTTGCTCTGCTAAATTATATCACAGCAGGTTTGACTACAGAGTTATAAGTGTGATTGCAATGAATATAGGTATTAACGCTCTTTTTGATATTTTTATAACATTTTTTAAAATAGGTTCGTTTACTATTGGTGGTGGTTTAGCAATGATTCCACTGATAGAAAGAGAGACTGTTCAAAACAAGGGGTGGATAAAAGAGGAAGAAATTTCTGATGTTATTTCCCTTTGTCAATCGGTACCTGGAGTTATTGCTATTAATATTTCCATTTTTATAGGTTATAGACGGGCAGGGTTAATCGGTGCGTTTTTTGCGGCGCTTGGAGTTATTCTTCCTTCGTTTCTAATAATTATGCTTTTATCTAATATTCTTCTGAAAAACTATTCTAATCCTTATGTTCAGAAAATCTTTGCCGGTGCCAAGGTGGGGGTTACTGCACTATTAGCTGCGGTTCTTATTAAGCTGAGTAGACAAATAATCAAGGATGTTTATTCTTTTATAGTAGCCTTTTGTGCTTTTGCGGCTGTAATAGTCTTTGATGTTCATCCTTTCATTGTAATTGGGTTTGGAATAATTTTAGGAATAATCTATTATAATGTATTTATTCGCGGTAAAGTTAAATGATATATTTGTTGTTATTCTGGACTTTTTTTAAGATTGGCGCGTTTAGCTTTGGCGGAGGTCTGGCCATGATAGCTCCGGTTCAGGCTGAAATGGAATATTATGGCTGGATGAGCGCGGACGAGTTTGCCAATATTATCGCGGTTTCGCAGATAACCCCAGGGCCTATTGCGGTTAATACAGCTACCTATGTTGGAATTAAAACAGCCGGATTTATGGGGGGATTATGCGCTACCTTGGGTGTTTCGATGCCGGCTTTGATAATCATGACGTTGATAGGGCATTTTTATAAGCAGTACAAAGATAGCGTTCTATTCATTTCTGTTTTAACTCTTTTAAAGCCTGTTACTTTGGCTTTGATTGCTTCGGCGGTTGTTATTGTTGCACGAACAGCTTTTGTCAGCAGTAATGATTACATCGTAGTACCAGAATCTATTAATTTAGGTATTGATCTTGTTAGTATAATTTTATCGAATTTTAACCTGATACCCATAATATTTTGTCTGGTCATGATCCCTCTCGTATTAAAATTCAAACTGCATCCTGTTCTGGTTATTGCGATATCAGCCGTTTTTGGCCTGATTTTTTTATAATATGACGTCAATATCGCCCCTATTTTACTAATTCATCTTTAACGATTCATAGGAAACTTGAAAATCATCTTGTTGCAGAAAGCATAACTGTTTGGTGTAATATTATTTTGATTAATTCTTAAAAAAGGTATATACTGTTATGTATTGAGCAAGGAGTTGGCCATTGAATCGTATTACAGTCGGGTATTTAACATTTGATCTTGCTGGAACATATAACCATCAGATGTGGCATTATTTGTCGCTTGAAGCAGAGCGTCGTGGAGTAAGGCTGGTTACTTTTTGTGGTGGTATTCTTTATGGCAAGAGTAACCATCAGCATGAATGGAATAAGATATATGATCTTGCGTCTAAAGAATCTCTTGACGGTTTGATTGTGTTAAGTGCCTCTCTGGGGCAGGCTTGCAGTACAGGTGAAATGGAATCTTTTCTAAACCGGTTTAAACCTCTACCGATGGTTAGTATAGGAGCCGCGCTACGAGGTATCCCTTCTGTTGTGGTAAATAATGAAGCAGGTATGGCTCGGATAGTCGAACATATGATTGATGCTCA
>DAOTGZ010000153.1:0-6749 GCA_035447445.1 Spirochaetota bacterium | reverse complement strand
GATAAAACACTCATCAATACCCCGTGAGATAAGCAAGGTTCTGGGGCAAAACAATGATCAGATTACCGAAACCTTGATAGGCGATCTGATATCGAGCAGTTACGGAAAGGAGTATCTGGGGTTTAGTATGGAAATATTCTCAGCACTGTGTAAACTGAAAGAGTTTAATTACAAAACGATATACTTTAACCCTTTGATAAAAAGCGAGAGTAAAAAAATACACCGCATGTTTCATCTGCTTTTTGACCTCTATTTTGAGTCATTAATAAAAGAAGATGAATCGTCTGATATTTTCATCTATTTTTTGAAAGATCGTAAAAACGATTACAGCAAAAAAACTGATCCTGCTAGGGTCGTTATCGACTTTATGGCTTCAATGACTGATAGTTTTATTGTTAACCAGTTTAACAAACTGTTTTTTCCTAAAAATTTCGGTTATTCCATATTGTCAGAATAATCATCACTAATTATGGTCAAGATTCTGTTGCAACAGCAAGTTCTGGGTAGCTCTTTTTTATATCAAGTATGGTATCAATCTCACGGTTAAAAATATCCACAAGTGAGGGATCAAAATGAGTGCCTGATCCTTCGTTAATATGATTTACCGCTTCTTCAATTGACCAGGCTCTTTTGTAAGGGCGCTCACCAGTAAGGGCATCAAAAACGTCGGCAATCGCAATTACTCTGGCGAAATAGGGAATATTTACACCTTTTAGCCCGTTGGGATATCCGCTGCCGTCAAACTTTTCATGGTGATAAAGCGCGCATGTGTAGGCTGCTTTTAATATTTCGGAATCGTGAATGCCAATAATATCCGCGCCTATACGGGGGTGAGTCATCATGATTTTCCACTCTTCGGGAGTCAATTTCCCAGGTTTAAGAAGTATATTATCCGGAATACCTATTTTTCCTATGTCATGCATGGGGGCTGCGTGAAGCAGAATTTCTGCCGATTCTGGGGCAACGCCGTCAGAAAGAGCCATATGTTTGCAGTAGTTACTGACCCGGATGACATGCATGCCGGTCTCATTATCTTTAAATTCAGCGGCTCGCCCCAGTCTTTGAACTATAGCGAGTCTTGTCTCTTCAAGTTCGAGAGTTCTTTCGTGAATCCGTTTTTCCAGTATTTTGTTTTGATCAAAAAGCATAAGGTGAGTTTGAATGCGTCTTTTAACAATTGAGGGGTTTACGGGTTTCTTGATATAGTCAACAGCACCCAGACTTAATCCTCTTTCTTCGTCAAGGGTGTCATCAAGTGCTGTAATGAAAATTATGGGAATATGCTTTGTTTTCGGGTTTTCCTTCAGTATTCTGCATACTTCGTAACCGTCCATTTCGGGCATCATAATATCCAGAAGGATAATGTCGGGCGGATTCTTTGATGTCGCAATTTCTATAGCTTTGGATCCATTAATCGCAGCCTTTACAATATGATCCTTGTGAAGAATTTCGTTTAATATACTTATATTCTCCGGAACATCATCTACAATAAGAACTGTTGATCTGCTGTCATCCATCGGCTTCCCCCGCAAAAATTACCGTATTTCTATTAACATATTCAACGGCGGTGTCAAAGTCAAATTTTAGACAATAATTCTTGATATTTGAGAGTAAAACTTTTATGGTCGGTTCGTATCGGTTTTTTAACAGTTCATCTATATAAACCAGCGCTCGAGTGTCGCTGTTATCCAGATATGTTTTTAGTTGCTCAATTTCTTGTGGTAGCGGTTTTCCTTTGCCCTTTTCGGAAATTTTAACGCTTTCTTTATCGGGTTTTAAGTAGTTTTTAATCGAGTTTAGAACTCTGTCTAGCTGAAAACAGAGGTCGGCGAACAGAAAGTTGAGTTTTGAGTAATCTTCGTTGCATAATGATATTTTGTATTTTTTTACAGCGTTGTACAGATCAGTAGCTTCGATATTTCCAGAAACAGAGAGCAGGTTGTGGCATTCTGTTATCAGCTCTTCCCTGTTTTTGTTCCGGTGAAGGGCTTTAAGTTTGTCGATTTTATCATGGTTATTGGTATAAAACATCTTGTAAATTTCGATAAGTTTATCGGGAGATGGATTTATTTTGTTTATAAGCTTTCTTATGTTTATACCATCGATTGATTTTAGTGGGTTATTGTTCTGATGTGAATCCGTAAATGTGATCTGGTTGTCGCCGGGATTTATCCACTTTGAAAGGGTTTTAAAAATCGTATTTAAATCAAACGGTTTTTTTACATAACCATTAAAACCTTTTTTTAGATAAGTTTCAACATCAGATGGTGATGTGTCGGCAGATAGCGCAAGTACAGGTAGTGAAAAGAGCTTTTTCTCGTTTCGAATTTTTTCGATTGTTTCAAAACCGTTCATAAGGGGCATTTTAATATCAAGAAGTACAATGTCAAAAATTTCGGTTTCCAATTTTTTTAAGGCCTCAAAACCGTTGAAGACGGTCTCGGCTTTCAGTCCATGAGTTGTAAGAAGTTCAGTCAGTATTTCACTATTTATTTTATTATCATCGACAATAAGAATTTTGGTACCGCTAATATTTTCAATAGAATTTTCGGCAATAGAGTTGTTGGACGGGCTAACTACCGTGTTTCCGGAAAGAACACGGTTTAACAAGGGTAATAAGTCGGACTGCAATATTGGAAGATTAAGATAATAGATTCCATGTGTAAACTTGGCAGGTATGTATTGGCTGAAAGCTTTGTAACAGATAACCGGAAGGTTCTTGCTTATAAATCTTTCCTTAATAATTGAGTACGAAGTGGTGATGGTCTCCATATTGGTTATCAGAACCTTGTAGTTCTTATCCGTAATGGAACCGAAATCTGTAAAGTAATCCGCATTTGTGTCACTGGCCGACAGAATGGCTGTAATAGAGTCAATATATTGTTCTCTGGATTCCAGGACCAGAATAGGCTTTTGTGGTAGATCAGTTAAATTTTGCTTTTGTGCGGTAGAGTTGTTTTTTTTGATTTTTAAGGTAATAGTGAAGGTTGTACCTATACCGGGAGTACTTCTAAAGGTAATGTTGCCACCCATCTTGGATACAATTTGCCTACAAAGAGCAAGTCCTATACCGGCGCCGCTGTATTTACGGGTTTTTGAGGTATCGGCCTGAGTAAAAGGAGTAAAAACCTGCTGATTCATCTCTTCTCCTATACCGATTCCAGTATCCTGTATTGATATTCTGAGTTCTGTTTCGCTGTCAGAAATTCTGGTATCTGATGCTGCTAAAATTATCTCTCCGGATTCGGTAAATTTAACAGCATTATCTATTAATATTTCTATTACCTGTTGAAAACGACCCGGATCGCTGTGAATAGTAGCAGGAAAAGAGGGTGATATAATAAAAAGTGGTGTAATTTTTTTTGACCCGACCATTTCAATGATTTTTGTTTTCAGCTGTTGCAAAAGGTTTGCCATTGAAAAATCATGGTAATCAAAGCTGGCTGTGCCCGATTCAAGGCGAGAATAGTCGAGTATGCTGTTAATGATTTTCAAAAGCTGGTTTGATGATTCATTGATCTGTTGTGTATATTTTCGTTGTTTTGCTGTAAGGTTACTATTTTCCAGCATCTGGTTCAGGCCAACAATCGTATTCATGGGGGTGCGCACTTCGTGGCTCATGTTTGCCAGAAAGTCTGTCTTTGCTCTTGTCGCAATTTCGGCTTGCTGTTTTGCTTCTTCAAGCTCCCGGGTTCTTATTGATACGGTTTTTTCTAGGTTGGTATTGAGTAAAAGCATCTCTTGACGTATTGCGGCTGTTTCAGAAATATCAATTATCGAGAGAATGAATCCGGTAGCTTCGTTTTTAATGCTCTTTTTTATGGATATATGCACAAGAGCTGGGAATGTCGCATCAGTACCAGTTTTAATTTTGAATTCATCAGAGGCAAAGTCATTTTCCTCGGAAAGGTTTTCAAATATTGACTGTATACGTCCTTGTGATTGCTGTGTGAAAAGTGATGTCACATTTGTGCCAAGAATTTCGAACATCTCTTTATTGAATATTTCTGAACATGGATTGTTGGCGGTTACAATGGTACCTTTGCTGTTAGTTGTTATAACGGCTTCGCTTAGCTGATCAAGTATCTGAGCCTGTTCAAATATCTGCTCCTGAAAACGTATCTGTGATGAAATATTGCGCGCAAGTATTGTTGCCCCCTGCCTGTTAGGGAAAAAACTGATATCCATTGTATAGACAATATTGTCAAAGGTAACATCTTTTATCAGATGATGGGTTTTGCTAGCCTTG
The DNA here is from genome assembly GCA_035447445.1 of Spirochaetota bacterium. Lineage (GTDB taxonomy): Bacteria > Spirochaetota > UBA4802 > UBA4802 > JAFGJZ01 > JAFGRW01. Next base: position 2,500 of record DAOTGZ010000153.1, on the reverse strand, counting down.
ATGGTCTGCATAAGGGGTTCCACTAAACCCTGGTCGGCGAATTCGGGAACTACCTTTTCAAGTTCTTTTCCTTCCGCATCGTTCGAGCTGATACCCGAAAGATTTTGAGAAACTGGGTTCCAATAAATAATATGGCGTGAGTGATTCACACTTAACAGAATATCATCAATGCTTTCGGCTAGTGCTTTGAAACGTTCTTCGCTGTCTTTTAGGCGGTTTTCTGTTTTTTTGGCAGGGGTTATATTGATGCCGTTGGCGAGTATAGATACGGTGTTCCCTTTGCTATCTTTTAAAAGTGAATGTTTCCATTGTATGGTGTTTTCGCTATTGTCTGATGAGATAACCGGATACTCAATAGTACGAAGAGCACTTATATTGCCCTCAAAGAGTTCTTTGAACATGTGCAAACAGGTTTCACGGTAATCTTCCGAGACTGCTGTTTTTATCCAGTCGCGGCCTATTAGCTCATCGCATTTTTTTCCAAGCAGTGTAGAACCCGCTTCGTTAATAAGCTCTATACCGAGCGATTTGTCCAGTTGAACAAAGATGCTTTCGGCAAGATTCAGATATTCCAAAAGTATCGAACAGGCCTTACCCATCCTGTTCTGAGAGACATGGGGCAGGTTTATCTTTACTGCAACCTGTTTTGATGAATCCGAATTTGTGGATATCGCGCTAAGATTAATTGTTAAAAGACCATCGCTTGATCTTAACTCTTGAACCGTATCGAGTGTCGGTTTCCCTGCTAAGGCGAGTGTGATTGCTCTTTCTATAGGTGAGCTGTCGAATTTGAAATATTTTTTTTCAAATTTTGCTCCGATTGGTATTTTATCTGGCAAGTTAAAGAGCTCTTTCCATTTCAGGTTCGCATAGATGTATTCAATATCTTCTGAAAAGATGGCCAGAGCGTCATCCGATCCGTCCATAAGTGATTGGTATATTTTGCCACAATTATCTATGCCGTCAGTCATGGTTTACCTTGTCCTGAGCATTATGCTTACCTGATCGAAAATTATCTTAAAAAGATATCTACTATAGTATAGCGGATAAAGCGCAATATTTCAAATAATTGCGTTTTATTCGGTTTATTTATATATCAGTTTTACGGATAAAAAATGACACAATGTCAAATTATGTCGGTAAATAGCTCTATTAATCTGTTTTTTAGCTTTTTTATTTGACAGACACTGCAAACTATGTGATCTGGACGGACTGGTCAGTCCGGTATGTGATTATGAAAGAACAGAAGAAAAAAATAGATTTCTATAAGGAGATCGGTCAGTATTTTAGAGCCGATGGTTCCTTTGATCCCGCTTCGTTTTCAGATGTCTTCGAACGACATCTGGACAGGTTCAGAAGTGAAGATCCCGATAATTTCAAGGTCTCCTTTTCGGTCTGGATCGAGTCGTATATAAGCGGTATAGCCGATTATCTTAAGAGTAAGAAGATGGCTCGGGCTTCATACGAGCTTATAAGGTACACTGTTGATAAATGTGTCGCACTCGGCATTGATACCATTTCGATTCCAGCTGAAATTCTTGAAGAGCTTTTCTCTCGCTCTCCAAAATCGGGTGTAGAGAGCGGTGATGACCGGAAAAAAAGGGTCTCTGCTGTCGAAAAACGCAGCAGTATCTTCTCGGCTGCTTTACAGGTATTTTCTGAAATGGGTTTTCATAAGGCAACCATGGATACAATAGCCGCAATAGCGGGTATGGGCAAGGGGTCACTTTACCGTATGTTCGCGTCCAAGGATGAGCTTTTAGAGCAGCTTTTGCTTGAAGAGTACAGAAAGATAGTTCAGCGTTTTAGCGCCATTTTTTCACCCACAAGGGATATTATTGAAGAGATTCAGGAGATGATAGAGTTCTGGGTCACCTATATTAACGATAATCCGGTTGTTTACCGATTGATTCAGAATACTGATTTGAGACCCGATGTTTCGGAAAAAGCCCATTTTTATCAGTATGTAGCAGAAAACCTTCCAATGCTTAAAGAGCGTATAGTTTCGCTTAATAAGGAACATAAAGTAAAATATTTGAATTTTGAGAGTGTGCTATTCGGAATCTTCGGATTTATTGATGGTATTGTTCATAAGTGGATATCGTATAAAATGGAGTATCCTCTTATTAAAGAGATTCCGGTTATCCTAGAGTGTGTTTTTAACGGGTTTCTTTCGGAAGAGTATCCGCGGAAACATTTTTGCAGAAGTATTACAGACAACAGCGGTGAAGGTTATTCGGCGCAAGATTTTGCTGAGCAGCATTAAACAGGTTTATAAACAGGTTTATCCTGTTTAAGCGCATTTTATTTGCGCAGATAAATTTGCGTTTTTGATAAATTCGATTTTCGGTTCCAGAGAATATCGTGATTTTCTGATACGCAACAAATATGTATATAATGATTTTTAAGGAGATAATTAATGATTTCAAGAACCTTGGATTCCCGACTACCTTTGGCGGTTTATAATCCGTCCGGTGTTTTCAGTGCCGAGTATATGGAG
>DAOTGZ010000152.1:0-6774 GCA_035447445.1 Spirochaetota bacterium | reverse complement strand
GTTCACACATTAGTCTGCAATAAGTAGAGAGGGAAGAGCGCCCTATGGGCGCTCCGTAGCAATCAGTGAAACCTTTATTCGCTTTTTATCCCTGATAACGGTGACATTGAGTTTTGTTCCAATAGAGTGTGACTCAACAGCGTTAATCAGGTCGGGAAAATTTTCTACCTTCTTATCATTCACTGCAACTATAATATCACCTTGCCTAATTCCGCCTTTTTCGGCTGGGCTCTCCTTTACCACTTCGGCAACAAGAGCTCCTTTCGGTTCGTCTAAACCTGCTTTTTTTGCATAGTCTTCTGTTAATCGTGCTATCTGCACACCTATAAATGGTCGGCTCACCTTGCCCTTTTCACGAATCTGGCGCAAAATATCGCGTGCTGTATTAATCGGGATCGCAAATCCTATCCCCATATTTCCACCGCTTTTCGAGTAGATCATCCGGTTTATTCCGATAACCTGACCGTCTATATTTATTAGAGGGCCTCCCGAGTTTCCGGGATTAATCGAAGCGTCTGTTTGCAAATGCGAAGATGAACGGCCACTTCGGTCAAGGTCGTTGCGGCCAACGGCGCTGATTACGCCGGTTGTAAAAGTTCTGTCTAGGCCAAAAGGGTTACCGATGGCAATAGCCCAGTCCCCGACCTTAACTTTGTCCGAATCACCTAAAAAAGCAGGTGTAAGTTCTTCGGAAGAGCTGATCTTAAGAAGCGCAAGATCGGTTGCTTCGTCGCTTCCAATTATTTTTGCTTCGTATGTCTTTTCATCGATACGCACTTCAACCTTGTCAACGTTAGCTACGACATGATGGTTGGTCGCTATATAACCGTCGTCCGAAAGTATAAAGCCTGTGCCCAGTCCTGTTCTTTTTCTTTCCTGTTCTTCGGGCATGGGGCGGCCGCCGAAAAATTCACGAAAAAATGGATCGTTAAAAAAAGGATGCTGTCTCATTTTTATTGTTTGTTCGGTACTAATGAAAACAACAGTGTTTTCGTATAAATCGTAAATTTTATTAAAGGCCTTTTGTACGTTGGTAGCATCTGTTAGTGCTCCGGAATCACTAATATCGGGTCGCGAGCCAGATAAAAAATCGGAACCGCTTTCGCCTTTGCACGAAAATGTATAGAGCATTATTGAAGAGATAAATATTATTAGTATTGATATAGTGGTTTTTTTATAAGCTTTCATTAGTCAAGCCTCCGCTAAATTGTGTAATTATCGCATATTCTGTTTATTTAGTATATTGGTTTTGTACTTTGTTACCCATTTGGTAAGAAAATAGATCACGATTTATTAAATCAAGATCAAGTAAATGACACCAGATATACATCGAATTAAACAGAGGTTTCGGAGGTTTAAAAGTTACAAAATCAAAATCTGTTAATCCTGCTATTTAACAAATTAATTGTTTTGTTTGTTTAGATCTGTTTTAAAGTATCTGTTGTCGCCGGAAGCAGTGGTTTTTTTTAAATCAAAAAGAGCCGCCGTAATTGCCGAAAGGGGTGTTTCAATGGACACCTTAAAATAAGAGAGTGATAATACTATAAAAAGTTTTAACCGAGTTTTAACATTACTCTTATACTCTTTATTTATCTTGAAACGTTGGGTGTAATATTCCGTTGTTATCGTGTGGGCAGTATCTATAAAGCGTTCTGAATTATTAAGTGAATATAGTTCTTCAAAAAGAGTCTTGGAACTCGATTTATCAAAAAATTTGCTGTTTTGATAAAGGCTACCGGTAAAACGGTAGAAATAAAAAAGGCTGTTACTAAAAAGAATCAGACAAAGATTTTTTATAATAACGGTTAAAACGAATAAAAGTAAAAGAGGAATAACAAGATATACCAGAGGAAGGTATCTGCTCAACACGGTCTCTTTCGGGCTGGATAAATGATAAACTGTTTTATTTGCAGAGTTTTCGTCTTGTGTCAGTGAGTCCACGTTTTCGCCTGTACGTAAAAGGTAGTCGTAAACGAAATGTTTCCAGTATGACTCGTCCGAAGGGGTGTAATAGCTTGACGGCGAAGGATCAAAAACTGCCCAGATATCATTTTGCGGATCAATTAACACTTCGCACCAAGCATGCGCCATAGCAGATTTTATAATATAACGTCCTTTGGCATCCTGCAATTTCTGTGTTTCGAAGCCTTCAACATACCTTGAGGGTATTCCGTTTATCCTTAAAAGAATCACGGCCGCGGTCGCAAAATAGGTACAGTATCCTTTTCTGTCGGTAAAAAGAAAAAAATCTACAAAGTCGCGATCAGGTGGCAGGTGGCTGGCATCTGTAGTGTACGTGTAGTTGTGATTCAAAAAAGCCTCAATTGATTTTGCTATTTCAGAATAGTTTTTGTTTGTGCCGGCAATTTCAAGTGCAAGATCACGGGTTCGGTCGGTAACAGTTTTGGGTATCAACAGATAGTCGCTGTATTTTAAACGCATTTGTCTCAAGGTTCGTTCTTCGGTTTTTGGAGAGTAGGTAAATTGCTCAAGCAAATCGGTTTCAGTATGGTAAAAAACAACCTGGTAGGTGTCTTCGATTTCGCGCTCCGATTCGGTTTTGTAAATGCCGGTAGTACTAAATTTAATATCATCACTTTCGACAGATTGTGTAAAAAGCGGAGTCAGGTATGTTGTTAAACGTGACTCTTCAGGAGTTACAGTAAGTTCGTATCTTGTAAAGGCCGGGTTGTTTGAGAGATAGGTTATCTGTGCAGGTACTGTGACATTTGTGTTCCAAGAGGCGTAGTGGGTTTCCCAGGTTGTTCCTGTATATTTGAGTTTTACGCTTCCTCTGAGTTTGACTTTTACAGGGGAATTCACAAAAAACTCGGTCTTATCGACTGTTTTAACAGGGCCGCCAAGTTCGGTCTCTTTCTCAGAGAAACCGGCTGTTGCCTGTGAGAACTGAACCCTTTTTGCGTAATCAAGTTTTTTGTAAATATCTTCAAAAAGCGCTGCAGTGCCTGATGCCGAGAAGATTTTTGTAAGGATCATCACCGGTATAAAAACCGTTAACAGCGTTATGGTTACGTGATACACAAGATGGTTTGAGTTTTTTCTTTCACGGGTGCTGTTTACCGTAAAAGCCAATAATGTGAATGTGGTTAATATAACTGTGCTCGAAATGGTATAGGCCTTGTCTTCGGGGATGTTAAGGATAATGAGAATTGCCGGTATGGAAATTATAAAGAATGCAACCATATCACGACCAAGGTGTATAAGCAAGGCGGCAATAAGCGTCAAAAGGCAGGTCGCTATCGAGATCAATGTGATAAATTCTGATGATTCGTGAATGCCCTTGTCCATTATGCCGGAAAATATTGAAAAATAGCTTATTCCTCCGAAGCCGGATGTAAAAAGATTCACAGAAAAGGCCGGTAGCAGATATAGCGATACCGTTGCCACCGATTTGAAAAATAGGCTGGATATTATGTCTGACCGTTTTTTCAAAAATATATAGAGTAAGGGATATGTGAATAGAACAGCAAAAAAAAGTGAAGCGGTAAGCCCTTTGCGTATTTCCATAATCTTTGACAGGCCGTAAACAGTCTGTAAAAGTAGAATAGCCGTGGCAGCCTGTCCCGGTTTTTGTTTAAGATATTTAATTAAAATTTTGTGTAGTGCCGGCCGAGCTAGAAGAGAATCCATTATAGTATGATCCTCCTGTCAGGGGTAATGATGTCGTGTCCGTTTATGGCATAGAAGGGAGCCTCTGTATTTGATTGTGGCTGTAAATATATAACGGCAAAGCTGTTTCCGCGGTTAATTATGTAGTCAAAGGCTTTTTGTTTCTGTATATCAAGTTTCAGTGTTACTGCGATTACCTGAGTCATGCGGTCAAGTCCGGATATCCGATCCATAACGAATTGGGCAAATGGTGTTTTGCCGTCGCTTTTTACTGTAAGCATGGATCTGTAAAAAAAATCAAATTCATGGTAATGATTGTAGCTGTTATTAAAGAAGAGCGAATTGTTACAAGTGACCGTTGTAGATATTCCCTGTTTTAAAGCCTTGTATGCTGTGGAAACTGTAATATCTGCAATAGCTTCCTCTTCTGAAGGGTCAAAGTCATTATTTGTATCGTTAAAATCGGCCAGTATTACAAGAGAGCTTCCGGCACATCGTTCAAAACTTTTAACCTGTAGCTCGTCCTGTCTGGCGCTCTGCTTCCAGTGAATTTTTTTTATAGAGTCACCATGAACATACCCGCGAATTTCGGATATCTGTTCAGGATTTTCACGTCCGTTTAAAAGGTCTTTCTCATCTCGATAAATGTCGCGCCCGGCTAAAAAGAGATTATCTGTATCGTAAAGAGCCGGATATATGTAAATCTTTTGTTCCGCATCGTATGTGAATTTGCAGCTGGCTATTTTAAAAACATCCTGTAATAAAATTTCACAATGTGACAGATTGTAAATCCCTCTAGACGGGAAAACGGAACTACTCTCAATACGGCAGTTTCGATAGCTCGTGATTGTACCTTCGGACATGGTTGTAAGAGATCGCGGTATTGATCTGTCCTTAAGTTTGATTTTTACCGAAGGTACCGGAAAAACATTATCGGCCGAGAGGCTCCACTTTACCGGATTTCCCGCGTACAGTATGCCGGAGGGTTGTTCGAACCGTATTATGGTCGTTTTGTATAAAACTATTATAAGTATAACGGAGTAGACTCCCAGGAAAAGAAGCATAAAAAATATAAAAAATATAGGGTAACGCAATAAAGCAAAGGCTGCTATACCGGCCGGAACAAGTGAAAGAAGATAAGCTCTATTAATGGAAATCATCCTATACTCCAGGCATTTTTACCGAATCGGCAATTTCCCTGATTATGGAAATCTTGTCGCGCTCATCGGTTCTGGAGAGAGGTGAGAGACTTACGCGGTGACCAAAGACATAGGGCACGTGCGAGCGCACATCTTCGGGTATTACATAATCCCTTCCGCTAAAGAGGGCCGCGGCCTGAGCCATCTTTTGCAGCGCAATCAGTGCTCGGGTACTCGCACCGAGTCTGACCTGTGAATTGTCGCGTGTCGCAATGCCTAAAGCTACTATATAATTGCTTATTTCCGTAGATACCGCTACTTCGGCTCTTTTTTTCTGTAAATCAAGAATTGTATCTGAATCGGCTACGGGGGTGATTTTGGCCAAGGGGTCGCTGTTGGCGCGGCTTTGAAGTATGCGGCTTTCGTGAGCCGGGTCGGCGTATCCAAGGGTCAGGCTTATTAAAAAACGGTCAAGCTGTGCTTCAGGTAATTTGAAGGTACCCTCGTATTCTATAGGATTTTGAGTTGCCAGCACGGTAAACGGCTTCTCGACTGTATAGGTGTTGCCGCTTTCAGATATTTGCTGCTCTTCCATTACCTCAAGCAGTGCCGATTGAGTCTTGGGTGATGTTCTGTTGATCTCGTCGGCAAGCAAAATATTTGTGTACACGGGGCCTTTTTTATATTCGAAGTTGTCTGTTTTGCGGTTATACACCGATATTCCAGTGATATCCGATGGTAGAAGGTCAGGTGTAAACTGGATTCGGCTGTAATTCAGTTTTATCGAAGAGGCCAGAGCCTTGACCAGGGTTGTTTTACCGGTACCTGGTATATCCTCGATAAGAATATGTCCCTCGGCGATAATCGCCTTAATAACAAGTTCTATCTCGAAGCGTTTTCCGATTATTACCTGTTCTATATTTTTTATGATTTTCTCAATGGTTTCCATGGGGCTTCTCCTTGTTTGAGTACAAATAATGGAGTAGAACTCTTGCAATGTCAATGCAATTACGCTTGTTGCCAAGCGTAACTGCTTATTTCATCTGCTACTTTAGTACTAATTGCGATATAAGGTAACTTTAAAGATTACAATTTTTCAGTGAGTAACATGGTTTAAATTGTGATGGTAATATCTAATAATTAACTTTTTAACTAGGCGCTTATATAAGCAGCCTAGTATAAAGTAAATTTTGGCGATTATCTTAGTTTTTATTGAAAAAAATATGGCACAGCTTACATTAATATGCATCATCAATTGTAGTTTTATGAATTTGTGCTAAAAGGGTATATTGCTGATTTTGACATTGGAAAACTATTCTAATAAGCAATATGAACCAAGGTATGCAAACTGTCATGGTCAGCGGTTTTAGCAGATGTTAGTTCTTGAATAGTTTTATCGAAAGCAATTTAGGAATTATTGCTGATTTGTGATATAATCATTATTAACAAGCAGTATGATAAATAGTATAATCTCTAATCGAGAATATTTAGTGTACAAAATATAGTTCTTTTGAAATATGGTACGGTGTATGGCTTTAAATATACTCATAATGGGTGGAGAAACGTTAAGTGAATAAGATTTTAAGAACTAAGTTCAGGATTATCACATTTGCATTTTTTCTAACTTTAGTAAATGTCATATTTAGACGTCTTTTTTCGATAATGATTTTTTCTGTAGGTCTGCCCCCAGCTATACATCCTGTTGCAAGTTGGCTTCTAGTTTTAATAGTACCTTGGGTGCCGCGATTCGTCTTTTATATGCCCTTTATTATTGCGGAATCATTTGCCCTATATATGATCTATTATAGAGGAGTGCCTGACAACTTAAATGCGTATGTCGGTACAATTTTGAATCTTATCATGATTGTACTTGTATCAGAGACTTTTAGATATGCAATTAATCGTATCAAAACTGCCAACAAAAAACTTGCTATCGAGCGAGAGAGAGCCGATCTGGCTACTAAACGCAAAGATAACAAATACAGAGCCGACGCCAAAAAGAAAA
>DAOTGZ010000151.1:0-6777 GCA_035447445.1 Spirochaetota bacterium | reverse complement strand
AGACTGGTGGTTCTGGCTCTGAAGAGACAGAAACGGCCGAATGGGATGATGCCATAACCAGTCCTGAAGGAGATAAGGACTCTTTTTATACTTACAACCAGATGATTTACGGACCATATCTTGTTGTTACGAAACCAATCTATATTCTTGATGAAGAGCAGCATATCAGTTTTGGAGTCAGAACACCAGTTCAGCCTGAATATGTTCCCAATGATACATCGTATTTTGTTTCACTGGACATTCCATTAGGTGGATATTTCGCATTAAAAGGTGAGGTTGAACGATTATACTGGAATTTTTCACGGCTTGACCAGGTTTTGTTTAATTGCGGATTGCGTTACAATATTTTTGCCAAAGTTGGTCTTGAACTTGATATTATTGTTGAAAAAGAACATGGTGTTAACAGAGTAGTAAGGGTAGAATATACTGACGAATTCTAAAAGTGGTTAAAACCGGGGGGGCAGAAGCAGATATGAAATTAAGATTCACAATACTGGTATGTATGCTTTCAATTCTTCCTTTGGTTTCTACCGTTGCTGCGGGGAAAGCTCAGCCTAAGCTTTCTCAATGTACGGTTACTGTTATAAATAATGATAATAAAGAACTCAAAATAACCGCAGAAATAGCGGATACCCCTTCCGCGCGTGCTTATGGCCTGATGTTCAGGAAAGAATTGGCAGAAAACGAGGGAATGCTCTTTGTATTCAAGAAAGATGATTATCTTAATTTCTGGATGAAAAATGTAACTCTTCCTTTGAGTATCGCTTTTGTTGATAGCTCCGGGAAAATTACTGATTTGCACAAGATGAAACCTTTAGATGCTTCGATATCATACCTGTCCAGTGTTCCGGTACGGTATGCTCTTGAAGTTAACCAGGGTTGGTTTAAAAAAAATAATGTTAACAAGGGAAACAGAATAATACTACATGGATGCATCAGTCAATAGAATTCCCTCCTCCCGTGATGAAAAAAGTTTCTTACTTTCGATTCAGCTGCCTGATATATCCAGAGAAGAGGCTCTGTATTCTCTGGATGAACTTAAAATGCTGGTTAAAACAGCCGGCGGGTCTGTCGCTGGAAGCCGATTAATTAAACGACAAAAATATGATAGTTCGTATATTGCCGGTAAGGGCTTCTGGGAAGATAATGTCGCGCTTTTTGAAGAGCTTGAAATCAAGCTTGTGATTCTTGATGTCAATAATTTACGTCCTGGTCAGATACGGAATATCGAAGAAAAGATCGGTATGCGGGTTATCGGTCGCACAGAAATTATTCTGGATATTTTTGCCTGCCGTGCAAGAAGTCATGAGGCTCAGATGCAGGTAGAGCTCGCCAAGTTGGGGTATATGCTTCCCAGATTAAGAGGCTATGGCGCTGTTCTGTCCCGACAGGGGGGGGGAATAGGCTCTCGAGGTGCCGGTGAGTCGATGCTGGAGAAGGATAAACGTCATATACAAAAGCGCATATCTGTACTTCGAAACAACCTTAAAAAAATAGAAAAACATCGTGAACTTACCCGTAAGGGAAGGCACGGTGCTATTGTCTGTGCAGTGGCGGGATATACTAATGCAGGTAAATCAACACTCATAAATACATTATCGGGTGATGACCTATTTGTCGAAAACAGACTTTTTGCAACGCTGGAGTCTTATACCCGAACAACGTATATAGGAGATGGAAGATCTATTCTTCTTACTGATACTGTCGGTTTCATAAGAAATCTTCCACACGACTTAATAGCATCATTCCGTTCCACATTTGAAGAGATAGAGTCTGCAGATATGGTTCTGCATGTAGTTGATTGCTGTTCCACAGATATACATACAAACATAAAAACTGTTCTTTCTGAACTGGAAAGATGCAGTGATGTAGAGCGTCCAGTTATCCTCTATTTTAATAAGGCAGATCAGATATCAGAAGAGCGAAGGTTGCAGCTGGCTTCAGAATATCCTGAAGGTGTGTTTGGCTCTGCTCTTGACAAAAAAAATCTTTCCGAACTGCTTCTTTCGTTAAACCGGGGTTTTGAAGAGATAGCATCAAAAAAATATCCTCATTACCTTAAAGTTTAGTTTTAAGCCAAATGACATAATATCCGATAATAAAGGCATGAAAGATAAAATATTTATGCTTTTTATTACCTTTATTGTTGCTATTTCCGGTGTTTTACAGCTTGCGGCTGCCTCTGGTAAAATATATATCGTTGACGGGTTTGACTCGCTTGACGGTCAGTTTCGCGCTGTAGAGGACGTTCTTTTGATTGATTCACTTGAAATGAATTCGTCTAAAAGTGCACCCGAGGCTGAATTATCATCAGGTGAAATTATCTATGATGATAATTTTATTGATAATGATGAAGTAGAAGCAATAAAAAAAATCTCTGTAAAAGAAAGCGAAAACAGTAAAGAAAAGATATTAAAAGAACTGAAAAAAAAGGATTACAGATGGCATATAAGTACGCATAAAATAAAAAAAGGCGAAAATATCTGGAATATTGCACGGGCTTACGGTGTAAGCCATAAGATAATTATATCTTACAATAGTATTAAGAATCCGGATAGAATCAGACCGGGCAAAGAATTGGACATACCAAATAAGCGTGGAGTCGAGTATAAGGTAAAAAGCGGAGATACATTAAGCCAGATAGCTCTTGATTATAATGTATCTTTAAATACTGCAAAAAAATACAATAAAAACAGAGATCAGATAAAAATAGGTCAAATGCTCTTTTTACCTGATGCTGTTCAGGTAATTGAGCAATCTGCAAGTAAGAATATCAGTCAAGTTGCAGATAATAAAGTAAAGACTTCAGACAACCGAAGTCGAGTGGCGGCTCAGGTTTCGGACGGAATAGTCTTTGGATGGCCTCTCCATGGAGATATAACTTCACATTTTGGTATGCGGGTTCATCCAATATCAGGAAACAGGCAGTATCATAATGGTATCGATATTCGTGCAGACATCGCAACTGCTGTCAGATCATCAGAAAAGGGACGGGTTATTTTTTGCGGTTGGAAAGACGGTTATGGGAAAATGATAGTTTTGAAACATGAAAAAAACTATCTTACAGTTTATGCTCATTTAAGCGGCTATTTAGTTAAAAAAAATGAAACGGTTAAAAAAGGGCAAAAGATCGGTTTAAGCGGAAATACCGGATTATCAACAGGACCTCATCTGCATTTTGAGATAAGAAAATATGAAACTCCTTTAAATCCGATTAGGATGATAAAATGAAAAAAACAATCATTGCGCTGGCATTTGTGGTTTTTTTTATGAATGGAACAGCTGAAGCCCGTGAGCGAATTACAATGTTCAATTCCGAGACGGAAACTCCCGGCTGGCCGGGTGTGATAATCGGACGTGTGCTGTCTTTAGGTGCCCGGGAGATTGCCGATAAGGAGCTGCGTCAATTAGCACAAGAAAAAACAAAAGTGACAGTGAGAATTGATAGCCGGGAAGGACTTCTTCCCGGAGATGAACTTTTTATAATAGATAGTAAAAATTTGATTGTATCAAGATTTAAAGTTATAACTATCAATGAAAGCCGTTCTTTTGGGTATCTTCTTGTGGGCTATGGAAACTTTAGGCGTGTTCAGAGGGATTTCAGGGTCGCACAGCATTCAAAAAAGGCATTGGGAAAGAATGCATATATTCATAAAGCCCGCGGTGATTACCATCATGCAAATGGCGATGTTGCAAAGGCTATTGTCGAATATGAGCGTTCTATTAGTGTAAATGATAAGTATGCAGAGTCGCATATCGAGATTGGATATATTTATCTTGAAAAAGGTATATATCAATACGCTTTAAGGGCATTTGACAAGGCATATAAAGCACGATCTTTTATTTATGACCGCGAGGACCTTTTCAGGCTATATAACGGAATAATAAAGGTTAGATCGTATAATGCATATTCTCTCGAGCTTTCTAATCGTGATATTATTAAACGGAATATTGAAGAAGGGATAAAGGTAGCCCGTGAAGCTGTTGCTTTGTTTCCTGATTCATTTGAGTTATTTTATTCATTAGGCAGGTTTTACTATGAGAACCCTGAACCACATGATATAGATGCCAAGAATGCTTTCCTTCATGTATTAAAATTACAGCCGAATCATGTGAATTCTTTGGTAATGTTGTCAGAATTGTACAGCAAGCATGGGAATCAAGAAAGAGCCAGGGAGTATGCAGCAAAAGCAATCTCAATTGACCCGGTAAATAAACGAGCTCGGGATATTTTGTTTAAGTACGAAAATTAAAAATTATAAGTTATTATTAAAAAAAATCCAAAAAAATCATTTTTTTTGGATTTTTTTTTATTAATAAAGAAAAACTAATTTAATCTATAATTGTAAAAAAAATAACAATAAATCTCAAAAGATCCATATAGATTTCAAACCGGCCGGTCGGTTTTTGATAAAAAACTCAAAAATGTAATGCGCTTTTCAAAAAGTGCATGTATGTTTTTGAGTCCATACGGGCTAATTATCTCTAATATGATCATATTGAGATGGAAAATTCAAAAAGTGCATATAGCTTTCAAATGTTCCATTGACAAATTTTAAAAAATAGTATAAATAACAGAAATGCTTTTGGTTATTTTTATGCATTTAATCGAACAATGTATTTCAAATTTAGAATAATTTGTGTTTAGATGTAATGACGTTTTTGTCGGTTACTTATTTTAACGGTTGGCCTAATATTGTATTGACTTTTGATTGTGTTATCGTTTATTTTTATTATAGTTATGGTACATAACATCTGTTTTCAAAATATAAGTTACAGGTTATCACAAAGAAATATGGCACCGGTTAGTGCGATTACTGATTATTGCGTTAATTGAGATATCTATTTGTTTTGCTGGTTTTGCTTATTGTGTATATTTTCTGGCTTGAGAAAATTGGAAAATTGGAGTTTATGTACATTTAAAATGATTTTGGTTACCATAAGGTTTAAAATATGTCGACCAAAACCCGGACTTGGTTTCGGAAAAACAAAGGAGGTTCTCGGAATGAGAAAAAAAAGTTTAATAGTGGTTTTGCTAGCCGCTTCGCTGGTATTGTTTGCCGGCTGTAAGCAAGGTGGTTCTGATGGAGTCAAAGTCGGTATCTCCATGCCTACACAAAGTCTTCAGCGCTGGAATCAGGATGGCGCCAATATGAAAGCACAGTTTGAAAAAGCTGGTTATCAGGTTGATCTTCAGTATGCTGGTGATAATGACATACCAACTCAGGTTGCTCAGATTGAAAACATGATTGCAACTGACTGTAAAGTTATTGTTATTGCTGCTGTAGACGGTTCATCTTTAACAGAGGTGCTAAAGCAGGCTAAACAGAAAAACATTCCTGTTATTGCTTATGACCGCTTGATAATGAATAGTGATGCAGTTTCTTACTACGCTACATTTGATAACTTTAAAGTTGGAACAATTCAGGGCGAGTTTCTTCGTGATGCTTTGAAACTTGAGTCAACTGACGGTCCTTACAATGTAGAACTTTTTACAGGTTCTCCTGATGACAATAACATCAATTTCTTCTTCGGTGGAGCTATGAGTATTTTACAGCCTTATATTGACAACGGAAAACTTGTTGTTAAATCAGGTCAAACTTCAAAAGCCCAGTGTGCTACACCAAACTGGTCAACTGAAGAAGGTCAGAAGAGAATGGAAAACCTTATTACAGCTAATGGTTACGGTCCAACTGGAACAAAGCTTCATGCTGTTTACTCTTCAAATGACTCTGTAGCTCAGGGTATCACAAATGCTCTTATAGGTGCAGGTTACACAAAAGAAAACTTTCCTTTGATTACTGGTCAGGATTGCGACAAAACATCTGTAAAAAACATGCTTAAAGGTCAGCAGGCAATGTCAATTTTTAAAGACACTCGTACTCTTGCTGCTCAGGTTGTTAAGATGTCAGACCAAATTATTAAGGGACAAACTGTTGATGTTAATGATACAAAAACATATGACAACGGAACCGGTGTAATTCCATCATTCCTTTGTGAGCCTGTTTTTGCAACAGTTGACAACTATAAAAAACTTCTGATCGACAGCGGTTACTATACTGAAGCAGATCTTAAAATTGACTAAGATTTAGTAACGTTTAAACAGAAAAAGATTTTACCCGGCTGCGGCGTTGCCGCGCCGCAGCCGGGTAGCTTTGAATTTAATGCCTGTTTCGATCTTTGATTTACCGCCATATAGTTTACCGTTTTTTGTACTGTCTGCTGCGACTGCAAATTGAAATTTTATATTTATTTATAAATAGTCTTGAACGGGTTATCTGTTATACGTTTGTCTTTTTCTGTTAGTCTGTATTGGAAATGGAGGGTTAAATTGGCTAAAACATTGTTGGAGATGAAGAACATCACAAAGGCCTTTACGGGAGTAATTGCTTTAGATGATGTTAGTCTTGAGATAGAAGAAGGTGAAATTCATGCGCTGGTTGGTGAAAATGGTGCAGGAAAATCAACTTTGATGAATGTATTAAGCGGAGTGTTCCCTGTTGGGTCATATGATGGTGATATCGAGTACGATGGCGAATATTGCCGGTTTAATACTATCAGAGACAGTGAGCACCTTGGAATTGTAATCATTCACCAGGAACTTGCTCTGGTACCTCTTCTTTCTATTGGAGAGAATCTCTTTCTCGGCAACGAAAGAGGAACATACAGTAATATTGATTGGGATGAGACATTCGCCAGGGCGGATTATTATCTCAAAATGGTGGGCTTGCAAGAGTCTTCCCGAACATTGATTAAAGACATAAGTGTTGGAAAACA
>DAOTGZ010000150.1:0-6790 GCA_035447445.1 Spirochaetota bacterium | reverse complement strand
ATCCTCATCAAAAATCATAAAACCTTTAGCCCGGCCAAATCTCTGATCAACCTCACAATCACTTGTTTCTCCAGTTGCAGTCAGCGCAATTTTCATACAATTCTCCTTTATAATTCCGTCTTTAATAACACAAACACCTCGACGTCTACAACACCCACTTTTAAGAAATGTATCCGCGTTCAAACATGAACCCGAAAGCAGGTCTAAAAGCTTATCAATTCTAAATGGTCCGCTAGAAATAATGAAAATTCCAGCTCCATAAAGCATATCTGCCACATCACGGCTCATTCTGCTGTATACCACAGCATTACACCCATGCATCTGTAAAAATCTAGAGACAGAGCAATCGTTCGTCCGTGTCAATATTGCAGACTCTCTTTTTTTTTGAGAATACACCACAAATGTGTACGCTGTATCCAATAGGGGTGAAAGACGTTCATTAAAAACTGGTATTGCTATCTTCATACAGTTATTAATGCATTATACGTGCCATTTATCAAAAGACGCTAGAAAGCAGGTAAATTTATGGGTTTGGCGAATAAAAAGAGGATTATTAACGCTAATCACTGTATATGACGAATCTATTTTAATGAAATTAGAGTTATTTTTTTATCAACTCTTGCAATATGCAATATGTTTGTCATTATTTGTTGCATATTGCAAGACAAAGTCCACATAATTCAATACAAAGTTACAAGACAAACAGTATTTCAATCTTTTTATTGGAATATGTTAGTTCCTTTTTTAATCAAACATATAAATGCCTTATTCTGAAATTGGCTTATCAGAAACCAATTTCAGAATAGTTTCTTTATGTACCACAATCCATTGTTATAAGTCAAAGCTTTGGGGACGATATGGAATATAAATCAGATCTAAACCACATCCATATCTTTTAGTTTACGCCACAGCGTAGAAGCGTTAATGCCAAGTTGCCTTGCAGTTTCGGTACGGTTGCCGCTATTTGCTTTTAAAACTCTCAAAATATGCCGGTTTTGAACATGATCAAGCCTAAGGTCCTCTTCATCACTTGCAGAAACAATATCAGACGGCAAATCGGAACTCTCAATTCTGTCAGATCGACTCATCACATACGCATATTCTATAATATTTTCGAGCTCCCTGACATTTCCCGGAAAATCGTATGCCATTAACCTCGCCTTGACCTCTCCCGAAAGAGTCTTATTACCCTTACCTCTCATTAGCTGCAAACGAGCGAGTATGGAGTCAGCCAAGAGAGGGATATCCTCTCTTCGCGATCTTAGTGGAGGAATATCAATTCTAATAACCGCGATGCGATAATAGAGATCTTCCCGAAACTCTCTGTTTGCAATTCCCGAAGATAGATCCTTATTAGTAGCCGCAATAATACGGACATCGGCTCTTCTGGTAATATTGCTGCCAACTGGCTCGTAATCCCTGAACTGCAAAAAACGCAACAGCTTCACCTGAATAGAAGGAGGAATATCTCCAATCTCATCCAAAAAAAGAGTCCCACCTTCCGCTTCAGCGATACGTCCCGGTTTATCTCTATTTGCTCCAGTAAAAGCTCCTTTTACATATCCAAAGAGCTCCGACTCCAAAAGCTGTTCTGGCAAAGCAGCAGCATGCAAAGCAACAAATTTTTTATCAGTTCTAAAAGACCTGCTGTGCAGCGCTCTTGCAAAGAGTTCCTTACCAGTACCGCTTTCACCGGTAATCAACACAGTAGATTCACTCTCAGCAATATCAGGCATAATCTCAAAAAGTGCGTGCATCTGGCTATTTTTGCTTATAATATCTTCAAAGGTATAGTTTTCCAAAACTGCCTTGCGTAAATTTTCCACCATACTCATATCACGAAAAATTTCTACACCTGCGACTACGTCTCCCTTATTATCTCTGATTACCGATGTCGAAACCGATAACGGTACTCGACTACCGTCCTCTTTTACAATATAAACCTCTCTGTTTATTATCGGTTTATCCGAATCTATAGTCTCTCTTAACACACAAGACGTTTCACAAACAGAGGCGTGGAAAACCTCATGACAGCGCCTTCCAATCGCGTCACTTTCTTCAATATCAAGAATATCCAAAGCAGCACGATTAATCATAATAATTCTAAAATCGGCATCAATACAAAAGAGTCCATCCGCAATTGAATCGAGAAGTATTTCAGCGGGTATACCATCGGGAAGTTTCATTGAGAAATCTCCCGTAATGCATTTTTTAATAATTCACGTTCTTCATCATCGGCCACCTCATTCAGTGAGTCATCAAGCATCGATCGAACTCTTCTATCTCCAATCTTTCTAAGTGCCTCATATACTGCTATTCTAATATCACGGTCTTCATGCTTTAAATAACTGCTAACAACACCAGATGACTCTTTATCTTCAATCTCGCCTAACGCATAAACACTGCATAAAATTATTTCTTCATCGTCTGTTTTTTGCAACAAATCACGAATCACAGGAGCCAATCCTGGGTTGGCACATTCAGCAGCAGTTTCGAGCAAAACAGGCAAATCACGATTATTCGCCTTTTTTATATAATCACTAATTTCTGTGATTTTATCAGACAAAGTTTCAACAGCAACAGCTATTAATGAGGTTCGAACCAACTCATTTTTAATATCCTGATTAGTTAAAGCTTCTAAAGCCTTTCTGCCAGCATCCTCACCTGAGCGACACAGCAATTTTTCTGCTGATCGTTTAAGATGAAGATCAGCAACCGAAAGAAGGCCAACAAGAATATCAAGCATACTCACTGGCGCATAATCTATCATATCCAAAAAACCGCGCTTAAGCTCATTTGGCAGTTCTTGCAAATATGCCAGCCAAACTTCTGTCTTGTCGGGATAATTATACCCAGTTACACGCTCAAATATTTTTTCACATAAAATTTCGTCAGATCGGTCTACAAAATGCAATAATCCCAAAGCCGTTTTTTTATCCTTTATCTGTACAAGATTCCATTCATTAAAAACCGCGTAGAAGAGCATCTGATCGGAAGTGTCGGTAAACTTATAAGAAATATCGCGCAAGTATGTGGCAGCTTGCACTCGTATAGAAATTTCATCATCGTATAACAGCTCACAGTAAATATCGCTGTTTCCACTCAAATCTATAGCGGCAATAGCTCTTAAAGATTCGAAACGGCAATGTGATGATCTCTGTCTTACTTTACTACGCAATACCGGTAATGACTCGGAGGACCCAATATCACCAAGAGCCTTTGCAAAAATAGTGTTATCACTCTCTTCAAGAAGAAACATAAAAAGAGGAAGAGCCTCTTTATCCTTAGTATGACCAAGCGCGCTTACAACATTATACCGAATCATTCCATTTTCATCATAAACACTGTTAATTAAAAAACGAGTAGCTTCCGAGCCAATAGCAGCAAAAGCTTCGGCAAGAGCTGCCTTTTCATTTATAGCAAGATCATTTCGCGAGATTAGTATGTCTAGCAGGCAAGTAATTGTATTAGATGATTTAATTGTGGCCAAACGTGATACAGACCTAATAAATTTATCACCCTTGGAGTGTTCCAGACGATTATAGTACCACTGAGCCCGAATACGGTTAAACATCACCCTCATCCTGATCAGAAGCGAGCTTATTACTTAAATCGGCCCCACATTCTGAAAGTCTCTGATCAATATTTTCAAGACGCTCTATAAGATGAGCTATACTCTTCTCAAGGCGGGTTCTCTCTTTCATAAGGACTTCGAGCTCATCCTGTTTCTGCAGTTTATACTTATCGGGGTTAATTACCTCCGCTTTTACCATCGGCTCGGTCATCCCTTTCTGGAACCCGGCCAATGCTCGACGGCGTAGATCATCGTCATCAATTCGTGCAACAAGCTTCATATTATCGATACCAATCTCACTGGTCACATTATGCTGAAAAGCTTTAATCAGAGCCTTCGCCTCTTGCCGTTTGATGCCCAGCTCTCGATCCAGATAATCTTCGAAACTGGCTTGTGTCTCCATACATAAAGACATTGCCTCTAATAGCATATTGCCAAAATTTTTCATTAACTCGGCGTTTTGGCCAAGATAGTCATTCTTGATTTTTTTTGTGAGCTCCACAAATCTGCTGTCTGTTTTAAACAATGAATTATAAATACCCTTTTTCTCGGCATCAAAGAGCAAGGAATGGAAAAGATTCCAAAACAGGGTTGTGTGGGACTTGGAAGAAATTGTTCCAGATGACTCTGTAAATTGAACATGGTGTGCAAACTCATGAATCGCGGTATATATAAGCCTGTTCTCTGATTCGAAATTTTTATTGTGAATAATAATTTCACAGCTGTCAGGCTTGTACAGGCCATCCACTTTGCCAGATTTTTTACCTGATAATATTACTGTAAAATCTGCTACATCACTCTTCAGCTGTAGCAGCTTGTTTTTGATCTCTTGCTGGTTCATAGTTTCCCGACTCTATCCTTCCGGCACCGGCTATCGAAGTTGATATTTTTGGTGTACCGTTATACTTTACATTACCATGCCCGGATATTGTAACGTCAAGAAATTCTTTTACCCCAATCTCGCTTTTGGTAAAGCCTGTGCTCTTAATCACGGCTTTTTCTGCGATAAAATCTCGAGCTCTTAACTCGGTTTTTCCCTTGATTTCAGCTTCCAGAATAGAAGCTTCACCGTTTAGTACTACTACTGAGTTTCCACCTGCTTTAATTGTAAGATTGTTTACATCAACATATACCTCCGCTGCAGTCGCGCCTTTACTTTCAATTGTGATTTGATTGCCAGTAAAGGTATTTTCCATTTTTACTATTGCGGCTCCCTCTACACCAAGATAGCTTAGTTGAGGCAACTCTATAGTATATTCAGGTATAAAATCCGAAGATAAATTTTCCAGATAGCTTATAGTCAACACTCCTTTTCTTACCGTTACATCAATAATATCAAGCACATACTCGGGGGCTTTTGCCTTAAAAACAAACTGATCGCACTGTTTTAAATATATTATGCCCTTTCCCTCAAGAGATACACCGTTATAACCGTTAAAAGAGCGCTGCACTGTCACTATATTTCCCGATTTATATCGGTTATTTTCGCAAGACGACATAAAAAGAACAATAAATATAATGCCAATAATATATTTTCTCATTTCCCCCTCCTGAACCAACATAGAAGAACTTTTAGCTCTGCAGAAAAGTATCCTGTAGAATTGTAGTTATTACCTATTATCGCTTTATACAACAAGAGAGTGGCGACAAAACGCTACTTTTTACCCTTTTTATGTTCAAAAAATAGTGAATGTTGTCTGTTGCGGGCGCCTTTATCTTTTTCGACAAAGACCTTTTTGCCAGTCAAAGGGTCATACCCAGTATAGTAGACAGCTGAAGAGAGAGTCAAAGGAAGGGGAAAAAAGGATTGAACCTGTTTTGGTACATACCCAAAAAGTTTTTTAACATTATCACGGGATCGTATCATTGATGCATGGCTTGAGCCTGGATGATTAGACATAAGATATGGCACTAAAAAATATTTAACACCACGTTTTTTGCATATCTTGCTAAAAAACATAACAAAATCGGCCAAGGGGACAAGAGGAACCTTTCTCATTACATGCAAAACTTCCGGTTCAGTATGTTCTGGAGCAATTTTAAGTTGTCCTCCCACATAATTTACTATAAAGTCCTCCAGACCTTCTTTGTAATCACTATAAAAAAGATCATAACGCACTCCCGAACCTATAGTAATCTTTTTTACACCGGGAATTTTTCTGCAATGCTCAAGCAGTTTAAGATATTTTTTTGTCTCTACAACAAGAGAAGGACAACGATTGGGATAAAGACAACTCTCGCGGGTACACTGCCAATTAGAGCGACAGCTTACTGCGTACATATTGGCTGTTGGGCCACCAACATCCGAAATATGACCCTTGAAATTCTTATCACGAGTCAGAGTTTCAATCTCTCGAATAATACTCTTTTCACTTCTGCTGACGACTCGGCGACCTTGATGAAGAGCAATTGAACAAAACGCGCAACCTGAAACACAGCCTCGATGAGAATTTACTGAATTTTGAATCATATTAAATGCGTCGATCTTGCGGTTTAAGTATTTTGGTGCAGGGCTATATTTATAGGGCAATTCATATACAGTATCCAGTTCATCCCCGGTCATTTTATAAGGAGGGTACTGAATAAGAAAGCGACCCCCACTTCCTTGCACAAAGACAGTCTGTAGAGAAAGATATATGGTTTTAAAAAAAATACCATACTGTTTTTTAGATTCAGTATCACCGGCCGTTAGAATTTCCTCGTCTGGTAAAACTTTGTATTTTTTTAAATCATCTGGTAACTCTTTACGTACAATTACAGTTCCAGGTATGCCCTCGATCGCTATACCCTTTTTAACTCTTTTGGCAACCTCTTTAACAGCATATTCTCCCATGCCGTAGATGAGTATGTCAGCCCGCGAATCTAACAAAATGGAACGTCTTATTTTATTATCAATAAAATCGAAATGGGCAAGCCGTCGCATCGAAGCCTCGATACCACCGATAACTATCGGAATTCCCTTATAAAGAGACCGTATACAATTACAATAAGATATTACAGATCGCAGGGGGCGTTCAATCTCTGTTTCTGGACGAAAAGGATCATCATTACGAACTTTAAGAAACGAGGTGTACCTCATCATGACAGAATCTACATTGCCACCTGTTACCGCAAAAAACAACCTGGGAGCTCCGAAGAGAGCAAAAGAAGATGCATCTTTTACATCGGGCATATCGCAAATAGCTACCCGGTATCCCTGCTGCTCAAGAACACGCC
>DAOTGZ010000149.1:0-6857 GCA_035447445.1 Spirochaetota bacterium | reverse complement strand
TATGGAAATATACAAGCTAAGCTCCTCCTTAAATGGAGTCAACGATCTTGAATATGAATTTTTTCAACTAGGTGCTGCCCCGGCAGTTAAATATGAGTTTCAAATAATGAATCATACTATTTCGACCGGATTTTACTTTCCTGTTATAAACTATATTGTACGTCGGCAATGGTATATTTATGAAGGCATGATAGAAAACGAATATTATGACCCCCTTGAGGTTTTGGTTAATTGTGGAGAAATTGCCTATGCAAATGAATATCTAAAAATACCTTTAAAGATTAAATATAAATATTCGTTCAGCGAAAAATTTGGAATAAGCGCTGAATATGAATACACATATATTTCGTATGAGAACCCTCGAAATACCCGATCAGAATACCAATCGATTATTGCAAGCATTGAGGTAACTTTATGAAATATTTATTTTCTTGTTTCTGTATATCTTTATTAATTACAAGCTGCGCCTTGAACTGGGAAGATGAATCCGACAACCCAGTAAATTCTTTTGATTACTTCTGGAAAGAAATGAAGTACTATTATCCAGGTTTTATAAAAAGTGACCTTGACTGGGATTCAGTTTATGCAACATATAAGCCATTGATCAAGGATGATCCAACCAACGAAAACTTGCGAAAGATATTAATTGAAATTACAAACATGATAAATGACGAACATATGAGAATATATTTTTCAAAGAGTGACATCTACCCAGACTTGCCAAATAGCGATGAAATATTCATGCATTCAATAATTTCGAATTATGTAGTATTTGAGAACTCATCACACGAAGAGATGTATTCATATGGTTTTATAAATGATAATATTGGATATATGTGGATCAAGAGATTTCATGGGGAAGGCATGAGCGCTAGCGCATGGGCAAAAGACG
This sequence comes from Spirochaetota bacterium, assembly GCA_035447445.1. GTDB lineage: Bacteria > Spirochaetota > UBA4802 > UBA4802 > JAFGJZ01 > JAFGRW01. The sequence continues at coordinate 5,965 of DAOTGZ010000149.1, read as the reverse complement.
CGGCAAAAACAATTAAATCTTTTGAATTCTGCAAAGCTCTAATCGTTGATGTAAGAAACAATGATGGAGGGAACTTGTTAAATGCTGAAGAAATTTTGAAATACTTTATAACAGAAAATATTATGAATTACTCCACTCAATATTGGAAAACCGGTCCGGAATATAATGATTACCAATATAACAAAAGCGGCTCAATAAAAAAGGCCGATTACACTTTCAACAAACCAGTTATTTTACTAATGAATACCGGTTGTGTTAGCACAACTGATTTTCTAGGCGTACTTATGAAACACAATGATCTTGCTATACTTGTTGGAGAAAGCAATATTATTTCTATTATTGGCGACACCTATCCAGTAGAGCTTCCTAACGGATGGCTTGTGCAATTCGGCAGATTTGCCCATGAAATATATGATGGCCAATACTCTGAGGGCGATATACTGCAAATGGATCATGAAGTAAGCAATGCCAAGGAAGCTCTTAACGAAGGAGTAGATACTCAACTTGAATATGCTTTGCAACTTGTCGATTCCATGTAAAAATATAATATACAGCTTAAGGTTTTCATTACCCGATTGCGTATTATTCCAACACAGTTTTTTTTAAACGTAACGTGTTAATTAACTAATCAACAGGAAAAAGATATGTTTGGTGAAAATAAAAAGAGTGAAAACGGGACATATTATATCAGCAATATCCGGTCAACCATTGTGATTCTTGTTATTCTGCTTCATGCGGCATTGTCATATTCCAGAGTAACGGATTCATGGTGGTTTATTGTGGATCCCTCTAAAACTGTTATTGCCGATATTTTATCCGGCATATTAGACGCGATACTAATGCCTATTCTGTTTTTTATATCTGGTTATTTTTCCTTGCCGTCTTTAAATAAAAGTACAAAAAAACAGTTTATAAAAAAGAAAGTTAAAAATATATACTTTCCATGGCTAACAGGTATTTTATTTTTAAATCCTGTTCTAGTTTTGATTATAAAGCATACACATGGCAACGATCTATATGTTTCTTTCTGTTCAATATTAAAATACTACAATAACTTTATCACTATTCCGATCCATATTATTCAGGACAGAAGTCACTCATCTCTATATTTTTCACATTATCATTTATGGTATTTATCGTTATTGTTCTATTTTTTTGTTGTATTCTCATTATTTCAGAATACAAAACAAAAAATCAATAATATCAAGTCCGGATCGATGCTGCCCACGTTATTGACCCTTGTAATGGTTTCTTCAGTTTCATTTACTTTTTTTTATTACTTTTTCGAAAACAACTGGTTTGTTTTATCTATAATCCAGTTTCAGTTTTCCAGAATAATTTCTTATATTGCATTTTTCATTACAGGAATTCACTTTTACCGAAGTAACTATCTTGCTGATAAGAAATTACTAAAATATCCTTTTATACATTTACTCAGTGCGGTAGCTCTTTCAATTGTATACTTATCGGCATATGAATATGTTGCAAAAAAAAATCAAATTGCAATTAACTTCATATATGCGGTTTGCCGATACAGCCTTTGCGTCTATTTTTTAGTGGTATGCCTTTCTTTGGGAAAGAAATATTTTAATAATGCTACAACTACAAACAGAATACTTAACAGATATTCTTTCGGTGTATATCTGGTTCATCTGAATATTGTATTGGTTTCAGCATATCTTTTCAGATATTTTGATACAATACCATCTTTATTAAAACTTTGTCTGACATTTTTATGCTCTTCCGCAGTATCCTATTTGCTTGTTATAACGTATACCAGAATTAAAACACTGATTATATCCCGGTTATAAAATTATAATCTTCTGTTTGCCGCTATAGTAAAACCCGGAATTGCAGTATATTTATTATCGATAAATTTAGAATTATGTTTTACATAACGATGTAAAATTCAAAATACAAGCCCAGCACCGATATTAAAAAATCCACTATAACCATATCCATTTTCAATATACAAATAAGCATCTTCAGTCAAGTGAAATTCAAAACCTACTAGAGTACAATGCCATACAGGTTCATAGGATGTCTTCGAATAACTTTCTGTTGAAAAATGCACTTTTTCGGTTAATGTTTCATCAAAGATTGCAAAACCTACCGCCAACGCGTGATACATTTTGACTCTTTGAAAACCATGAATTATTTTAATACGCGGCATTAAGCAGTGAATCGTAAGATCAGTCTCAGAAGTATCATATTTTCATAATTAATTATGTAATTTATATTTTCGTAATTATACACAAAACCCAAAGCAAGATGTTTAAAAACCATTCTATCATAAGAGACATTATACAAGTTTAAACCAGACTTAAAATCGGTATCATCTTCAATTCTACCTTCAATATTTTCGTTAGGTGAATCAATGGTTATTCCAGGGCTCGGAAAAAATAATGTTTCTAAAAACGCATAACCGGAAGAACTTCCGATCCCTGCACTGAATCTGTTTTTATTTTCAGCACTAAGAGAAGAGAAAGAAGCAACATAAACAGTAATTAGTGTACATAAAATAGTTTTGCATTTCATCAGTTTTTCTCCTTTGATTACCCTGGTTCATAAACTGACTATAGAAACAGATATCTGTTATAACAATTTATAAACAAACAACATGAATATTCACTATAATAAATATTCATAAAAGATATTGATTAATAATGAGACATACAGTTATTTAAAACATATAGCCGACACCAACATTTGCGAAACCAGCGTAACCTAAACCAGCATCCACAAAAGCGTAAATATCTTCAGTTAAGTGATATTCTAATCCAACGATTGTGACATGAATTGCGGGTTCATAGACCATTTTTTCTTTATCAATTATTTGCGAGCCAATTTTTTCAGTTAAGGTATTATCATATATCCCTATTCCAAGCGCAAATGCATGGTATATCTTCAGTTTCTTAAAACCGTATATCAATGTAATACGGGGCGTAATAGTGTGAATATTTAAATCTGTTTCTGAAAAATCATTATCATCATAATTAATAATATAATTAATGTTTTCATAATTGTAGATAAAACCGATCGCAAGATATTGCAAAATTTTTCTATCGTATGAGGCATGAAAAACTACTCCAGCGGATATCTCATCCGTACTCTCTTCTGTTTTGTTATCGAGTTTATCTAATTCTGAATCGATAATGGCTGTGGCTGTAAATCCAGTTCCATAAATTATTGTGTTAAAAGAACCAAAACCAGCACCAACACTAATCCTGTTAAGCGATTCAGCTTTTATTGTCGAAAAAGAGACAGCAAAAAGTGTTATAAAGCAAAAAATAGTTTTACATTTCATCAGTTTATCCCCTTTGATTACTTTAGTTCATAAATTGACTATTGAAAAAAGTCAATTAAAATTAACACAGATTTTTTTTGATTTATTTTATCACAGACGACATAGATGTTACTGAAATAATATTGAATACGCTTTTCCACCGGTTACCCAGTTTACAATTAGCCCTGATATTAGCAAAAATAATCACACACTGACCGGGATATATATCTCACTGATAGACTCTTCATTATCAGGTTCCAGAGTTTTTTCGCCATATTGCTCAAAATTATAAAGGTACGGCAGGCGGTATTCTGTTTCCGGTAAAAATGTTTCGTAAATATATCTGTAGGTATTGCCTACAGAGTTTGCTCTCCCCTTGTGATAAAAACGAAGATATGTCTGACGCGGTAAAACTTTGGCGGTGAACTGTATTGGAATATCATCTATCCTTTTAACTTCGGCCGCGACAAAGAAAAAAAGGGTACCCGGATCTTGGTCTTCAAACCAGTACTGTACCTGATAATATCTTTCAGGAATAATCCGTTCCATAATATGATTAATATTTTTTACAAGATTACTCCAGGGTAAAGACAGATCATTTTTCATGGATATATCATAAAAAAAAGGGATGCCTACAAGCAGCAGAGCTTCTCTCTCGACCAGCTCACCCGTTTGCTGCTCTAGAAACTTATTAGATTCAATGGATGCACGCGATAAACGAGGAAAAATTTCTTTTTGAGAAAATGTTTTTCTTTTTCGGTAAACGGAAGGATTATCACCCACAATTTTCAGAAAGGCACGTGAAAAAGATTCGGGAGTACTGAAACCATAATCAAAGGCTATCTCGATAATTTTTTTTCACTGGCAACTATCTCTTTTGCCGCTTCCGATATTTTACGGTAAACATTTTTTATTCTGATCTTTATTGTACTATATTAAAATACTACGTCACATCAATAAGATTTATCAATTCTTACAATTCCTATATCAGTGCTTTCCCCGGGTAAAGCATCTATTTTATAGTTATCAGAATAATAACTTGAGGTTTCCATATTCATGAAATAAAGCAATTATCATACGGGTGTCAATATCTTTTTAGATACTATCTTTTACATAGCTACCATCGGATCAATATAATTGAAAACCATATCTACAGTATCCGCAAATTTTACCGTATCATCTTTTGTTGGCGTCTTTCGATTATACTGTTCCAGTGAACATATCTCCTGAAAGTCGTTCATAAAAAGCAGCCTTGTTTCAAGATGATCTGGAATAACCTGATATTGTTTCATAAACATTACCAGATCCGCTATAGTGTGGTTTGGAGGAAGTACACTATTTTTCAAAAAATATGCCATGAAGTATTTCTCTACCGACATGGCTGCGATATTGTAGATAAAATCGGGTGTAAACTTTTCAGGTTTGTTTAAGGCGCCTTTAAGAAGCTTATTGTACTTTTTTGCTTCATCATAAAAATCTGCCCATGTCGTTTCGGTGTAACTTTCCATAATTCAACCCCTTCCATTTTATTGTGCTGCTTTATCAGTTGCATCCACTTCAATTACAAAGCAAGACAATAAACCATCCGATTTTTCTATTTTACACGCAGGAAACAGAATGCTCTGCCAAAACAATTAAACGCTGCTGTGTAATAAATAATTGACAAACTTTATCAATAGATCCATTTATTGTTATATTACTAAGATCGAAAGACCATAAGAAACTGGTCTACTTGTGATCTACCAGCCTAGTATCTGCCGAAGTTCTCCACGCTTGGAAATTTTTAATAATTCTCCAAGGAGGCTTTACATGATTTTTTCAAAATGGACTATGTTTTACTTAGTTTTAACATTAACCGTTGCTCTCTCTTCCTGTGGTTCTTCCGACAGCGATGAAGACACTAAAAAAACCAATCCAGAATCCGGTGTTACAATCGCTGCAGCATCTATTGCAAACAGTTCCGTACTAGATACCATACCAGATTCCATTTTAACTTCTATCCGTAATAACTTTGAAGTTGCCTATTTTCACACAAGCCATGGGACTCACGTTTCATACGGCGTGTTTGGTCTTCCTGATTTCAAGGACGGCTACGATGAAAAATTCGCAGTTAGCACTTCTGATGAACCTGACAAACTCTACTTCCGAGATAATCCGGGAGGATTCAGTGTTTCGGATCTCTCTAATGCCGATAACGACTGGGAAGGCTGGGTTGAGGAAGCACGAACATGGCTGGAAGATCCCGACAACGCAAATGTTAATGTTTTTATATGGTCTTGGTGCAATATCGCAAATCATGACGCGACAGCATATTGCAACTCGATGCAAACCCTTATTGATGAATATGGAGCCGGAGGCTCAAAAGTTGGTGCAGGCCTTTCAAGAGATAACCCTGTTAACTTCGTTTTTATGACTGGGCACGCTAACGTGGGCAATAATACTGGCGATGGCCAACCCAAAAATCAGGCAGCCATCATTACCGATTTTTGCGAAACTAACGGCTATCACTGCATTGATTACTATTCGATTGACACAACAGCAATGGACGGCACCTATTATGAAGACGCGGGCGATAACGGCAACTCGGCTGAGTACGGTGGAAACTTTTACGAAGACTGGCAAGCATCCCACACTGAAGGTGTTGACTGGTACAGCAACAGAACTTCTCCCGGTGGAAGC
>DAOTGZ010000148.1:0-6870 GCA_035447445.1 Spirochaetota bacterium | reverse complement strand
TCGAACCTCCGGCACATAGTTTAGGAAACTACTGCTCTATCCACCTGAGCTACGGGAGCGTAAGTTTTGTGTTTATGAAAACATCTGTTTGCGGCGCGAGTTAACCTGTCGTTGAAAATCTAGTATGTTTTTAACAACTATTTTTTCAGGATACATTTCAATCTTTCCAAGGTTCACCATATGTGTCAATGCATTTTGAGTCTCTTCCACTGACATTCCTGACCAGCTTGAAATATCCTTAACACTCGTCTCCAGAACAACTTGGCTATGCAAGTCCACTGAAGTATTTGCCTCCGCAAGCATGCAGAGGACATCCATAACCTTTAATGCGGGTTCATTTAAAAGCAGTATCATTAAACGACGTTTAGCGTCATATATGCGCTTTGAGAAAATAACAAGCAACTTGAAAGCCAGCTGCGGATTACCCTGAAGCAACGCATCAAAATTATCACGATGAAACTTGAGCAGTTTTGTAGGCTCGGCAGCAATAACTGTCGCAGAGCGGGGTTCTGCTTCTAAAATAGCCTGCTCACCAAACACATCACCTGCATACATTACGTCCATTATTTTTTCACGATTATTGATAAGTTTAACAATTTTTACACTTCCGGAGTGTATAAGATAAAACTCATGCCCAGGCTCGTACTCGCAAAATATTATCTCGCCGGGCGCGTATTCAACTCCAAAACGTTCCAAAAAATGATCATCAAGTAACATCTTGCTCTCCTGCGGTAGCCACGGCTAAAACTTATGCTGCTTTAAAAGTGCCAACGCCTGCTGGTTTAGTTCATCTCGCGGCGGCATTGCGGCCACTTTTTTCAGATAGGCCATTGCCTTATCCTTACTACCGGCTTTCAAATAAACATTGCCAGCTTCCAGCAGAGCCTCCTTAACAAATGGAGAACGCGGGTAATTTTTCAAAAAAAGTGATAGTTCGCTCAGTGCTTCCTGAAGTTTTCCCTGTTCAAGCTTGCATCTGCCTGTTTCGATAAATACTTTATGTAAAAGATCCGGATCCGAAACCGACTTGTCTGCCTTAATCTCGTCCAATAACTTAATAGCGTGAGTACAATCACCGTTGTTTCTAAAAGCGACCGCTTCGTTATACTTATCCTCTGGACTCGAACTTAACGGCTCTCCCAACCCAAAGTCATCCATCATGCCATCATCGGGACTGTTAGAAACAAACGAGTCCATCTCGGTGCCAAAATCACTTAAGCCACCCAAATCATCGTAGTCGTCAAAATCAGAGAACTCCGAATTAGCATTTCCATCATCAAAACTGGAACCAGCGCCTGCTGACGACTCTGAAGCGAAAAAATCATCATCAGATTCACTTACAGACGGCCTGCTCATAACTGGCTCGTCAGCAACCGCCACAACGGGTGCCTGATAATTACCTGATTCTATATTACGTATCATTCGCATGGCGTTTGACGCATATTTACCGTCAGGATAGTATTCCATATATTTTTTATACGCATACAATGCTTGCTGTGGGCGTCCGCTTCCAGAATAGTGATCCGCGATTTTATATAGTTCGTTTGCGGGGTCAACAGAATTTGTTTCACCCATGACTTCCCGCACAGCGCGTCCAATTCGACGAAGCTGGTTAGAAAAAACTCTAAGCATTTTTTTGACTACCTGAATATTGGAAAGCACGATTCTTTCGAAATCTACTGGAGAAAGGATGAGAATTACAGTTTCGCCGATGGTTTGAGCATTCTCTTCGCGAGGATATTTACCAAGAGCCGACTTTACACCAAAAAACTCACCGGGTCTGACCTCTTCCTTGATCTCTTCTCCTGTTTCAGGCCGAAGGTAAGTCAACAGCACCTTTCCCTTCTTTAAAATATAGATACTTTCGCTCTTATCACCTTCGAAATAAACAATTGCCTGAGACTTATATGTTCGGGTGCGAATTCCACCACCGGATATTACATCAGACATTATGACTCCGTAACCGCGTAAAAAAAGCGGCAATGTAAATGTGAAGTGTTATATATTACTTTCACCAAAAAAAGTGAGCACTTAATCAAATATCGTCAACTAACAATCAAATCTTTACATCTCAAAATATCTGAGACAACTACGCTTCAGCAACAGGTAAAAACGGAAATTTCTTGTTAAACCCGACTGCTCGGTTCACACGATCTAGTAGACCTGTTAAATTACCAATCACAACTTTTTCTGAACCGTCAACAACTACGTGTTGAACTTCAATATCCTGCTGCGCGAAAACCTCGGCAAATTCGGCATCTCCATACACAGGCATACCTTCTATAACAACCAATCTCACATCTGCAAGCGACGCGTTTACTATTGACTCATACGGGTCTCCACCCTGGTTGCGAAAAACTGTAATGTCGGCGAGCATGCCCTTTTCAATGCGACCACTATCTAGAAAAAACGCTTTACCCGGATTTTCAGTCGCCATCTTTACTATTTGACGGCAAGGCAGCTCCTCTTGATAAAGTTCGTTATAAACTTTTTTGCAATACCTCATTTCATGTAAAATATTGAGTCCACCCGACATTGGAGAATCAGTACCAATACAAACATTAACCCCCGCAGCAAGCATCTCTCGCACATTCGCAGTCTTGTTAAACATAAACATATTGGAATCAGCACACCATACAACCGAAGCCCCCACAGACGCGATCTCGGATATATCCTGTTCTGAAAATGCAATTCCGTGAACAAGAACAGAGTTAGGTCCGAAGCCTTTTTTACTTTTTAGCGTCTGAAGATCCGAACGCGTTTCGTCATCAAAACCTTCGGCGATATGAGTAATAAACGGCAAAGAGTTGGCAGCCGCGTAAGCATACTCCTCTTGAATATCTCCCCCCCAATTAAGGGCAAAAGAAGCAATCGAATGGGCAATTGCGAAATCAGAAATCAGCTTAATTGGCAAAATATCAAGATAGGGCTCTTGGACAAAATGGGGGATATGATCCTGTACAGACGTCACCCCAGATAACAGATTGCGGTATGACCCTATCAGATACAAATCCCTGTTCGCTATCTGCTGACGCTCTTCATAAACTGGGGCACTTTTCAGGTCGTTATCCCATGGCAACCAGTTCTCATAAGGACCATTGCCGACCTTTGGATAATACGACCCCATTAGATGATCATGCGAATTTATCAGGCCAGGACTAATTATTCCGTCTTTTATTGTAAGAAGCATACGGCTATTAGCGTCTCTTGAAGTCACATCTTCAATTACACCATTATTTATTACTATTTTGCCCTTTGTAACCGGTTTTCCGGGAGTTATAAGAACATCAGATTCAATAGCCCATTTTTTCATATTTTTCCCCGACAGGTCTACCCAAATAAACGATAGAAAATAGTTGGTTCCTTTTGCTGTAGAACCTCCCCAAAAACTATTACCGTGTGCCTATACAGTCAAGTAAAATTAGTTACAGCAGTTTTAAGCTATAAAGACAATTTTCCAAACACTTTCTTTCCTTATTGACAACCCAACAACAATAGATAAAAAGTGAAAAACTATCGCTATTTTTAAAGCGATAGTTTTGAGCGTTTTTTTGAGTGACAACGAAAAAAATTTAAAAAAGTGAAAAACTATCACTATCTTTAAAGTGATAGTTTTGAGCGTTTTTTTGAGTGGCAACGAGAAAAATTTAAAAAAGTGAAAAACTATCACTATCTTTAAAGTGATATTTTTATTATATATTAACTGGAGCTCTCGTTATGGATCAAATAAGAATCTGGAAAAAAATTGATATTAACGATATAGAAGGGCATCTGCTGATATGTGATGACCTTAACGCCTATTGTAGCTCTTGCAAAAAAATGGGAGTGCCCATTGATGCCAAGACCTGCCCAGGGTGCAATACAACACTGGACTTTATAACTACGCACGAAAAACATAACACAACAACAGGTGCACAGATTCTTTTGAAAATGCTACAAAAATCACAAAAAACAGTTATTGAATATTCCGATTACAAACACGCTTCAGATAAAAAGAAGGCCAAGAATCTTTTCAATTCTTAACAGAAACTCATTACTTGTTCAGTCTTCATTTCGCTTATTACTGTTAAAACCTTGTTATCTAGAACAGAGAGTTTATATGTCAAAAATTTCATTAAAAACTTTATTATTAATACTCATTTTCTCGTATAGCTGCTCGCAACCCTTTAGCAGCCAGAAACCTGACAATACCGTGACAAAGTCGCTTATCACGGAATCATTAACAGAAAAGAGAGAGTTATCTATAATTGTTAACTCATACGAACAGAACATACCACTAATTTATGCCAATGGCGGTTTTCAAACTGCTACCAACTCATTTATGGCAAAAAAAGAGATATCGGCCTCCATCAGTCAGAAACAATCCGCTGAAGAAAGTTTGGCCCTTCTTATTGCAGGAAAAGCTGATATTGCCGTTATGCCACTGTTCGAGTATCTTAGCGCGCGAAAACTTAAAAATGACGATTCAACTATTATTTTTATGCTTACAGGTTACTCCTCCGGCTGTCACTCAATTGTGGCTCACTCGTCTTTTTCACGGCCGACAAATCTAAAAGGGCAAAAAGTCGCTCTAGTTCAAAATTCGGCCGAACAAATACTGTTGGATTTTTTCCTAAAAAACAACAATGTTACACCAGACAATATTCAGACTGTTTATACCAATACATCCCTGGAAGCACTGGAACTTTTCAAATCAAAAAAAGTACAAGCAGCGGCATTGTCTTCGTTTGCTGATATTCCAGAATCCACTCTAATTTCAACCAGAGACGCATCAAAGCTTATTCCTTATGTTGCAGTTGCAAATAACAGTTTTTTGTTATCATATCCAGATCTGATTAGAAATTTCACCTCGGCAATTTTAACCGCTGGTTCCGATTTTTCAGGCAATTCAAACGATTTCTCGTCAATAATCAAATCAGGATTATTACCCGAACAATTCGCGCGAAATGAAACCATAAAAATAACACAGCCAGCCTCCTATTCAGACAATATAAGTTTTTTTTCAATCGACGAAACAACAGTTACCGATATCAACACTCTGCTTAACCTCTCTCAACTTTTGCCTGCTCAGTTTTACGAGCAAACTACAAAATCAATTTTTTCAATATATACACCACTAGTAATCGAAGCTGTAGACATACCCAATAAGATCAAAAACATTTCACTAAACAGATTATACGCGCCTCGCTCATCTGCTTATCCGCTAATACCAATTCTTTTACCGTTTAAAGATGACAACTGGGACATTACATCTTTTCATGAAAGAAAACTGACAAAAATAACTGAAATAGCAACCCTGTTCCCCTCCTCAGTAATAAGGTTGTCGTACATTCCCAATAGAAATGCCAATTCACGCTATGCAGCAGAACAACGGATATCTGTATGCAGCAAGCGTCTTTACCAGATAATGCGCAACCGAGCCAATCTACGAATCGAAACCAACTACGCTTCAATTGCGGCTGTTAACTCTTCATCGTATTCAGGCCCTTACGAAGAATTGTCAACCGTACTTGTCGAGATAATGGCTGTGTCTAATGAATAGTATGCATGTTTCTGTAGCCTCTTTAACCGGCCTATTCTTTGCAAGCTTTCTGTTGGCACTTGCGGATCGTTTTATCAGCAAAAAATATGTAAACAACATTAAAGGTTTTCTTTGTGACCGTTCATCGTGCGATCATTGTGGCACAACAATTCCCTTTTATTATAACATTCCGTTGGCAGGGTATATAATTTCACTGGGACATTGCCGTTCCTGTAATAACAGAATATCACCAAGGTATCCTCTTTCCGAGGCATACGGGCTTATACTTGCACTTTTTTCTCTTTACCGGTTTGGTTTTAATATTCAAGCTCTTATTTTTTTCTCAACCGTTGCTGTCTGTAGCGCTGTAGTATACGCAGATATTAAAACCATGGAAATACCAGATTCACTGCTTTGTGTGCTTATTGTAGCAGGTATACTCTTTGCGCTAAACGGGGGTTTTACAAAAGATTCTTGGTTGGGGTTAGCTAGCGCGGGAGGCGCTTTCGCTCTTTTTTTAGTAGTGTTTCCCGGTTCCTTTGGTACAGGTGATCTTAAATTCGCGGCTTTGCTTGGATTTTTTACAGGTTTTCAGTTTGTAATTGTAATGCTCGAAACAGCTTTGATTACAGGATCAATATTCGGAGCTGTATACGCCATAACAAGCGGACGCGGCCTTCGAATAAAAATTCCTTTTGCTCCATTCATAGCAATAGGGTACATCATCGCTATTCTTTACGGAGCCGACATTCTGATACTTTATCACAATGCCTTTGCTCCTTAAAAACCCTAAGAGGACTTCAGACTTGCCAAAGTATTTTGCCAATTGTCAAAAACACCCTTATCTGTTATAAATCTTGAAATATCCGAACAGTCGACTGTATCACTTAGGTAATTACCTATGACTATTCCTTCAGGAGCCACTACCCCATTATTAACTATTGCCACTTCGTTTATTGAGGCCCGGTTAGCTTCTATCTCTACTTCAGCATAATCACGTTTATCAAATAAAAATCCGGGAATAACCAGATCAACCGGAACCCCCAAAGATCTTGCAGCCAGAACAAGCATTGCGCATCCACAATGAGCCCGAAAAACTCCTTTTTCAAATATCGAATCGGCAACAACAACAACACGAGATATCAGTTTCTTTTTCATTACATAGTGAGACTGTATATCCGGAATAACCTGTGTTTCCAGACCCTCATTCTTCAAGTCGAAAGCCATAATCCGGGAACCCGAAAAATCAGGCCTTGTCTCACAGCAGCATGTACTGATTTGTTTATCATCTTTTTTTGCTGCAATAAGAGCTGAGGTAATAAATCCACCAGCTGGTGCAGCAAGTGATG
>DAOTGZ010000147.1:0-6895 GCA_035447445.1 Spirochaetota bacterium | reverse complement strand
CCTGTTAAAATCAATAACTCTTTGTCTGGCGGAAAGCTCTTGTAATTACTATTTACAAAGAAAAAAGCGGCGTACACGCCACCAGCATAGAACCAGCTGCCTAAAAGACCGCCTTTATCAAAGAGAAAAGAAAAGTATCGTTTTGAACGTATACAGTTTATCAAGTTTAAAAAAAGTCCGCAACCGATAATCGCGACACCAAATTTTATTGTTATACCCAGTATATCGTAAATATCGCTTATTAGACCAGTTCCCTTATGACCCAGTACAATTCCATGATAGTCAAACCATAGTGGTTTAAAAATCCCAAGTCCAAAATATGAACCGAAAAGAGCTCCAGCAACTACCGAGGATAAACCACAGTACATAATAAGCCTCGCAAGTTCAAAGGCAGTATCGTGTTTTTTTCGTTTTATAAACGCGGCGATTGCTCCACAAAGAGCAAGAACAAGACCGTGACCCGCGTCGCCAAACATCAATCCAAACATAGTTAAAAAAGAGAATGCAACAATAACAGTTGGATCAATGCTTCCATATTGCGGCATCGAATAGTTTTCGACCACCCATTGAAACGGCTTAAGAAAAGTACCATGATTTAGTTTAACAGGAACAATCGAGCTGTTGAGTAAAGGATCATCTTCGGGTTTAACCCATTGTATGTAATACTTTCCATTCGTAATTTTCTTAATGATCTTTTCAGCTGCATTTTTCAAATGGCAAGGTAGCCAGCCGGAAAAAATTACAGTGTCTGATGTTTTACCAAAGCTATTTTGAATTTTTATACATTGAGCGGTTATTGTCAGATTTTTCCAAGATTCGGTAAGTATCGGAGCAAATTTTCTAATTATATCTTCTGCCTCTTTTTCAAATCCGATTTGCTCGTGGTTTAGTTCTTCGATGGAAGAGGCGAGTTTATGAAGAATCTCTTCTTTCTTTCCTGTTAATTCAGGTGGAAATTCAACGCTTTGCCACTGATACCTGTCAAGAGCCGTGCCGATTCGTTCTTCGTCTCTGGACATATATATGATTATTGCTGATATTTCATCTTGAGTTGATTGGGAAAAGTGAATAACAGCAGGATATAACGATAGAGCCTGAGTTAATCCTTCCTTCCTGGATTTACGTATCAGACCTGTTGCCACTCTGACGGAAGACTCAGGAGGAGGTGACGCTTCGATGGAAACAAAAAGATCGGTTTGTCTCATTATCTCCGTTTTTCTATTGATGCTCTGTTGAATATCCTTCTGCTTGTCGCGAATTTGCCGAATTTGAAGATTCAGTTCATCAAGGCGGTCGGTAACTTCTTTGGGATCAACCGGAACCAGCTTTTCGGCATTAAGATCCGAGGTGTCAGGAAGAGGAATATTTACTTGTGACAATAATTGTTCTATTCTGGAACGTATTTCAATGATATCTGTTTCAGCTGAATCTTTGTCAAATGGCGAGAGTTGATTGGAAAATGAGATCGTTTTATCATGTATATCGGTAAAATCAATAATACCTTCATTTAATAGTGCTTTAGTAACGGAATCGGTATCTTTACGTAATATTATTGCGTTTAATCTGATCATTGATTGCGGAAAGATCATCAGTTGCCTCCGTGAATATTAGCAGTATAGTGTAGAGTATTCAAAGTAGAAATAATCCTGGAGATCTCATTTTCTCGAAGGCGTATATACACAAATGCTAAAGACTCGTCAAATAATGATCTGGTTTTTACTCTTGTATAAAAGTTTATTGTTTTTTGCTGTATGCTTTGTTTTATATATGCATGTAGTTCGTGCTGTTCCAATTTGGTTAATTTGTCAGTCATAGATGAAAGCGAAAAACGATTTAAAATTTCTGCTGTGGATGGCCTATTATCATTAATAAAATCTGACTCTATGATTCGGTTGCCTCCAGGAATATAAAGAATATTCTGTGATTCTGGGCTAACAATATTTGATAAACGAACAAGCCGTCCTAGATTAATCATATCGATATCCTGTTCAAGTAGGAGTTTAAGGTCGGTATTCTTGTCGCTGTGAAAAAGATTCAGACTATTGCACAAGCAAGAAGATGAGTATTGCATGTTTGCAAAGTTGTTGTAAAAATGAATTTTAGCAAAAAGCGTTGAACAGGTGGAAAGAGAGTAGCTTATTACTGTGTTATAAAGATATTTGTAATAGCTGTTTTCAAGAATAATTTCACAGCGAAGCAGATTGCCACTTTCGCTAATTTTTTCCAGTTCCTGAATGACACAAGCGTATGGGGTTGTTCTGAGATGTTCGGTAAGGGACTCGGTGTTCGATGCGTTTATTATACTGTCGTAAGAAACACCTTCTAAAGGGATATCCCGAGGAATATACTCAGTATAATCGCTGATTGATCTTTTGCGAAATGATTGATCAAACCAGAGCCTAAGAGCTGTTTTGAAGGCGCTGTAACGGCTGCGCTCGGAAAGCGCTTTAACAAGTGGAATAAGTATTGCTGGCGAATGCTTTTGAAGCTTAATAACATCTTGATATAAAAAAGTAATAAGTTCTTTTTCAACTATTTTCAAATCTCCGGTGCGGGAGTAAGTCTTTGGAATAAAATTAAAATCAGTCGATTGAAACATATAGAGAGCTTCTTCGAGAGAAGCAGATTTAAGAAGTTTTTCAAAAAAATCGGGAGCGAGGAGTTTTGCCATCAGGGCATGTATCCGTGAGTTTATGTAGGCATAATCTGATAAGCCACCCATAATATTATTCTTCCTTTACGCTGGTGTTGCAAATTATAGCCGATATTTCATTAATTGCGAGTTCATAGCTGTTATTAGGTAAATCATGGTTACCAATACTTTTGTTTTCATTTTCTTGATATACATTCTCTGCTGCTGCAATGATTCTTTTTTGCAAAGATTTGCGAATATTATCTTTGAGTTTGATTTTTTCTTCGTTTATTTTGGCATCAGTTTCTCTGATCATTTTGGAGGCTTTGTCGCGGGCATCACGAACAATTTTTTCTGCTTCTTTTTCGGCTGAGAGAATCTCTTGCAGTACAGCTTTCATTAGAAATGCTCCGCAAATAGTAATTTTATGCCCGAAAGATGTTTGCACAAGAAATAACGGACAAATTTTCACCTTATTGTAGGTATACGACTTAAGAATGTCAATATCTTTTCAATCTTCTCATGGAACCTGTAAAAATGTTATTTTTCGGGTAGTTAAAAAACTTTTTGCTTTTTAGCGATATTTGGGTGTGTACAATAAATTTATGTAAGTTCGCTTGTTTTTTTGTCCAACACAACTTTACTAACAAAGAGATGTTTGACTGATTGCATATTTAATTAAATTAATAGAGGTTACCACCAATAATAATTTGTTCACAAGTAACTTAATATGCTTTAAAAATTTCTAAATAGACCGATATTGAGAAAAGACAGTTTTTTTTAACGGGGGAAGTTATGAAAAAAATCATTATTTTAACGGTTGTCTTATCTATTACCGGCATTCTTTTAGGTCAGTCTGAAGAAGAACCGGATAAGGCAACAGTAGTTGCTACTGAACCCGGTGGAGCACGTTGGGGAAGCAGTTTCGATGAAGTTCGAGAGGTCGCGCGAGGTAAGCTTCAGTTTTACCGTAAGGATCATTATATAATCACCAAAGACGGTGAAATAACTTACACTTATGGATTTTTTTATGAAGATCCCGAAATGCTTGGTATGGATCCCGAAGAAGAAATGGAACCGGAACCGGCAACAGCCGGTGCGGCAACAGAAGGTGCTACCACGGAAGGAGCTACCACAGAAGGTGCGACAGATGACGAAAAAACAGGTGAAGCTCAGTATTTATATGGCATAACTTCTTTCCCCTATTTGGCGATGGAAGATGTTAAAAAGAAATTAATCGAAAAATATGGGGAGCCTACTGCCGAGTCGATAGTGCGCAACAGTGGAGTGATAATATGGGATCTGGAAACAACACAGATTTCTGCATGGATTGACGCTTACGAAAAAAAACCTTATTGCCGAAAGATTGTCTATGTCAGCAAGGAAGTTTCAAAAAAACTTAAAGATTATAATTATAAAATATTTAACCGTAAAGAAATTGACACTCTTAATAGAATAAAACCATAAAAAAAAGTATTTAACCGCCCTATGAATTTTAGGGCGGTGGTTGTTCAGTATTATTGGTGAGTAAGAAATACTGCTATTACACCAGTACCGCTTTCTAAGCTGTCCAGCGCTTTACCTATAACCGAACCAACTTTCTCGAAAGAATCGATTGTTCCTTTCATTGCGCATCCGGGTGTGTCAGATGTAACTAAAAGATCTCCCGGTGCGATGGGCTGTGTTCTCGCATCAACCTTGCACATAACCTTACCGGCAAGAGCGATAGGGTAAAGTTTTGTCTCTTTGCCAGAGTTGTTTATAGAGAGTGCGGGTTTCCCGGCAATTATTCCGATAACTGTGCGATCATAAGCCTTATGTGTGCGTTTTAAAAGGCTTGCCCCCTTTTCTGAAGCTATCACAACATCTCCATGTGAGATAAAATCATCGTTTTCAAGTTCAAACATCTCTACAATATTTGTTGTGGCATCGTTATCTTTGTCATTGTCAATATGAATTACACCATGGAAATGGGATTCTCCTTTAACCTGAAGGGCTTTGCCGTTTCCAACCATTTTAAGAGATGGATCAATATCGTCAATGGATGCGTATCCGTCTACAAGAAGAGAATAGTCGTGTTCACTAATAAAGACTCCTCCTGGTGCGTTTCTTGATATTCCAAGAACGCCTGCTCCACGAGGGTTTTTTTCATGTCCGGTAGCTTGGCCTCTAATGCCTACAAAATCAGAATGTCCCACAACACCGTAACCTGAAAATTCATTTTTTTTACTTTTAGAAGGTAGAGCCACTCCGGATACGCCTATGGCTCCTGCTTCCGAAGAGGAGTTTTTTCCGTAAATTATCACTGAATTGTCAGATGGTGGGGTTAAGCCTCCGAATACTTCTGCCTTCTCTCCTGAAATTGAGAGAGTACCGCTATGTTCGTTATAGTTGTGATTCTTTTGTGCGTAGTTATGTTCATGATTAAGGGGTTCACGAGCATCGTTTAATCTAGGGTCAGAACTTTGAACGGCAAATTGGGCACGTGATTCGCCATGCTTCGCGAAGCGTACGATACCTTTCTCATCTTCGCTGCCGTCATGAAGTCGGGAATCATTTGATTGCACAACAGTACCCTCTGTTGATTCTCCGTCTTTGGCAAGCCTTACTATGCCCGCGGTTACTGTTCCGGCGGGTTGTATCCTCTGATCGTCACTCTGAACAGCTTTCAAGGGCGATATCTCACCGTTGTGAGCAAACTGGACAATACCTTTTTGTTCTTCCGAACCGTCTCTTAGACGGTGGTCGTTTGATTGAACACATTTAAAGGGTGAGTTTTCGCCGTTTTTTGCAAGTTGCACAATTCCCGGATAATCTTCTGACGATTTACGTAAGCGGTCATCATTGCTTTGTACAGCTTTTAATGGAGAGGATTCGCCATTTTCTGAAAATTGAACTATACCTGTTGTTTTGGTAGTTGCGTCTTTTAAACGACGATCATCACTCTGTACAACTCTCTCGGCTGCAACTTCACCATCCTCGGCCATTTCAACAATGCCCTTATATGTCGTTGTAGCGTCACGTAATCTTTTGTCGTTGCTCTGTACAACTTTTGATTCAGCAACTTCTCCATCTTCCGCGAGTTCTACGATGCCTTCTGCAACGGTAGTCGCGCTTTTTAGCCGCTTGTCATTACCTTGAACGGCCGCAAGGGGTGATTCTTCGCCGTCTTCTGCAAGCCGAACTATACCTTTATAACTTGTTGATGCGTCACGTAAGCGATCATCGTTTGATTGTACGACAGCCCCAGCCTTTATCTCGTTGTTTTCAGCCAGTTCCACAATTCCACGGCTTTCAGTTGAAGCATTCTTTAATCGTTTATCATTACCTTGTACAGCGGTTAATGGAGAGTCTTCTCCGTCTTCGGCTAGTTCAACAATTCCTTTTGATTTTGTAGTAGCATTTTTCAGGCGTCGATCATTTGCTTGAACAGCTTTTCCTTCAATTTCTTCACCGTCAGCAGAAAATGCAACGATGCCCTTTGAAATCTCAGATGCGTCACGCAAACGACTGTCATTAGCCTGAACAACAGAGCTGCCTTCAGATTCTCCGTTTTTGGCAAGCCTAACAATACCAAAAGCTGATTCAGTAGCATTTTTAAGGCGAGAGTCGTTGCCACGAACCACTCCAAGCTCAGAGTATGCTCCATCAGGACAAAGTTTTACAATGCCAGAACTTTTTTCACTCGCGTCTTTAAGACGAGGATCTGATGCCTGTACAACTGTTCCAGGTTTTATCTCATAATCATATGCCAATTGAACAATGCCCGCTGAAAGCTCCGTAGCAGGTTTCAGTCGTGAATCTGATGCTAGTATGGCTGTATTTGGAGTTGCTTGTCCATCTTCTGCGAACTGGACTATCCCTTTGAAAAAGGTTGTTGCATCGCGCAGACGGCGGTCGCTAGCTCGAATTGCAGCATCACGGCTATCCTCTCCGTCCTTGGCAAAACGAACAAGGCCGGGCTGAAAAACAGAGGCGTATGATGGACCCTCGCTGAATGTGTGTGAGTGATTAAGTCCTTCGGGTAGGGCATGTATCTCTATATCATGAATAGAGATGAAAAAATTACCTTTTTTAAGTTCGATAGGTGATATCTCGAAACGTAGGTATCTGGCAGGTATCGAATTAAAATTCCATAAAAAGAGTTTATCACTGTCTGGAAAAAAATGGCGCTGATCAATAACAGCACTCCAAATTCTTTTATCCGCGCTTACCTCTACAATAAGTTGGCTTGGGCAAGTTGCCAGGTCGGCAGAGGGTTTA
>DAOTGZ010000146.1:0-6908 GCA_035447445.1 Spirochaetota bacterium | reverse complement strand
CTGTCGGCTGTTATTTTTATACTGACCGTTCGTATCAAGCATATTGAAAGTATTATTTAATTAAATCAAAGGAAATATTAAAATGATAAGAACATTATTTGCTGCCGTTCTAGTATTTGGAATTTTCAGTTATATCTGTGCAAGCAATCAGAGTATCGAACCTTTGATTGGACATTGGTTTGTTGCTGAAAAAAATTACAATTATTCTAGTGAGCAAAATGTAAATTATGAAGAGATTGTTACAATTAGTTTTGTCTTTAACAAAGACAATACCGGATTATGGATGATTGAAAGTATAAAAAAGCACACCAACGGAAAGTCGGAAACAAATGAAGAAAAAATCATTTATAAATGGAAGATTTCAAATAAAAAAATAGTCTTGGATTTTTATGAAATGGGTCGAAAGTTTGAAAGTGATTTTGATATTTCAGATTCTATTTTAACTTTATCTGATCCTGAAGGAAAAACAAGAAAGTATTCTAAAAAGTAGATTTGAACTGTACTGCTAATAATTACATGCTTCAACGTACAGACATATAGGGTTCGACCATAAACAGATACCAACCGCTAAAACGGACGTACAGATTTTGTTGCGATAAATATTATACGGAATTTGAAATACGACAATGAAAAAAATAACAACCACATTACTAGGATTGACCTTGCTTCTTTTCGCTGCCTGTTGGCAAGGACAAATGAAAACACCAAGCAATACAATGATAAAATTTGAAGAGTTCAAAAACAAAGAAAAATTTTTAAAAGACGACAGACTGTTTTATCCAGGAATTAGCGACCCTAAACTGAAACCTGTTTTAACAGAAAAAATTAATCTTGTTGCAGACGACTTTATAAAACTTACAGATAAACCGAATTCAACCGACAAAGATTATCAAAATGCTATTAAAATTGGACTTGAAAGATTTTCTGACATTTACTTGCAACTTGACACAGAGGACAGAGAAAGGGTTTGTAATTACTTTGAAGAACTTATGGATATTGTAGGACTTAAAAGTTCAGGCGGACACTTGAATGATTTTATGTATGGTTTTGACCCAAAAAAAAGCAAGTAATGAAAGAATGTAAATTGGGAATTGTTTTTTTAATTTTTATAAGAGGACAGTGTGGAAAAGAACTATTTTATTTGCCCAATACATGCAGTTATATGCATTATTATTCTATTTTTCTTTTCCAGTATATATTCTAAAGAAGCTGCAACGCTTTCAAAAAGGGGAAACATGGACATCGAAACTGTAATTCGAAAAGGAAAGGAATATATTATCAAAACTGCTCTTTCCGTTTACGAAGACAAATATAAAGATATGCCCATTAACCTTTCGCTATATAGTATTACCATATGGAGAAACTCCACGGAAATAAAAGTTGTTTTTAAAAGAGATGTTACATACCGTCCTTTACATAAAAAAAACGACAATCTCTATTACGATATAGTGATTGAAATCTTTGATGAAAAAGTCTCTCCTTTTGACATGTTTGGAACAGATAAATTCTTTATTGCGTCAGAAGAAGAGTCTGTAATAATTGATATTATTAAGAAAAAAATGAAAATGCCCCTCCCTTTTTGCAAAAACAGCATTTACGAAACTGAAGAGTGGTATGTTGCCAGTATTACTTCCGAGCACTCATTCGGAAAATTCTTTTTTGACAAGAATACTCTTGAAGAAAAAAGAGATATGAAAATACAAGGAAGCTATGCTCCGAGGATCAGGCCGGACACACCCGAAGACCCGGATCCCTGGATTGAGCTGTTTAAGCGCAAATAGCTCAACCCGAATACGCAATTAAGTTATTCCTTAAAACCTACAGACGCAGCAGTTTTGCCAATTTTATAATCATTTTCGTATATTAGATTAGAGCTGTCACTGTTTTTACTGCTTTTATTATCCGAACCATCACACGATTAAAACATACATAACGTCAGTACAAGCGATACCACAAAAAGCTTTGAAATTAAACTCATATATTTTTCTATTTCAAGAAGTGAGTCATCGGTGTATCCAGCAGACTTTATGCACAACCCCTCAGAGACGCGTGTCCAATAGTATACCTTTGCTTTGAGTGCAGCGATCGCAACGATTCCTTCATTTTTAACCTCTGTTTTAGTCTGCATAGACATTGCGAAACTGCACAATAACAAAATAGTTAACACTTACTCTACTAACCGGCGCGAATATATTATTTGTTCAAAAAATTACAATGCCTTTATTACTTCACACAGGTATCGTAATAAGATACCCTGTGCCAGAAACCTTGTCGACATCCGTTAAAGGTAACACATTAAGCGTCCCTTCCAGCTGTTCAACCAGAGAAGCAATAATCATTTTACCAAGACCACTTGAGCCAGCTTTTTTTGCTCTTGTCGAACCTACTCCATCGTCTTCGATTATCAGTTCATATTTATCTGTTAGACGTTTCATTGTAATGAGGATCGTTCCGTTTCGATTATCCGGAAAAGCATATTTTATACTGTTTGTTACAATCTCGTTAATGATTATTCCCAGAGACATCGCTTTTTTTGCGGACATGATAATTTGAGGTATATCTACTTTCCATTTTATTCTGCCTTCTCCCGTATCGGCAGATAAAAAAAGATTATCGACAAGATCTTTAACATATACCGAAAAATCGAGTTGACCCACCTCACCTGTGGATGAAAGTTGCTCATGAATCAACAAAACACTCTTTATCCTTTCTTTTAAGGAGTTCAGTTTTTTGCCACATTCACTTCCATTATCATCCTTACTCTCGAACGCAATAAAAGAGGCAACCAACGCAAGACTGTTCTTCACACGATGATGTATCTCTCTCATTAGTACTTCTTTCTCTTCCAGTGCAGCCTTCAGCGCCTCTTCTTTCTGTAAAAGATCGTAATAAAGAATATCCTGGGGCTCGCGGATACCTTTGTGAACAATTGCCCTGAAGATTATTACAACCGATATGATTTTCAGAACATGCCCAATATAGTTGGAAATTCCGTAAACATTTATATAAAAGGTAAAGAAGATCTCTGCCAAACCCGCGAACAACAGAGCCAGCACCATTTGCCGCCGAATATCATTAGAAAAATCTTTTTTGATAAACATAAAATGCAGCATCAGCAAAAGAAATATTCCCGATATCAGATACTCGCTTATCTTTTTGAAGTTTGTAAGCCCTTCTCCCTCGATATAGCAGTCAGGAAACCATGAGGTCATCATGATAACATAGATAACAAAAGTTGTAACCAGAGCATACACAAGAGAAGTTCGCCAGTAAACTACACCTGACTTTCTCCATAATAGTGCCAGAATAAATGTAATAACTTCCATCCATCGTGCAGCTATCCAGAACTGTGTTGGATGGTTCGAATCCAGACCAACAAAAATATTCATTCCACGGTAAGTCAGCGTATGAAACAATTCAAGAATGCCGATCCAAAGAAAGGCCGAACCAATAAATCGTAAAAATCCTGATTCTACCTTGTCTCCGGCTGTAAGGGTAAGCACAGAGATGCCGAAAGCTGTAAGTATTACTACAAACTCAATAATGATATGAAAAAAAAGAAAATTGGCCCCCGAAACAAAGTACGACAAGACGACAAATACCACAACAGGCACTAAAAGAAGCGCGTCATCTTTTGAAGATCTTAATTTCATTTGTGCCATCCATGCTGATTTTAAAGATAATCTGATAACAAACCAACAGCTTGCCGCCAAACCCTTCTTAGATGCTTTCAGACGGTTAAAGTTAATCTACCTAATAGTGTACGCCCGGTCAAGAAAAGCAGAGGATCGGCCCGAATTGTTTTATTGCGCGAATAACTTTTACAAAGCCCAAAACGCTATTAGTCTTGACAGTTTGATCTGTTCAAAGTTTAAAATTGAGCAACCGGATAATATTATCTGCAATAAATTGAAAAAATCAGGATAATTAAAATAGTAAAACCGTTTACAGAGGGGAAAGAAATATTGAACAATATTAAAACAGCCTGCTTCAGTGTAGCAGCGATGGATTATTTTCCGCAGCAAAAGGAATATTCCGCTGGAGGAAATTCTTTAAATCAGGCAATCGGATTCAGAAATCTTGGTTTTAAAAGTTCATTTATTGGTGCGATAGGCACAGATAAAGCAGGCGATCAAATTGAACAATTATTGATAAAAAAAATGTAGATATATCTCACTTGTATCGAATACCTGGAATCACCGCAAGTAATGAAATAATCAACGATGAGAAAGGTGAACGATTCGGCGTCGAAGGGGCATGGCAAAACGGTGTATATTACGATTTTCTTTTATCAGAGCATGACTGGGCATATATAGAAGAATTTGAAATATGGTCCACACACGCTAATGGACAAAATTATTCTGAAGCGCTTAAGCGCAAGAGAAGCAACAATTTTTTAGCAGTAGATTTTTTAGATATGGATACATACGAATTACTGGAAAAAGGTTTAAGCTCCATAGATATTGCATACTTTGGAGGCACTCCGAACCAGCTTGATGAATTGGTTTATATCTCAAAAAGCTTCAAAGGCATTATAGTTTTGACATTGGGATCAGAAGGAAGTATTGCGATCAATAAAGGAGAAACCTGCATCCAGCCTGCTTTACCTCTAAACAGAGTCATTGACACAACAGGATGCGGCGATGCTTTCCAGAGTGCATTTGCCGGAAACTATCTGCTTACCGGGGATATAAAAAGTTCTCTGTTACGGGGTGCCGAAGCAGGCAAAACAGCTGCCATGAAGTATGGAGCTGTCTGCCTGGAATAATATAGTGAATCAGTATTTCGGTTTCCGTTCGGAAACTGTACCCTCTTTGGCAAGAACCTCTATTACATCATCAAGCTTATCCCACTGGTAAAAATTCTTGTGGTGTTCAGGATAAGAGGCCTCCTCCCGCTTCATATGAGTCAGTGGGCACCAGGCCGATTCGATCTGTTCAAGATTAGTCGCAAGAGATTTTGCGTATATCTTTGCAAAGCGTATCAGTTTTTTAAACAGAAAGGGGAAATTACCTGCATAGTTTTCTTCATTCAGCTTATTTCGAATTTCGGATGTTTTTGCCCAATGCAGCCCCAGAAAAGCCGAGATAACAAGAAACAACAGCTTGCTGAAAATAAAATTACAAATCAGAAATACCGCAAGAAGCATTGAATAGAGTATACCGATAAATTTCGCGAAAATATTTCCTTTTTTTGCTGACGCCGAGGCAAGCTCGTCAAGCTGGATATTCCACAAATGGGCCGTTCCATTGGCGTAACCGCAAAACAGACAGTTTATCCGGTCAAACATTCTCATCCGGTCAATTCTGTTTCTGTCCAGAACGATAAAGTTTCTTATTTTGTATCTTTTGAGCTTCAAAGCCGGAGCAAGGATCCAGTTGTAAAGAACTACAATTGTTGTAAGATGCAGAAAAATAAATTCCAGTATGCTGACATACATCAGACCGCCGCCAAACGCGGTACGAATTATGCCAATACGGCGGACATGTGTCATAAAAATTGATTTTGCAATAAGTCTTTTTCCTTTCATGTTTATTTTATTATCCATTTGTGATATATATGTTTACTATATCTTAACCATATAGGTTATCCGGATTGTTTTTGTACACAAAAAATTTTCCAACATTATTCTACCACGATTATCTGAAAATATCTCCAGGAGAAATTTCTAAAATTGCCTTTTTTTTAAATTTCAGGAAAACTTTCAACACGTTTAACGTTAGCTGTATTTGAATCATCTGAAATTATAAAAAATAGGAACAACAATCTTGACAAAAAACATAAATCAACTTAAAATAATGCTAAACTCTATTGACAAAGATGAGTCCCGGATAATTAAATAGAATATGGAAATAATATAAACAGTTCATAACCAATAAACATTATTTTAAAATATCAATCAGCCTTCAGATTCACAATCAATTTCAAAATATGCTTTCGGAGCCTGGAATCATGAAAAAAGAACTCATTTTAAACGTGGATGATCTGGGTTTACATATTGATACTGTTTTGGCAGTTCAGGAACTCTGGGAAAACAAACGTATATCTACAGTAAGCTTATTATCAACATCATCTATTCTGGATGCAACAATTGACAAGCTGAAGAAGATCGGAATCCCGGTTGGTGTTCACCTGATTCTGGACGGTGACAGGCCGATACTTGAAAAAAATAAAATACCCAGCCTTATTGATGAGCAGGGGTTTATGCTGAATGATTATAACGCGATAAGAAAAAGAGTAAAACCGGATGAAGTATTTAACGAATTTTCAGCTCAAATCGAAAACATTCAAAAAAGAGGCGTGAGCGTCAGCCATCTTGATTCACACAGAGGATTCTGCTTTTTAATACCCAAACTGCGTAAAGTTTACCGTGAACTTGGCGAAAAATACAATCTTCCCTTGGCGCTTCCGGATAATTTCATTTTTAATAAAACAAGAAGGCTTGTGCCCGGTTCTACTGACTCACTGAACGGCATCTATGATCTTGAGGAAGAAACTTTTGAGAACCGGATTAAAGCGTACGACCTTATGCTCAGTAGACTTGGCTATGGGAAACACTACTGTTTTTCTCACCCGTCTCCGCCAACAAAATCCATAATGGAAAATCTGCCCGATTTCAAAATCCGTAATAACGATTATGCCCTTTTTCTCTCGGATGAATGGAGTAATCTGCTAAAGAAGTACAATATTACACTTTCATCTTTTTAGACAATCAATCATCCTGAAGACGACTGATTGTCTAAAAATTTTATTGATTATTACCAACCTTCTATGTTCCAAATCTTTATATTATCAAGACTGACACTTGTCTCATTCTTGTCATCCGAAGGAAAAACCCCAAAGTGAAAAGTGCCGATATCGCAAAGAGAATCATCTTCGCCCATACCAACAGGCTCATCGTTGACGTA
>DAOTGZ010000145.1:0-6921 GCA_035447445.1 Spirochaetota bacterium | reverse complement strand
CATTATTTAAAACGCCCATTACAAGCCCACCTATAACCGCTCCAACAACGGTACCTATACCACCGGATGCTGATGCACCACCAATAAAGCAAGCCGCGATTGCATCCAGTTCAAACATGTTACCGGCTTTCGGAGTCGCAGCGTTTAAACGACCAGCGACAATGAGTCCGGTAACTGCAGACAATACACCCATGTTAGCATAAACCCAGAACATAACACGTTTTGTTTTAACACCCGATAATTTTGCAGCTTTTGAGTTTCCACCTAGCGCGTAAATGTGTCGCCCCGCTATCGTTTTTTGTGATATAAAAGTATATATAATAATGATTACCAACAATAATATAAGCACAATTGGTATTCCGTTATATGCCGCAAGACTTATTGTGAACGCATTAATTGTTATAATGATGATGCTCCACTTAAAAAATTCAAAACTTTTAGGTAAAACTTCAAAACCATAATTAATTTTATTTTTTCTGGAATTTAGTTCAAACAGGATGTAGATTGCTGACATTAATATTCCAATTATAATTGCTGTAAGCGCAGCAACTGTTAACCCGAGAATGGCTTCTTTTTCTCTGCCAGGAAGATATCCCGCTGCAATAGCCTGGAATGATTTTGGGAAAGGAGCAAGAGTCTGACCTTTAAGTATTACCATTGTGAGGCCTCTAAAAACAAGCATGCCGGCCAAGGTCACAATAAATGGAGGTAGTTTAAAGTATGCAATAAAGAGCCCTTGAAATGACCCTGCCGCAAGCCCTATTAGAAGAGAAAGCCCAACAGCAAAAACTACCGGCATTTTTAGGGTAACCATCATTACAGCCGACAAGGCGCCAACTAAGGCGACTATCGAACCTACCGAGAGGTCTATGTTACCGGTAATGATTGCAAGCAGCATACCCACAGCAAGAATCAATACGTAGGCATTTTGCAAAACTAAATTGGTAATATTCATGGGTTTAAGCAAAATACCGTTTGTAAGGATTTGAAACAGAACCATGATGAATACAAGTGCGATTATCATTCCATATTGACGAATGTTGTTTTTAAAATAACTCTTTAATCCTGTCATGCTAAACTCCGTTTTCTTTGATCTGTTATAATACATTTCATTATGCTTTCCTGAGAAGCCTCTTTCGCCGATAGCTCTCCAGCGATTCGCCCTTCAGTGATCACATAAATCCGGTCACACATTCCAAGTAGTTCTGGCATTTCTGATGAGATCATAATAACCGATTTTCCTTCAGCCACAAGATTATTTATCATTGTGTAAATTTCATATTTAGCTCCGACATCAATACCTCTTGTTGGTTCATCAAGAATCAAGAGATCAGGATTTGCCATAATCCACTTACCCAATACAACCTTTTGCTGATTACCACCCGAAAGATCTTCAACCTTCTGTTCAAGTCCAGAGCATCTAACGTTTAATTTGCTACGATAGTTTTGCGAAGTCAAGACTTCCTCATTGCTATTGATGATACCATTTTTACTGATTGTATTGAGGCTGGAAAGAGTAAGATTTCTCATTATATTATCGAGAAGTATAAGCCCATAGGTTTTTCTATCTTCAGTTGAATAGGCAATTCCGTGAGAAATTGCATCACTGACATTATGAAAATTAATTTCTTTGTTGTTTTTTATTATCTTTCCAGAGTGTTTAACTCCCCAAGACTTACCAAAGATACTCATTGCTATTTCGGTTCTACCTGCTCCCATCAAACCTGCAAAACCAACAACCTCCCCTTTTCTAACGGAAAAACTAACGTTGTCTATAGCTTTTGTATCGGTATGTTCGGGATGATATACCGTCCAATTTTCAACTCGAAAAACTTCTTCTCCAATATTTGAGCTTCGAGATGGAAACCGATCGGTAATTTCACGACCAACCATGCTTCGAATTATACGATCTTCATCTATTATATCTTTTGATTTATGCAGATTATCGATGACTCTTCCGTCACGGATTACTGTAATAGCATCTGCTACTTTTTCTATTTCATTAAGTTTATGCGAGATAAGAATTGATGTAATACCCTGTTTTTTTAAATCTACAAGTAAATTAAGCAACTTATTACTTTCTTCGTCATTTAACGCCGCAGTAGGTTCATCAAGAATAAGAAGTTTAACATCCTTTGATAGAGCTTTTGCAATTTCTACAAGTTGTTGTTTGCCTACTCCGATACTGTCTACCAATGTTGAGGATTTTTCATTTAAGCCAACTTTCGCAAGAAGTTTATTTGCTTCCGAAATAGAGTCATTCCAATTTATTACACCTTTTACTGCCCTCTCGTTTCCAAGAAATATATTTTCGGCTATTGATAAAAAGGGGATAAGAGCCAGCTCTTGATGAATAATTACAATGCCAAGTTTTTCACTATCCTTGATATTGTTAAAACTACATTTTTGCCCATTAAAATAAATCTCACCGTCAAATGATCCATGAGTATGAACTCCGCTTAATACTTTCATTAACGTAGATTTACCGGCACCGTTTTCACCGACAATGGCATGAATCTCCTGATTATTAACTGTAAGATCCACAGAGTCAAGCGCTGTAACACCATAAAACTTTTTTGTTATACCGCGCATTTCCAAATGTATATTTGCCATTTTGATATCCTTAAACATGAAGAGAACCCGTTTATAGGTTCCCTTCATGCTAATATTTATTTAAGCTGATCTTCTGTATAGTAACCTGTATCAATAAGAGCTTCTTTATAGTTATTGATATCTACAGAAACTGGAGATTCAAGATATGATGGAACAACTTTAATACCGTTATCATATGTTTTAGTATCATTAACTTCTGCGTCTTCACCTTTAAGCACTGAGTCAACCATATCGGCAGCTCTTTTTGCTAGAGTTCGTGTATCTTTAAATACAGTTTGTGTTTGCTCACCAGCGATCATGGATTTAACTGAAGGAAGTTCTGCGTCCTGACCTGTAACTATAGGAAGTTTTTTGCTACCTGAACCGTATCCAACACTTTTAAGAGAAGAAAGTATACCAATAGAGATGCCGTCATATGGAGAAAGAATTGCATCAACATTTGATGATGTGTAATGTGCAGTAAGTATGTTGTCCATTCTTTGCTGAGCTGTTGCACCATCCCATCTCAAAGTTGCAACTTTATCGAATTCAATCTGTCCACTTTTTACAACAAGCATTTTACTATCGATATATGGCTGAAGCTTTGACATTGCTCCATTATAAAAGAAATAAGCATTATTATCATCCGGTGAACCAGCAAAAATCTCGATATTAAAAGGCCCTTTACCATCTGCAAGACCAAGTTTATCAACGATATATCCACCCTGCTGAACTCCTACAAGGAAGTTGTCAAAGGTTGCATAGTAGCTTACATGCTCACTATTTCGTATTAGACGATCGTATGCAATAACAGGAATTTTTGCATCAGCGGCTTTTTGAAGTGTGTTTGTCAATGTTTCACCATCAATTGAAGCGATAACCAGACAATCCGCACCTTTAGTAATCATGTTTTCAAGTTGAGCAACCTGAGCATCGATACTATCTTCAGCATACTGTAAATCAACCTGATATCCTCTGTCTTCGAGAATTTTTTTCATGTTTCCGCCATCTTGAATCCATCTTTGAGATGACTGTGTCGGCATTGCAATACCTACAATTTTTTTTCCGCTGTTTTTACCGCATGATGCTACAGAAACGATAAGTGCTAAAGTTATTAAAGCAGTGACAAATTTGACGATACGTTTCATTTTAAACCTCCCTTTTTTTATTTTCCGATAGACGGATTTTTAAATAGGCAATACAGTTATGTAGAGACGGACAGTGGGTTACGCATTGCTTCATATTTGATCATTTCGTAAGTCATATTGTTATATTTGTCAAATTTAAAAAATATTTCTTGTCTTTTTTTGAATGTTTTATTCATTTTTTATTAAAATTAGGTAAAATTGATTAAAAATAATGATCATTTTGTTTCGTTTTGTTCATCAGCCGCTCTTATTGTATAATGCGATTTTAAGTTGAGATATAAACAATACTGTTATAATGATGACCAAATTACCTAATAATAACCCAAAAAAGCTCAGGTAAAAAATGTTCGCAGCAGAAAGAAAAAGAATAATAATTAAATATCTTTTGGAAAACAACAAAGCAGAAGTAGTGAAAATTAGTGAGATGCTAAATGTTTCCGAAGTAACTATACGCCGTGATTTTGAAAAACTCGAAAACGAGGGATTTCTGATAAGAACACACGGTGGTGCAATTCTACATAATCCTTCTGAAAAAACATACACCAAAGAGCCGACAGTAAAAGCCGCCGAAGATGAAGAAAACAATGAAATTGCCGAAACTGCGATGGCACTGGTTAAAGAAAACGATGTAATAATGATTACTAGTGGAAACATCAGCAGATTATTGGCAAAAAAATTATCCGCGAAAAACGGATTAACGATCCTAACAAATGATTTGATCGTAGCCCTAAACGCATCCGCTGGTGGGCAAAACAGGGTTATTTGTCTTGGTGGAGAGATCGATCAAGATAACGTTTCGGTGACTGGAACCATTACTCTTAGAAACATGCAAAAATATCATGTGAGCAGAGTTTTTATAGAAGTTGATGGTATTAGTGAAAAACTTGAACTGTCAGTCTCCTCACAACAAAAAGCGGAACTCATAGAGTCTGCAATCGAAAGTGCTGATCATACAACGCTTCTCTGCAACTATACACTTTTCGGAACAAAGGCCTTTATGAAGCTTGGTTCAGTGACAATGGTAAACAGCCTTATAACTAATCCAATTCTTTCTGATAAATACAAAGCCGCGATATACGACAAGAATGTTGTTCTTTATACATCGATTAACGCGTTCGAAGGTAATGTATGAATAAAAAAACAATTCTGGAAATCAAAAATGTCAATAAATCATTTAAAGATGAATTTGCGTTATCAAATATAAATCTTAAGCTTTATTCTGGCGATGTACATGTGATTATGGGAGAGAATGGATCTGGGAAATCTCTGCTTATGAAGATTATTGCAGGTTTTTTTACAGTTGATTCAGGGGAAATACTATACAATGGAGCAGTTATTAATCATCCCACAGTTAACAAGGCTATCAAGAGCGGAATTTATTATCAACATCAAGATCTACCTGTTTTTGAAAATTTATCTGCTGCTGAAAATATCTATTTCGATTACCGAATAAGTACAAAAAAAATGTTAAAAACCTGGAATGCGTTAGAAAACATTTCAGAATGCACCAAACTTTTTAAAAAGCTTAACATAAATCTCTCGCCAATAAAAAACATGAGCCATTATGGTTTTGCCGAAAGACAGCTTCTTTTCGCGGCAAAGGCCTTTATATCCGATGCAAAAGTTGTAATTTTTGATGAACCCACC
The DNA here is from genome assembly GCA_035447445.1 of Spirochaetota bacterium. Lineage (GTDB taxonomy): Bacteria > Spirochaetota > UBA4802 > UBA4802 > JAFGJZ01 > JAFGRW01. The sequence continues at coordinate 1,534 of DAOTGZ010000145.1, read as the reverse complement.
GCCGGCATGAGCGAAGTTGAGAGAAATATATTTTTTGATATTCTTGCACTTATCAAACAGAAGGCAGAAGCAATTTTATATATTAGCCACAGACTGGATGAAATTACAAAAGTCGGAGATGTATTATCTGTAATGGAGCATGGAAGACTTATTTCTACAAATGATATCAGAAATGCAACCAAACAGGATATCATACGCCTGATAACCGGAAAACGTAAGATTCATCAGTTTCCTAAGATATCTATTAAGCCGAATAGCGAGTGTGTTTTGAGTGTCAAAAACATGACAAGCGATTCTATTCTTAAAGATGTTAGTTTCAATCTTCACAAACAGGAAATTCTGGGTATTACTGGCCTCATGGGTTCTGGCAGATCCCGTCTTGCGAATTGCCTTTTCGGTATAAAACAAACAAACAGCGGGAGCATTTTTGTCTCTGGGAAAAAACATCTATTTATGCACCCTCTAGACGCTTTGCTCGCAGGTATTTCTCTAATACCCGATGACAGGCAAGCAAACGGTATTTTTTATCCGCTAAACATGCGAAACAACATGACACTTCCAAATCTTAAACGGTTTTTAAACAACAGCATTTTGGACGATAACATTCTCAGGCTGGTTGTTAACGATTATGTAAAAAAGCTGGGGATTACACCTGATGATTCTGATAATGGGATTCAATTTTTTTCTGGTGGTAACCAGCAGAAAATTCTGTTAGCCAGATGTTTTATGAAGCGAAGTTCAATCTACATAATGGATGAACCGACACGCGGAATAGATATCGCATCTAAAATCGATATCTATAACGCAATGAATAACTTAATTGTGAAAGGCGCTTCAGTTATACTTATTTCTTCTGACATCGATGAAATTATAGGTATGTGTGACAGAATACTAATTTTAGCTGATGGCCGAATAACAGCCGAACTGTTACAAAAAGAAGCCACCAAAGAAAAAATTTATTCTTTAGCCATTAACGATTAATGGTAATTTTTTTAAATCGTAATTTGTATAAAAATGTCGCATAAAAAGCGAATCCACCAGATCATACTTAAAGGATTTGGTATCCTGAATATATGAAAACTCTCCCTTGCGAAACTTGTCTAATACTACCTCAATATCACAAAGACTTTCAATACCAATCATAGAATCATAAACACAAAGCAGTTGTTTAAAAATATCCTCATCAATTGATCCTGTTTCAAAATAGAAAGCAAGATTTACTTCTTCATTTTGCTCGGATTTTCCTACTGGCAAACCAAACACTTTTTTCTGATAATCAACATATTTTTTACGAATACTATGAGGTATATTTTTGTTTAAAAACAAATTAAGTATATTTTGTTGCCCTTCGTTTGTTGCTAAAGGTAGTTTGTCTCGATTCATTTGCGGATTAACAACACCAAGTAGTTCTGTATCCAAAACTATAAGCATATCGTGCAACTGGTTTATCTGCTTCAAAAATAAAAAACGCTCTGTCTGGATATCGTTAACCCTGGAGTAGTCTACAATATACTTATCTTCCTTTTTACGATAT
>DAOTGZ010000144.1:0-7079 GCA_035447445.1 Spirochaetota bacterium | reverse complement strand
CCCATTGACCCATGAGTTGCATCGCACATTCGCCATCTCCCATATAACGCGATTGAGTAATAAAGTCATCACCGATAGATGATGATTGAAAATACCCGTGTTTAAACAGATCTTGCATTATCAGTCCTGCTTTAATAAGATCCGGGTTATTAAATTTGATATTGCCTTTGTGAATATCAGAAAACAGATCTTCACCTCCAATACGCATTGCTAAGTAAACCCAGTAGTACATTACCGGCCATCTATCCGCTATACCGATAGATATAGGAGTGATTCCCGATTTTTTAAGGCGGTCGCACAATTTGTAAAAGTCATGCCATGTCTCTGGAAAACTGGTATACCCAACTTTTTTTAAAAGCTCCTTGTTGTACCAGAAGCCTACTGCGCCAAGATCATGAGGAAAACCATAAATCTTACCATTATGGCTATAAATTTCCAGAGCTATCGGGCTTATTTTGCTTTGCCAATTATCGCTTTTTACATAAGAGGTAATATCTCGAAGATGACCAGCTTCGACTTGTTCGGCAAGACCTCCTCCACCCCAACTATGAAATATGTCTGGAGGGTCACCTGCAGCGAAATCCAGTTCCAGTTTTGGTTTATATTCCATATTATCTAACATGGTAATTTTAATAATCACATCAGGATTGGTTTTCTCAAATTCATTAGCAATATTTTGAAATACAACTTGGGATTGTTTGTCTGAATTGATATGCCACCACCGTATTGTAATTGGTTTGGCCTCTGAGTCTTTTTTATTACAAGATAACGATATGATAAAGATTATTACAAAAAAGGCAGACACAATAAAAAATGTAATCCTGTGTTTCATCTTATCCATCCGTTTAAAACAAGTATTTCTTGATATAGAGCAAATCTGGCTTATAGAACTAATTTAGTTAAAAAAATGTAAAAATCAAAAACTTTCCTGTTTATTAGTCTTTTATTTTTAATTCGATAAATTTTTTCATGTAACAAAAAAATAAAAAATCAAAATTCATAAAAAAATGAAAAACTTGACAATTTTATAACTGTTAATGTTATGGTAAAAAAGAGTGAAGATTTTAAATATCTGTTTCTCGCGGAGATTTAAAATATGCATTTCTAACAGCCGAAAGGGTTGGTAATATGACCAAAGGGCAAATAGAAGCGCAGATTTCGGATACAGTTATCCGCTTCGAAAAGGAGTATATGGGGCGTGGTCCCATAGAAACCAAAACAACCATCATAGATGATATGGTTGTTGTCAGGCTTAAGGGGGTTTTAACTCCTGCTGAAGAGAAGTTGGCGCAAAATCCGGATGGTGCGGGCCTTATCAAACAGGTCAGAATGCAGCTACTTGAGAGTGCCAAGGCCATGCTTCAGGTTATGGTTGGAGATGTGACTCAAAAGAAGGTATTGAGTCTTCATACCGATATTAGTACAAAAACAGGTGAGCGAATTATCGTATTTATACTCAACGGAAAATTTGAAATTTAGTTTCTTAATTATTTACAGAAATAGCACTGTCTTCAAGCTTTAAAAAAGCTGCGGAGCAGTTTTAAAAATATGGAAGATTTGATGGAACCTTTTTAAAAGGAGCCGTCGGGTAAGCCGGTACTAATGAGTTTTAGCTCTCAGGTGCCGGCTTTTTTTGTGCCCAGAAAAATAGAACCTGCTTATGAAACTAATATTGAATATGTAGCATGAAAAAATAGATGCCTTAAAAAAGGAGGATTAAATGAAAGAGATTATTCAAAAACTGAAACTACCGGATTTTGCCAAGGAAGTTTTAGACGGATGCAAATCTGTAAGTATGGCTTCTAATATAGATGATCTTTATCAATTGTCTATACTAAATGAAGTAAATGGCGAGAAAATGGTTTCTTATGAAATTCCGGGAAAAGGTGAGATTAAAGAGGCACTTGTATCTAGAGTTAAAAATGGAATATCCGTGAATTATTTTGATCCATACATGCGTAGGCGTGATCCTGCAAGCATGTTAATTGGAGACGCTTTTTCAACAGATAAACCAACATATAAAGAATCAACAGGTAATGATTTTGCTCTTTTGAAAGACGAAACTCTTAAATGGATGCAAGATCAGGAGCTCGCCGCTTTTGTTTTTAAGGCAGGCCAAATGGATATGGGATATTATGGTATTGCCATTGCTCCTGTAAATGCAGGATTTTTTTGTCTTGGACTAGGTCTGCTTCAAGGAATTGTTGACTGGAACACCCTTGATGACGGAACAGATATTAAAATCGCAATCTATACAGCTCCACCTTTTAGACATACCCATTTCGATGGAAAGCAGGTCGTTGTTCATGAAAGGACAAAAAAAGCTCATGAGATATTCAGTTATAATCTTTATCCGGGACCAAGTGCCAAAAAAGGAGTCTATTCGGCTTTGATTGACTTTGGTGAGAAGGAAAACTGGATAACTACACATTCATCTGTTGTGCAGGTAGTAACGCCATACGAAAATAGAGTAACCATAATGCACGAAGGGGCTAGTGGTGGCGGAAAAAGCGAAATGCACGAACACATACATCGCGAGTACGATGGAACAATCACTCTTGCAAAAAATGTACTTAGCAATGAACAGCTGTCTCTTGTATTGCCACGCGGATGTGATCTTAAGCCTGTTGCCGATGATATGGCAGTCTGCCATCCGTCGATACAAAAAAATGACGGCACTCTAAGGGTAATAGATGCCGAGGCTGGTTGGTTTATCCGAGTTGACCATATCAAGAACTACGGAACGGATCCGGATATTGAATCTTTGGCTATACATCCGGTAAAACCGCTTCTATTCCTTAACCTGGATGCTCCGGCCAACAGTACTGCTCTGGTATGGGAACATACCGAAGATGAACCTGGAAAACCTTGTCCAAATCCGCGCTTTGTCGTGTCACGTGATGTCGTGCCGGGTATAGTCAGTCATCCGGTAAGTGTAAATATAAGAAGTTTTGGAGTACGTACTCCGCCTTGCCATAGTGACGATCCTACATAAGGTATTATGGGTATATTCCATGTTATACCGCCGGCTCTTGCCTGGTTATGGAGATTGGTCTCACCTCGTGGACATGCAAATCCGAGTATAATCGATACTGGCGCAATGAGTTCTGAAGGGGTAGGCTCTTACTGGCCTTTTGCAACAGGTAAAAAAATAACCCAGGCAAATCTGTTATTAAAGCAGATCGAAAGTACTGGAAAAGTGCACTATGTACTATGTCCTAATCAGCATGTCGGTGCATGGAAGGTCGGTTTTAATCCTCAGTGGATAATGCGTGAATATCTTGCCCGCCGAGGTGGTGTAAAATTCATGCCACATGAGCTTGTTGAAGCCAGATCATCTCTTCTTGGCTACTCTCTTAATCGTCTTGTTATTGAGGGTCAGGAGATAGAAAAGTATCTTCTAATGCCGGAGCTTCAGAGTGAAATTGGTATTGGAACATATGATAAGGGTGCAAAAATCCTTTCATATTTTTTTGCTCAGGAGCTTCAACAATATTATAATGATCCTGAATTATGCACTCTTGGTAAAAAAATTATCGAGTGCTTTATGAACGGAGGATCGGTGAAAGATTATGAGGCGCTTATAGATGCAGAGCCTGTGTTCTGTGAAGTATAGTGCTTTGAGAGTAGGCTAGTGTTTTATTTTTTGAGTTTTACATAGGTTTTGACCACGGAATTAAATAAATTATTACCGGTTCGGATAAATGGATTACACTGATAGAAAAGCAGAGCCGGTTAAAACCCAATTATAAGAGGTGGATCAATATTGGAAAAACAGATAAGCTTTACATCAAAAATTTTAACGGTTATAGCTTCTTTCGCGATTATGCTGTGTATAGGCGGTGTTTACGCATGGAGTATATTTGCTTCTGAACTTAGAACTGCTTATGGACTTAGTTCAACACAGACTCAGCTTGTATTCGGTCTTCTGATCGCGGTTTTCCCGGTAACAATGATTATTGCTGCCAAAATTGAAAAAAAAATAGGTACAAGAGGAATTGTACTGCTTTCAGCCCTATTTATGAGTGCGGGCTATTTTTTAGCATCTTTATCACACGGTAATATTTTTATTTTAATTATCGGAATCGGTGTTCTTGCAGGAGCAGGTACTGGATTTGGATATTTGGCGGCATTAACCTCTCCGGTTAAATGCTTTCCAGAAAAGAAGGGGATGATTACTGGTATCGCTTCTGCGGGATTTGGGCTAGCGGCTGTAATTCTCTCTTCTGTTGCGGAAACAATGTTAAATAACGGAATTAATGTATTACAAGTATTTAGATATATTGCTGCAACCTATCTTGTTTTAATTCTCTTTTTCACATTCATGATCAGCTCTCCCTATTCTGCGACCGGTTATAATGGTTTGAGTCTGCGTCTGCTTTTGAAGGCTCCAAAGTTCTATCTTCTTTTTATTGGAATTTTCATGGGCACTTTTGCTGGTCTAACCATAGTTGGGAACCTGAAATCTATTGGTGGTGTATATCAGATTGATAATCATGTCCTTGTCATTGGAGTGTCAGTCTTCGCGATTGCCAATTTTCTTGGAAGAATATTGTGGGGAATTGTCAGTGACTATACAGGAGCACATCGCGCTTTGACAGTTGCACTTTTTTTCCAGGGTGCATCTATTCTTCTGATGGGGATTTTGAAGTTAAATGGCATTACATATCTTACTCTATGCGCTTCAGCGGGGTTTGGTTTTGGATCCAATTTTGTGCTCTTTGCAAAAGAGAGTGCCCAGTTTTTCGGGCTTGAGAATCTTTCTGTTGTATATCCATATGTTTTCTTGGGTTACGCCCTTGCCGGATTAACAGGACCTTCAACCGGTGGTATGATTTTTGATCTTACAGGTAGTTATTTTATTGCTATAATTATTTGCGCGGGGCTCTGTTTTACAGGAGGCCTAATTTTCTTATTAAATAGGGCAAGGCCTGAATAATCAATTAAAAAGTATTTGGCAATATATCAGCAGTATATGAATCTGTTTAAACGGTAATTTTTGAAGTTCTCAATTGGTAAACATCCTGATGCTAAACCTAAAAATTCTTAAAAAAGGGAAGGTGATATGTCAAAAAGAGTGGTATGCAAATTCGGTGGAAGTTCTGTAGCAGATACAGAGCAGTTTAAAAAAATTAAAAATATAATTAATTCCGACAGTAAGCGTAAAATTGTTGTGGTTTCGGCACCTGGCAAGAGAAATTCCAAAGAGACAAAATTAACGGATCTCTTCTATTCAACATATGATTTAGCTACTAAATGTGTTGATATTAGTGGACCATGGTCGCTTATTTGTGAGCGTTATCTTGAAATTACAAAGGAGCTTGGATTAAAAACCGAAATAAACGGCGATTTGTTAAAACTGGAAAAACAGCTTCGGGAGACTCCGGAAGAGGTAACTTCTGATTATCTGGTCAGTAGAGGGGAATTTTTATGTGCACGTATTATGGCCGAATATCTTGAGGCCGAATTTGTGGATTCTTATCCACTGATAAAGTTTGACAGCCGTTACAGAGTTCTTGATCAGTCGTATCGTGATATTAGGGAGTCATTATCGGATGACAGTAAAATCTATGTTGTTCCGGGATTTTACGGATCAGATACAAAGGGTAATCTTAAAACTTTTACAAGAGGTGGTTCCGATATTACAGGAGCAATACTTGCCAAGGCTTGTGACGCCGAAGTTTATGAAAACTGGACAGATGTATCCGGGCTTCTTATGGCCGATCCCCGTATTGTTGATAACGCGCGTCCCATGGCTTATGTCAGTTACCGCGAGATAAGAGAGCTATCGTACAGCGGAGCCAGTGTTTTACATGATGAGGCTATTGCACCATGCCGTGATAAAGATATCAAAATCAACATACGTAATACAAACTTTCCGGAAGATTCTGGCACTATGATCGGACCAGAACCTGAAGGTGCTAAACAGGTAATAACCGGAATAGCTGGTCGAACAGCTTTTTCAATGATACACATAGAAAAGAGCATGATGAATAAAGAGAGAGGATTTGGACGCAAGGTACTTGGTATTCTTGAAAATCATAATCTCTCATACGAGCACTCTCCAACCGGTATTGACTCTATGAGTATCGTATTGGATTCAAAATCATTTGCAGATGTAGAAGATGATGTGTTAGAGGATATTCGTCTGGAAATGAATCCGGACAGTATAAAGGTGATAGATAATCTTGCGCTAATTGCTACGGTTGGCCATGGAATGGCTCACAAGGTGGGGGTTGCCGCGAAACTTTTTGGTGCTCTTGCAGAAGAAAAAATTAATGTTAGGGTAATTGATCAAGGTTCATCAGAGCTAAACATTATCATTGGTATAGATGAAAACGACTATGAAAAATCGATAAAGGCAATCTATAAGGCTTTTGTGGATTAAGAATATTTATTAATCCGAAAGAAACCCTCTACTAAACAGAGTGAGTTTCTTTCGGGATTATTTGAAAAAAAATTGTTACACCATGATATTCTTAACAGTAAAGTTTATTGAAGGGCTATTTTTTTAACACTCTAAGCAGTAATCGGATTTTATAATAGTCTTGATAAAAATAGAGCTTTTTTTATACTGCCTTTATAATCAGCTTTTACAAAGGGGTTTCAAAAGTTGATGGCTTATCGAGAGCTTGATTGTTATCAATACATCGAAGATCAGGCTGCTAAACTGGCAATAAGAAATCTAATTGCAATTAATTTACAATTTAAGGAAATAACCATGTACAAAAAATTTTTACAAACTGTTTTAATTTCTTTGGTAACCGTTACATTACTATTATCGTGTAGCAAAGAAAAATCAACCGAAAAAGATAACGGTCAGTTGCTACTTAAACCAGGCGAGCCTCTTGTTACAGATAACTTTACTGCCGATCCCTCCGCGCATGTTTTTGAAGGTAAGCTCTATATTTATCCCTCTCACGATATAGATACAGGGGTTGCAGATTCAACCGATGGAAGCCATTACGACATGAAGGATTACCATGTCTATTCTATAACAGATTTCAACTCTCCGATAACCGATCATGGCACAGTTCTGAAGCTTGAAGATATACCCTGGGCTTCAAAACAGCTCTGGG
>DAOTGZ010000143.1:0-7099 GCA_035447445.1 Spirochaetota bacterium | reverse complement strand
TCTGGTATGTCCATGAAGGTGTCCCTATTGTTGTATGAAGTTGCGTTCGGTTTTGATATATTGTTCAAGTGTTGTTAGCTTTGTCAAAACTGTTTTTATCTCTCCGATAGTGGTTTCAAGAGTAAATGTCGCGTCTTTGAGGTTTTGACGCGCCAGAGCGTTTATTTTAGAAGCCATATTCATTTCAATCTCGTCGATTATCTTTTGCAGAGAATCGGCAAACCCCAATAACTTCTTGTAAACATGTTTAAGGTGTTGGTCCATCTCGTAAAGAAGTATGTAATGATATTTTTGTTTGTCCGTTTGCATCTGATTTAAAATATCACGGCAGCGGGGATCTAGGTGCGTGATATAAAAAGAAATAGGGCGCGGGTATTCGTTTATTTCCCTGTAAATTGAGATTATATCTTCAATTTTTTGAAATCCGTCAATGTCAAGTGAACGATGTGTGTCTTCAAGCATGTTTGAGAGTTCGCGGTCGTCGGGTGATATCATTTTCGAGTTGTGAATATTGTTTATCACTCCATTAAAACGGTCACGGTGAGTATTGATTGTGTCGAATATTTCTTTGATAAAATGGTCAGGGTTAAAATTTTTCAGTTCTGTTTCAATTGTACTTAACTCTGATCCGGGTTCCATCGTTTCGCCTGTTGCGGCTATATCAGAATCACTATCATCGTTATTTTCCGTATAATAATCGTCTATTTCATTTTCTTTTCCAATTTCGTCCTCGATTAGCTGGTCATCACTATTTTCTGGAATATCCCCTAGTTCGGCAAGTTCTTTCATGTCTTGTTTCTTCTTTTCACGTATTCTGTGGCGTATCATCTGAGCACGATCGTTGGAAGTACGCAGTATTCGGATAATCTCGACCTTGCGCTGTGAACGGTTGAAACGAAGACCGTACATTGTGCCGTTTTTATCCATGTATCTTTTGTTAAGGTCGTAAACAGACGCTTTGGATGTATCAATGTCTTCGATAGAGTCGATATGTATGAAATCTGTTCTCATAAAATTGTTATTTCATCACTGTCGAAATCTTCAAGAGGTTCATTAAACATGATTGCCAGATAGGCATCTTCACTTATATCCAAGGAAGCAAATTTTTTAAGAACTTCGGCCGGATTGTTTCTTATAAGACCTGTTCGGACAATTGTACCAGTTTGTGAAATAATTCGGTTGTTTGTCTTAAAAAGGATTCTTATTGGTAAATTGATTCCTGTTTTGGTATAAGAGGCTATGAAAATACCGCCGCGACTGATATCAAGGATTCGACCCTTTCCCTTTTGTGGCTTTTTAGCCATTTGATAGGGGTCTTCGGGGTTGCCATCGTGATATTGGAATCTTACTTTTAACAGACAGGGGTAGCGATGATACTGGCGTTTTTCATGCATTTTGAAGCTCCCGATTTACCGGATTTTTGTATAAATCTATCACCTTAAAGTGTAGCGGATAAAGTAATTCCGGTTCAAAGCATGTATGGTGCCAACAATTTTGTCAAACCCTTTACTGGGTTAATCAAACCTTGACGTTAATTTAGCATTGTTAAGGTAATGTTAAATTAGCGGTTATACTTTTTTTGTCCGTAAAAGCTCATTGACGAAAGGAGTAGCATAAAATTCTTTTGAAAAAACCTGTACCCGACATTAAAAACATTTTCAAGGGTTCTTATCTTTATATAATCGGAGACGTAACTCTTATGACTGATAAAACAAAGTTTATTTTCATTACCGGTGGAGTCTGCTCTTCTCTTGGGAAAGGCATATCTACAGCCTCATTAGGAATACTCCTGGAAGGACATGGGTATAAAATTTCTATTTTGAAGATGGATCCATATCTGAATATTGATCCCGGTACAATGAGTCCTTATCAGCATGGTGAAGTATACGTAACCGAAGACGGGGCCGAGACCGACCTTGATCTTGGATATTATGAGCGATTTACAAACTCAGAGCTTACTCGTAAAAATTCAGTATCAACCGGTCAAATATATCTTTCGGTCATTGAAAGAGAGCGTAGAGGCGATTATCTTGGGCGAACCGTACAGGTTATTCCGCATATTACAAATGAGATTAAAAAGCGAATTTTTGATGTGTCCAAGTCCGGAGATCTGGATTTTGTTTTGGTCGAAATAGGTGGTACAGTGGGGGATATTGAGTCTGTTCCTTTTCTTGAAGCTATCCGGCAGATGCGTATGGATTTAGGTAAAAATAATGTGTTGTTTGTACACCTTACGCTTGTTCCTGCAATAACTGTTGCGGGTGAGCACAAGACTAAACCGACTCAACACTCTGTAAAAGAGCTTATGCAGACAGGTATTCTTCCAGATATTTTATTATGTCGTTCTTCCCGGCCTCTAGATGATGAGATGAAAGCTAAAATAGCACTTTTTTGTAATGTTGAAGACGGAAATGTCATATCGGCTCTTGATAGTGATTCGATTTATGATATACCTATGATGTTGCACGGTTTTAAGTATGATGATATTGTTCTTGAGCATTTCAATAAGCCAAAGAGAGAACTTGATATTTCTGAATGGCTTGAATTTGTTGACCACCATAACAATCCGGAAAAGGATGTAACAATAGGTATTGTAGGCAAATATGTTTCTCTTCAGGACGCTTATAAGTCAATATACGAAGCTCTTATTCATGGTGCCGCATATAATAGGGCAAGGTTAAAACTTGTGAAAATCGATCCTGAAGAGCTTGAGGGCTGTGATGGCTCTATTGATAAGGTTTTTAGTGGAGTAGACGGGGTTCTTGTGCCTGGAGGTTTCGGTAGCAGAGGAATAGAGGGTAAGATAAAAGCGATAGAATATGCCCGTATAAATAATATTCCTTTCTTCGGTATCTGTTTGGGGCTTCATACAGCGGTTATTGAGTTCGCCAGAAATGTTTGCGGATTAGAGGACGCCAACTCGACCGAATTTAATCCCGAATGTAAAAATCCCGTTATTTCCCTGATGGAAGATCAGAAAATAGTCCAGGACAAGGGAGCTTCCATGCGTCTTGGAGCATTTGCTTGCAAGCTCCTTTCTGGAAGCGGTATAGCTGATATATACCAGAAACAGCTGATTCACGAAAGGCACCGCCATCGGTACGAGTTTACTTCTAGGTATAAAAAGATTTTCGAAGATGCGGGCATGGTCTTCGGCGGTATCAATCCCGATCTGGATCTTGTGGAGACTCTTGAATTGCCCGAACACCGTTGGTTTTACGCTGTTCAGTTTCATCCTGAGTTTAAATCAAAACCAACTGCGCCTCATCCCCTTTTTAAGACATTTATAACCGCTTCTGTCTTAAAATAAAGCTTGAAATTATAGATATTCTGTTGTACCTTTGTGGCAGAGGTTGAATATGGCAGTGTCACTTTCCATAGGCTTAAAGCAAACTCAGCGTCTCGCCATGACGCAAAGCTTACGTCAATCCATCGAAATGCTTCAGCTCTCCTCCCTTGAGTTGGCTGAGACCATTTCGCATGAACTGGAGTCAAATCCTGTTTTGGAGGAGGTCTCTTTGTCCCGAGAGACCGAATATAGCAGTGAGCTGGTTCATGACATGAATCTACAGCTTTCGGGTGATACCTCTCGTGCAGATCGAATCGAACAGCGTGATCGAGACTTTGGTAATACTAGTGACGCGGGTTTTCAAAAAAGTTATGACGAGGATCGAAAACAGCAGGCAATTGAAAACGCATTTGTAGAGCGTGAATCTTTGGCGGATCATCTTATATCTCAGGTTCGGCTTCTGAAAGGATCAGAACAAGAGCTTTCTTTTCTAGAAACTCTTGTGTCACTGCTTGATTCTAACGGATTTTTCACAGAGGATCATGAGTCTTTTTGTGCCGAGCAGTCTGTAACTCCTGAATATCTTGACCTTTCTTTAAGAAAAATATCCCGTCTTGAGCCCATAGGCTGCGGTTCTTCATCTGTTCAACAGTCTCTTTTGTGGCAGTGTGAAAACAAATTTCCGGCTGATGAATTACTTTACGAAATGATTCGGGATCATTTTGATCTGCTTTCAAAACTTTTTTTTGATCAAATATCAAAAAAAATGGATGTACCTCTTGATACGATAATCAAAAAAAGTAATCTACTTCAAAACTTTTCACCCTATCCGGGTCGGATGTTTTCAAGAAACGAGACCAATTACGTTATTCCCGAACTTGAGGTTCACTATATTGATGATCAGATAGTATTAATGTTTTACGATGATCTGGTACCGGGAATAAAAATTAATAAGTATTACACCGGTTTGGTTGAATCTTCCAAAGTTGACAAAGAGATAAAGAAATACCTGCGTGAATGTATTACTTCTGCCAAATATCTTTTAAGAAGTATATCCGGAAGACGAGAAACCATAGAGAAAGTTGTGCGTGCCATAATGGAGTGTCAAACCGAGTTTCTTAAAAAAGGGCCGGGACATCTTAAGCCTTTGATACACGCTAATATTGCAGAGATTACAGGTTTTAACGAGTCGACAATAAGTCGAGTAACTTCAAATAAATATGTTCAGACAGTATGGGGCATCTTTGAATTAAAATATTTCTTCGTTACACGAATCAATTCTGATGATAACGAGCAGTCGTCGGATAATGTACAGAAGTTGATTCAGGATATTGTTACGAATGAAGATCCCTTGAATCCCTTTACCGATGAACAAATTGTTACCCGCTTAGATAATGCAGGAATCCAGACTGCAAGGCGGACTGTGGCAAAATATCGAGGAATTCTTAACATTCCCTCTTCAACAAAGAGGAAGAGAATAAATAAGTTAAAAATGGAGTGAGCGTATGAAACTAAAAATTACCGGAAGACATGTGACAGTATCTGACAAACTCAAGGAACATGTGGAAAAAAAAGTCTCAAAAGTTGAAAAGTATTTTAATCAAATAATCTCTATCGAGGTGATTGTATTCGAAGAAAAGAGTGATAAAGTTGTTGAGATAATAATTCATGCAGACGGAGCCAAGTTTTATACTTCCGACAAATCTTCTGATTATTACAGCTGTCTTGATTCTTTGATTGATAAGCTTGATCAGCAGATTAAAAAATATAAGGACAAATTGCAAATGCATAAAGGTCCAGGTACAAACTTTATTCCGATTGTTGATCTGGACAAGGATGGACATGAGTCTGTAGCTGTTGTTGAGGCTTCGCCTAAACCGCTTAACTATATTGAAGCATATCTTGAACTGAAGATGGATAACAAGGGATTCATTCTTTACAAAAAAGATAACGAAAATATAGATTATGCGAGCAGAAACTACGCCCTGCTTTACGAAGATGATAAAAAATATGTTATGGTAGAGGTACCCGATGAGATGCTTAAAAATAGATCATTTTCGGGTGACCTCAACTGTTTTGAACTGGATATAAAAAACGAATCGCCATCTGATCCAAAGATCGATCTTAAAGCGACACGTAAAGATATTGCTGCTTTAAATGTTAGCCAGGCTATCGCTGAACATGAAAAAAGCGATCGAAAACTGTTTCCTTTTTACAATACAGAGTCATCGTCTTTGAATCTGCTGGTTAAACGTTCAAATCAGCTGGAAATTGTTGTACCGGCTCAATAAATATGACTCAAAAACTGTTTTTGCGAGATCTTCTTTCAAACCCTGAGGACACACAGCTCCAGCTTTTGCCTCTTACCGGCGAGCTGGGGCTTGGCAGGGAAATTAAAAGTGCTGATGTAAACCGGCCGGGGCTCAGCCTTGCCGGTTTTTTTGACCATTTTGCAGCCGATAGAATTCAGGTGTTTGGAAAAGGTGAAAGTGCGTATATCGATTCACTCTCTGAAAAAAAGTTGCATGAATCACTTGATAATTTTTTTTCGTGCAATGTCTTTTGTGCGGTTTTTACGCATGGTAAAAAACCACCTTATCTTTTTACTGAATTGGCATTACAGAAGGGTACTCCGGTTTTTGTCAGCTCGTTAACCACCGCAGAGTTTATACGTCTGTTCCACTATGTCGTTTCGGAGACGCATGCTCCACAGAAAAATGTGCATGGAACTCTTGTTGATGTGTTTGGTCTTGGTGTTTTGATTATCGGTGCAAGCGGGGTTGGTAAAAGTGAAGCTGCCCTTGAACTTATAGAACGTGGACATCGCCTTATTGGGGATGATATAGTCAATGTAAAATGGGTCAAGGAGTCGATGCTGGTGGGGCAGGGGAGTCGTTTTATCCGTCATCATATGGAAATTAGAGGTCTCGGCATACTTAATGTTACGGATGTGTTTGGTATTGGTTCTGTAAGAAACCGGAAAAGAATTGAGCTTGTAGTAAAACTGGAGCTGTGGGATGATGACAAAGAATACGAGAGACTGGGGCTTTACGATACCAGGTATGAACTGCTGGGAATGGAAGTACCCTATGTTTTGCTCCCAGTGAGACCTGGTCGAAATATACCGATATTAATAGAAAGCGCCGCTTTAAATCAGCGTTTGAAAAAGATGGGGGTCTATTCGGCTCAGGAACTCGACAGGCGTATTCAGGATTGGATAAAGGTAGGAAAGAACGATGGTTGAAAAAAAGGTAGTAATACAAGGTGAGTCGGGTATTCACGCGAGACCCGCTACCATGCTTGTTAAAACAGCATCCAAGTATAGTTGTAATGTTTTTATAGAAAAAGATGGAACAGACGCGAACCTCAAATCCATACTTAATGTCCTCGCGTTGGGGTTAACGGGTGGAACTGAAATAAAGATCAAAGCAGAAGGTGAAGGTGAAAACGAGGCTGTTGAAGAGATTGTTGCTTTGATTGAACGCGATTTTGCCGAGTAATGTTAAGGTTTTTTTTAAAAGGCAGTCGTGATCACAAGGGGCGTATCCAGGATTTCGCGGTTCTTCTGGGGCTTTTTGTTTTTTCTACAGTGTTGATACTTGGCTTGCTTCCTAAGGAAGAAAGTTCAGCTACATCGTTAAATACATTTTTCATGAATGTAATGATGGTGGTGCCGGTTATTATTGCTGTATACTTTATTGTTATTTCTTTTAGGCGAAAAGTCAGTACTACCGTAAGTCAGGTCAGTACATCCATTAGAACAAAAATTATGCTGTCACTTCTTTTTGTCGCAATAGTACCCACTTTACC
>DAOTGZ010000142.1:0-7183 GCA_035447445.1 Spirochaetota bacterium | reverse complement strand
AGATACGGTAGCGGATACCACCTTATTCAGTCTTTTATTGCATTTAAAACAGGTGGGTTGCTTGGAGTTGGTCTTGGATATGGAACACAAAAGATCAACAGACTGCCTGAACCGCATAACGACTTTATTTTTGCTGTTATTGCGGAAGAAACTGGGCTAGTCGGGTCAGTTGTCGTAATTTTGCTCTTTACATTTTTCTTTTATAGAGGTATAAAGATTGCAGTAAGTGCTTCGGATGATTTTGGAAGATTATTGGCAATTGGATTGACTCTGAATATAGTTATTCAGGCATATATAAATATAGGAGTTGTAACCGGGGCACTTCCTACAACTGGTATACCATTGCCATTTATAAGCTATGGAGGATCTTCGCTAGTAGCGTGCATGATATGTTCCGGAATATTATTAAATATATCCCGCTACCGGGAAGCTGCGGTGTCGGAAATGATGTTGGAAGATCCTGATTTTGTAGAAAATAACGATTATTTTTAGAGGGGAGTATAAAATGGTTGATAAGGTAATAATGATAGTCGGTGGCGGGACAGGTGGACATATTAGCCCCGGAATTGCCTTGTATGAGGAGTGCAATAGGCGTAAGATTGCAGTCAAATTTTTGACAGGGCGTAGAGATAAAAGATTTAAGTACATAACCGATATTGACAGAGAAGATTTGTTATTCTATGACGCTCCTGCATTGACTAAGAATATACTTAAACTTCCGTTTTTTGTTCTCAGATTTATTATTGCTGTGATTCGAGTAAAGATTCTTGTTAAGCGAAACGGTATCACTGATGTTATTGGCATGGGTGGATATGTCTCGGGCCCGGCTCTGTTCGCGTTAAGAAAATCTAAAATAAATCTCTATTTATGTGAGCAAAATACTGTTCCTGGTCGGGTAACCACAATGTTTGCAAAATTTGCGAAGACAATTTTTACAACCTTTGATGATACGGAAGACTTTATTAAACTTGAATATCGTGATAAAATTGAGTGTGTAGGTAATCCTATACGGTCTGTTGTCCTTGGTGATATTAGCAGGGAGGATGCCCGCAAGCATTACAATATGCAACACTGCGATAGAGTGATACTTGTGATTGGTGGAAGCCAGGGAGCTGTGCAGATTAGTGAATTGATACTTAACATGAAGCTTACTTATCAATCTGAATTCCGTAATATAGGTATTATCTGGTCTACAGGTATTGAATCATATGAGCATTATCGTAAGATAATACATGAGGATAATGAATTGGGTGCAGTTTACCTTTCTCCTTTTATTGAAGATGTCGGTATAGCATATCATGCTGCTGATATAGCGATCAGCCGATCTGGTTCAGGTGTTATGATGGAACTTGCAGCTATGAAACTGCCTGCTATATTGATCCCGTATCCTTATGCCGCAATGAATCATCAGAGTAAAAATGCTGATGTATTTGACCGTTCTGGTGCTGCTGTTAAGATTGAGGGTAAAAAAGTAAACATCGAAGAGGTCGCATCTGTAATATTTGATATTCTTGGTAGCGAAACTCGACTTCGTCAGATGAGAAGAAAGTGCGCGCAGGAGTCTAGGATTCACGCCGCGGAAGATATTATAGCTAATATTTGTGGCGGAGTTTGATATGATTTTCAGAAACAAAAACAAGATGCATTTTATCGGTATTGGCGGAGTTGGAATGAGTGGTATCGCGGAAATATTGATAAATCTTGGATATACAGTTACAGGATCTGATTTGCGTGAGTCAGAGATAACAGCACATTTAAAAAAGGCTGGCGCGGAAGTCTTTGTAGGACACTACGCTTCTAACGTTACCGATCAAAATGTTGTAATTACTTCTACTGCGATTGATCCATTGAATCCAGAAATTATTGAGGCTCGCAAAAGATCTATTCCCATAATACATCGATCAGAAATGCTTGCGGAACTAGTTCGCCTTAAACATGGTATCGGAGTAGCCGGGACTCATGGTAAGACTACTACATCTTCTATGCTTTCATCGGTTTTATGGAGCTGTGGTGTTAATCCGACATCAATAATTGGTGGTAAAGTGTTGAATTTTGGATCCAATGCCCGTAAAGGTGAGGGTGACTATATCGTCTTTGAGGCAGATGAGTCGGATGGCTCTTTTCTGAAATTGCTCCCAACGATTGGTGTTGTTACAAATATTGATGCTGATCATCTTGATTATTATAAATATTTTGAAGGGTTAAAAGACGCATTTCTTCAATATATAAATCATGTGCCATTTTATGGATATGCGGTTGTATGCATTGATGACCCAGCGGTTGTTTCAATTTTACCTAAAATAGAACGTCCATATTTCACTTACGGTATTTCCGAAGATGCCGATTTTAGAGCTTCGGATATTCGTTTCGAAGACGGAATGACAAGGTATAACTGTTTTTTTCGTGATGAGTATCTTGGTGAGGTAGCTCTGAAACTTTTAGGTCGCCACAATGTTGTTAATTCACTTGCGGTTGTAACCGTTGCTCGAGAACTTGAGATACAATTCGATTGCATACAAAATGGTTTGGCCGAGTTTGAAGGTGTAGGGCGAAGACTGGAAATTCTGGGTGAGGCTGCCGGCGTGACGGTAATCGATGATTATGGGCATCACCCAACAGAGATATCTGCTACATTATCTGCTGTTAAATCTTTGGGGCGACGAGTTGTAACTATTTTTCAGCCACATCGCTATTCGCGGACACAACTTTTGTGGGATGAGTTCGGAAAATCCTTTACCGATACGGATATACTGTTTTTGGCTGACATATACCCAGCAAGTGAAACTCCAATAGAAGGCGTTACTTCCGCGTTAATTGCAGATTCATATATGAAACATCATGGTAAAGAGGCACAAATAATTGAAAGTTTTGAGAAAATTTCTGGGATAATTACCGATACAGTTAGAGAGGGTGATATAGTTTTAACTCTTGGAGCCGGTGATATTTACAGATGTGGTGCTGAAATACTCAAATTGTTGGAGCAAAGATAGGTGAAACGTCTAATTTTGCTAATATTTTTTGTATTACCACTTAATGCTGAAACTGAGAGCAGTTATCAGCGTATACGTTTTACTGGGCTTGAATATGTTTCCAAGCATGATATAATAAGATCAGCAGGGGTTTATTCAAAAGATGGCCGGATAATTGTTAATAAAGAAAAACTTGATGCAGCGCTTAAAGGAAATTCGGCAATAGCAGATTACAAGATAATTGATAATAAGGGAATTCTAACAATTGTTGTAGAAGAGAATCAACCAGAGATTGCTGTATATGTAGTTGGATCGGGTAGTAGCAGGTTTTGTGAAATTGACAACAATTATAACATAGTTACAATTGGGGAAATACGATCTTCATCGACTCCTCTGATAATATTACCGGTTGAAAGTTTTGAAGAAAAGAGGTTGGAAGAGGAAACAGTAAAGAGAGTAGAGAACGCCATAAACTTGGCAAAGAGTTATCCGGTATGGAATCAGATCGATTCTATGGATTTTACTGAGTCTAATTTTTTAAGAATTACTTTGAAAGGACGTGAAAGCGTGTTCGAAATTTTTGAGGACAGTTATGGATTTGAACGTCTTGTTGCTTGCTTGGGATATTTAGATACAGTAGAGCGTTATCCCTCGCTGGTTAATTTAAGGGAAAAGATATTTGTTTTTGAATAGATTATCGGGGTTTATATGGAAGATGTAGTAGTCGGTCTTGATATCGGTTCAACAAAGACATGCGCTGTAATAGGTTTCTTAAATGAAAACGGTCTTGTTGAAATAGCCGGAGTGGGAGTTGCTCCCTCTCGGGGATTGAAAAATGGTGTTATTATTAATATTGATAACACACAGGCCGCTATTGCGAAGGCTATTGAGGATGCGGAGTTGATGGCTGGTTGTGAAATAGCAGCTTGCTATGTCGCTATAACCGGCAGTCACATAAAAGGCGAAAATTCTCCGGGTGTTGTTGCTGTGTCTGGACGCAATCGATCAATTTCGGCAGGAGAGATACGTCGCGTAATACAAGCGGCTCAGGCTATAGTAATACCCGCGGACAGAGAAATAATGCATGTGCTCTCGCGTGAATTTGCAGTAGATGATCAGCGTGGAATTAAAGATCCGATAGGCATGACTGGAGTTCGACTTGAGGCGGAGGTTCATATAGTTACAGGATCGCGTTCTGCAATAATAAACCTTACTAAGAGTGTAAATGCATCCGGCATACATTGCCAGGATATTGTGTTTTCTCCTTTGGCCGCGGCTGAGGCGGTTTTATCGGCAGAGGAGATGGAGCTTGGTGTTGCAGTTGTAGATATAGGTGGTGGAACAACCGACATTGCTGTGTTTAGTGATGGTGGTGTCGCATATACTTCGGTGTTACCTGTAGGTGGGCGTCATGTGACAAATGATATATCGATTGGATTGTCAACACCGGCTGAATCTGCAGAGATGATCAAAAAGAAGCATGGCCTTTCTTTGGTATCGTTTGTTGATGCTTCCGAGACGGTGGAAGTTCCATCTGTTGGAGATCGTGCTCCTCGTAGAATTATGAGAATGGAGCTTGCCAGAATAATTGAGCCACGCATGTTCGAAATCATGGAGATGATTGAACGGGAACTTCTTGTTAGTGGCAAAAAAGATTTTTTGGCTGCTGGAGTAGTATTGACGGGGGGTGGTGCCATGCTGGAGGGTACTGTTGAGTGTGCTGAACGTGTTTTTAGATTGCCTGTTCGCATTGGACGAGCAAAAAATATTACCGGAATGAAAGATATTGTGTCTTCACCGCAGTATGCTAACGCGGTTGGACTTGTAAAATATGGTATAAAGACTCGTCAATATAGAGAGGCAAAGGGGGGAACCAAAAAGCAGAGTGGTGGATTAAAAATGAAGATGAAAAAATGGTTTCAGGACTATCTTTAAGTATGGGATTAATTAAAATAGCATGTTATTCTAAAAAAAAGTTACAATTTTATTAATACAAATACGTTTTTTGGATGACATAATGAGACATAATATATAGAATAGTTACATTAATGGGGGGCGTATGTTAAAGATGCAGGAAGACAGGACGATGAACACAGTCATCAAGGTTGTTGGAGTCGGGGGAGCCGGAACTAACGCTGTAAACAGAATGATTTCTACGGGCATGGAAGGTGTGGAGTTTATTGTTGTTAATACGGATGCGCAGCAACTATCCGCGTCTCTGGCGATAAACCAGGTTCAGATTGGAAATAAGCTAACTCGCGGACTTGGGGCTGGAGCTGATCCCGAAAAAGGTCGTGAGGCTGCAAATGAGGATCGGGACAAGATTCAGAAACTTTTAAAAGGCGCAGATATGGTTTTTGTAACCGCTGGAATGGGGGGCGGAACAGTAACGGGAGCTGCTCCGATTATTGCCGAAATTGCCAAAGAGTTGGGCGCTCTGGTAGTAGCGGTAGTGACAAAACCATTTAAGGTTGAAGGCCGTCGTCGCATGGAGCGGGCCGAAGAAGGTATGCGCAATTTGCGTGATAAAGTTGACACAACGATAACAATACCTAATGACCTGCTTTTGAAAATAATTGATAAAAAAACACCAATTGATGAAGCTTTTAAATTGGCTGATGACATACTTCGCCAGGGAGTTCAAGGGCTTGCGGATATTATTCAGGTTACCGGTTTGGTTAATGTGGATTTTGCTGATGTCCGTACGGTTATGAGGGAGACCGGTGATGCTTTGATGGGCGTTGGAATTGGTCATGGAGAGAATAAATCCATTGATGCTACCAGAATGGCTATCAATAGTCCTCTTCTTGAAGAGACTAGCATCGAAGGTGCAAAAGCAGTATTGATTAATATTGCCGGGGGTACGGATTTATCGTTGCACGAGGCTACCGAAGTAACGGAACTTATTACAAGCCAAGTGGATGCAAACGCGAATATTATATTTGGAACAACAATTGATCCTGCTCTTGATGAGAGAGTCAGGGTTACTGTAATTGCAACAGGTTTTGATAAGAAAAAGAACGCATTAAAACAGAAGAATGAGCATCAAAAGGGAATGTTTGAGAGTGAAAAAAGCATGAATCTTGTTCAGGGAGCTTTTGGTACTGAGCTTGAAGAGCGTAAGGTTTCGGGCGCTGATCGTGCGGTTAATTATGAATATCTCAACAAGGTATATAATAATAATACAAAACGTATATACGAAATGCCTGTTGAAGATATAAACGTACCCGCTTTTTTAAGAAGGGGAAGAAATTCCTAGTTGTTTTTCCTGCACCTCCTGCTTGGACGCATAAAAGAGACCATTTTGGTCTCTTTTATTATTGGCGCTCGATTATTTTTAGTGAAGTTATTGGATTGGATTCAAAGGTGTGAATGCTGTCAAATTTCAGAATAGTCTCTGTTCTTAAGCCTTTTTGAATAATAAAGTAGTACTCTTTGGCCAGTTTACGTACTAGTTCAATTCCACGGCCTGATTCAGCAAGGTCAAAGTTATCAAAGTTTCCTTCTTGCATTGCGCGTTCAATTGTTTTTCGCTGTTCAATAACAGAATTTATGCTTTCAAGAATTCTTTTTGAAGAGAGAGTTCCCATATAATCACGAACACAAATAGCATATTCACGACCATTATGTGCAAAAAATATATCTACGTATTTGTCTTTGGGTAGGGTAATTTTTTTTCGTGCCAGTTTTTCTTGGGTAAAGCCGTGAGCATGGTAAACCGCATTAATTATAATTTCATTCAAAATGAGATTCATCATCATCATATTTTCAATTTCAAAGTTCCACTTTTGTATGTAAGATGTAATTTTGGATATGGCGGCATTGATCTGCGTAGAGGAGACAATACGTATTCTTTTGTGCTCAACAATGTCGGGAAGATAGTTCTTTAGTCCAAAAATGGGAGCTTCTCGAAGAAGTTTTGATATTAGACCCGTTAGTTCTTGCTTATTTATGGGCTTATAAAGAACATTTCCTATACCGTTTTTAAAAATTTCGTCAAAGTAGCTATCGATATCCCGGTTTGTTGTCATTATAACTGGCATATATGGAAGATTTTTATCAAGATAATAGTAAAATTCAAAGGAGTTATCGCCAGGAAGATCAACTTCGGATATTACCAGATCATAAGCTTTCATATTCAGATTGCTTATGGCATCGAATGCAGTTGAGCAGCAATCGATCTCGGTGTCACGGATCATTGCCTGAAGATCATT
>DAOTGZ010000141.1:0-7306 GCA_035447445.1 Spirochaetota bacterium | reverse complement strand
TTTCATTGAAATTCATGGTTGTTCTCCTGAAAATATAGATAAATGGTTTTTCTACTATAAATGTATGGGTAAATATTTATCAAAAATAATTGCTACTATAGTAGACGTTAATTATAGAATAAAACAGCGGTAAGTTTGCAAGCTTATTTGTGGCAAAATATCTGATGCTAATTTTTTGTAATCGTAAGCTTCTCTTTTTTTGTAAGAGAAGAAAATACAAGATCATAAGAGTGGTCAATTAGCTCTTTAAGCAGTTTGTCAGAAACATCATGCGAAGATTCTTCAGAACTGGTAACCGTATTCCAGTGTCGTTTATTCATGTGATATCCTTCTGTTATGGAAGGGTAATCTCGTCTTAACAGCTGTGAGCGGTCAGGATCGCATTTAAGATTTATTTTTACAGGCGTATTCGTTAAGGAGATCAAAGCGTACATCTTTGATCCTGTTTTTATGACTAGTGTCGTCTCGTCAAAAGGGAAGTCTTCCCATGATCCCGGTTTTTGTGAACAGTAGAGCCTGATATCAGCAATATCCAAAAAAATCTCCTAATGTGGGTTTACATCGCTGGTACTGCTATAGCACTTTCTTTTGCAGCCTCGATACGTTTTTTTCTTCTCTCTTCTTTTAGCCGTTTCGCTTCCGCCTCTCTGGCGGCCTTGTCTATCTCGGAAGTATCTATACTCTCTTCTTTATCATTTGTAGGTGATGGCAAGCTTTTTTCACTCTCTTCCAATAGTTTTTCAATAGATTTTACAGGCTCTTCGCTGATGTATTCAACTGTTTCCGGATCCAGATCATGCCTGTTTGCTTCAATAAGTCCTAACTCTTTTGAAGCTATAACGATGTCAGGTCTTTTCATTTTGACCGGCTTTAACTCTTTTTTTGCGCTAGTGTAGGCCGAAATATCGGACGTTTTAACAGTAGTCTTTTCACCTGCATTGGTCATGACTGTAATATTGCTTTTCTCCGTACCTGAATCAATGATTCCGGTTTCAACTGCCCCCTGAACAACCGAAACGGCGCTCCCTGTCTTGGTCGTTTCAATTACGAAAGCAGTTCCTCTGACCGCCGCAACCATAGTTGGTGTTTTTATTTTCAGATCACCGTTTTTCAGCTTAGAAAGCGCGAGAGCCGCTTTTCCGGTGGGCATATCAAGACCGGTTGTTCCATCAGCATCAGGGGATATTTCTGAAACAGAAAGTGTGCTGTTTTCGGCGATATGAATTATTCCGGTGTCAAAAAAAGTTAAGTCAGCTGTAGATTTTTCTCCGGTTATTATAGTTGAACCTTCTTCCAGAATTTCACCCAAGATGGCTTTCCTTGTGTCTGTTTTATCCTTGATGGTAACTTCACCAATAGAAAAAGCGATTTTGATAACAGCTTTCTTTGCAACAGGTTCGTCGCTTTTTTTTTCAGATTCTGTTGAATTTTGGCACGATACAGTAAATATCAGAATTAAAACGGTAATTAGAAAGTTTTTCATAAACTCCCTCCCAAACAATACGGGATTATAACTAATTTTGCGACATAATGATAGCAATGATATGTAATCAGTTTCACCGATTAAATGCGAGCAAATTAAAACTTTGAAAATAATTAAACTAATACTCTTTGACAAGAACAAAGGCGTTTGCGGTTTCAAAGTCTTTTCTTCGTTATAATATACTTAAAGCAGACACATTTTCAAGTATAAATTGGTGGTAGTTAGAATTATTCAATATTAAGATTATATGTTATAGCGATTTATTTTTAAAATAAGACCGTCTGGCAGGTTTTTTTGTATATATATTGACACAAACAGGTGCCAAAGATAAAATATTCTTCAAACGGGCGATTATATATTATCATATATTAAATTGTCTTACGTTTTAAAACCATCAGCACTATTCTATATGGAGAATGATTTAATTCTCCATATAGAATTTTTCTGTTACCTGATTTTAATTACTCTTTTGTCAAAAATTCTAACTAGGGAACTTCGAAAAATTACCATGTTCCAGAGGGCAACATGGTTTAAGTGTCTATTCTAAAGGAATTTTTCGCAAGTTCCTTGTTGAAAAGTTAATTTTTAGAGGTTGCCACTAATTAAGCCTATTTTTAAAAACAAAAATCTTACGAATTATTATTTAAAAGTTTGTACTCAATTGAATCAACAAGCGCCTTCCAGCTCGCTTCAATAATATCTGTGGAAACCCCGATTGTTGTCCATATCTCTTTGCCATCAGTTGATTCGATAAGCACCCGTACCTTTGCTGCTGTAGCATTTTTTGTATCTAGTACTCGTACCTTGTAGTCGGTAAGTTTTACATTTTTTAGTTCTGGGAAAAAACGGTCAAGAGCCTTTCTAAGCGCAATATCCAAAGCGTTTACAGGGCCGTCACCCTCAGCCGCGGTTATCTCACTTGTTTGGTCAACTTTGACTTTAATAATGGCGCTAGTACACGCAGTTTTGTCTGCCGAAGGTTCTTCTCCGATAATCTTGAAATGCTCAAGTTGAAAAAATGGTTTGTATGTTTTCAGGTGACGGTGAATGACCAGTTCAAAAGAGCTTTCTGCTCCTTCAAATTGGTAACCATTGTGCTCCATGCTTTTCAATATATCGATTATCTCTTTCGTTTCGGGAGAATTTTTATCAATTGATGGGTCAATCTTCTGTATTGTGTTTAATATCATGCTGCGACCTGCAACCTCAGACACAAGAAATCTTCGTTCGTTTCCAACAAGAGCAGGGTCTATATGTTCAAATGTCCTTGAGTTTTTATTAACACCATCAATATGCATGCCGCCTTTATGCGCAAAGGCGCTGTTGCCTACAAAAGGGGTAAAATCATACAATTGCATGTTCGCGATAGAAGCAATTTTCCTTGATACGCTTGTAAGATTTTGAAGATTTCCTTCGGGTAGGCATTTATAACCGCGTTTAATCTCTAGGTTCGGAATTATTGTCGAAAGATTAGCGTTTCCACATCTCTCACCGAATCCAATAAATGTTCCCTGTACCTGGGTAGCACCGTTTACAACAGCCATTACCGAATTAGCTACAGCCATTCCGCCGTCATTATGTGTATGAATTCCGATAACACTATCAGGAAAAGTAGTCACTACTCTGTTAACTATTTCTGCAACCTCATCGGGATAAGCGCCACCATTTGTTTCGCAAAGACAAAGCGAGTCTGCACCGCCGTCTATGGCAGCCTGCAGCGATTTTAACGCATATTCAGCATTGTTTTTATATCCATCAAAAAAATGTTCGGCGTCAAATATTACCTCTTTACCTTTCTTTTTGAAGAACTCGATTGTGTCCTTGATCATCTCCAGGTTTTCATCAAGTGTGGCTTTTAATATTTCTGTAACATGGAAATCCCAGCTTTTACCGAATATTACAACGGCCGGAGTTTCGGCTTTAAGAAGCGATTGAACATTCGCGTCGTCTTCAACCTTGATGCTGCGACGACGTGTGCTGCCGAACGCGGCAAGGGTGCTGTTCTTTAGTTTGATCTTTTTTGCTGTTTCAAAAAATTCAAGATCCTTTGGGTTTGAACCGGGATTGCCCGCTTCGATATAGGTTACACCGAAATCATCAAGTGTCTGTAAAATATCTATCTTGTCTTTTACTGAAAAGGAGATACCTTCGGCTTGAGCTCCGTCGCGAAGTGTAGAGTCAAAAATAGTCACCGTTTTCTTATTGTTCATGGTTTTCTCCTTTTCGTTTAATTTTGTCCAAATTTATAGAAGCAAAATGGCTGAAATTTCAATAATTGATTTTAAAACATGGCAATTATTTGAAATTCTCAGAAATTAATACTTTTTATTGTAAGCACATATTGTCAAGATAATTGTAACGATTGATTAATATGGCTTTAGTTCAAAATACCCTCTTTTTTTTCTTTAAGCGCTTCTACAAATAGTCTTAGGTCAGAATGATAGTTATCGGAATAAATATCCGCTATTTTGCTTAAATCTGCCCTGTAGGTAAGGTAACCCGTAAACCATGCGTTTGTGGGACGATAATTTTTCAGATTCTCATAATTACTGGGATCATTAAAGGGTATATCGGCAATTGATTGCATAATCGACCTTATCATATTATCTTTTTGTTCTTTTTTTTGTTCGTAGGTCATGGTGTCGTCAAAGGTTTCATATAGCTCTTTAAGTTTTTTTGTCTCGCTCATAATATGATTATAAAAGAGATCCCTGTCTTGTTGCGAATTGATATGGTTTTTTAAATAATGCGAATCGTTACCGTATCTTTTTTTTAAAAAAAGTATGGCGCCTGTATCACCGATAAATGTTGCGATATTTTCGTTAAATCTCATATTGTTTTTAACAAAGATTGTACCGTGCGTCATCTCGTGAATTATAAGATTAGCGAGACTGCCTTCACTTCTTTTTAACATGCCGGTAAATATGGGATCCTTGAAATATCCAAGAGTTGACCAGGCGCTAACTTCTCTTATGCGAACATCATATCCTTTTTTTTCTAATGCTTTTGCTTCTTCGCGGGCATCGTCAAGATCAAAGAAACCCAGATAGCTGAATGACCCAACAATGGGGAAATCCCAACGATAGGGTGAAAGACTAAATTCTGGTGCTGCCGTGACCAGATAGAGCAGAGGTCTGTTTTGCTGATCATATATTGTTCTATAGGCTCCATTATCATCAAGACCAAGCTCGTCTACAGCGAAATTGACTATCTCTTCTATCAGTTCTATTTTATAAATTTCTTCTTCGCTTAGGCTTGAGCGTTTCAAAAATTTGGGTATGGGTTCTCTATTACAAAGAATATTAAGTTGCCCCTTTCCCTGTTTAAACCCGTAAACAATTATTTTTTTATTATATACTCCTGCAATAATCACTATAAAAAGAAGTGTAACTATCAGGGTACATTTTTTGTATTTTTTAAATAGTGTCGTCATCTTGTTAATCCCGTATTGTAATAATATCCGCTATACCTAAACAGCGATTTAGCTCATAATTAAACCGTGAATCCTGTTTTTTGACATAGTGTGACAAAGGCAAAATATTAACTGTAAAAAAAATAAATCGGCGAAAAAAAATTTAAAAAATACTAATGGAAATAAAGTAATTGCCGATATCGGTACTAGTAGACATAATATGTGTTAAGGAGTTACTCTAGGGCTGTTCCAATAGTATCTTCTGAATGTTCGGTAGTGTTACTCGTGTTCTTTTGACATAAATTATGTTTTTCTGATATTTTCGGGGGTTTTGGGAGGTGTAAAATGCCTATAACAATGGGAGGAATGGCGTCAGGGGTTGACACCGATTCGATAATTTCCAAGCTTGTTGAGGTGGAGTCACAGCCTATACGAAAGATAGAGAGCGAAAAGAATGTTTTTCGTCAGAAAAAAGGGGCTTTGCAAAATCTTGAGACTCATTTAAAAGATATAGAAAAGAGTGTTAAGGATCTGTACGGTTTCCGTGCCTCGTATGATGATAAAAAGGCTATATCCTCGCGTCCTGAAATTGTAGAAGCAGTTGCCGGCAAGCTGGCACGTAAGGGTACAAATTATATCACAGTTCTTGAATTGGCTGGAACACATAAAATCACAACAGATGCGATAAGCAAAGACAAAAAAATGGATGCTGGTGTGATACGCATATCTGTAAACGGCGAGGAGCGATCTTTGCGTTTCAGAGGTGGTACTATTGACAAGCTGTCAGAGCAGATGAATGAGAATTTCGAGGATATTGTAAATACAAATGTTGTTAACACCACCTCCGAGTCACGTGTCCTTGTTTTAGAGTCAAAGGTTCCTGGCAAAAAAGGCGAAATGCGCATTAGTGGAGATTTGCCTTTTCTGAAAAGCGTAGGTTTGAGTGACGGTTATAGAGAAGGTGAAAGAGAGCAGGTTAATCTGGTTTTTGACTCGACTTATTTTTATGATTACGCGGGTGTAAGCCGTCCGTTTGAAGAGGATGGTACTTTAACTGTTGCTCCCGACGGTAAAGAGGTTAGATTCAGTGGTGTATTGTGGCGTGAATATAATCTTGCAACACCTTTTGAAGTTAAGAAGAACTCTATTCTTGAATTTGACTCCAACTTCATAGAGCCCGAAAAAGAGGAAGATGAATTCAAAGCTTTACCTTTTAAGGTCGAAACAGGTCCGACTGAATCTACAACCATAAAGGGGATTACAATAGAGGGGTATAATGTTTCTCGAGAGCGGCCTGTACATAAAGTGGACAAGGTTGTTGACCCGGAAGATACAATTGGAGTGGGTATTGTTTACAGAGAAGATGAGGTTCGCAAAGAGGAACTTTTTAAAATATCAAAAGATGTTAAAGATAAGCAAGAGATTCCCCTTGGTGAACGATTTGAAGGTAAACTTATAGAAAGGGTTATCTTCTATTCCAATACAGGCGAGGTGGCTTTTAAGGATGCAGCATTTGTTACGCCTCTTGACGAAACAAAAGAGTTAAAACCGAAAAATATTGTTTCTGATGCTGCAAATGCGAAACTTAAGGTTAATGATATTGAGCTTGTGCGTGAATCCAACGAAGGTATTAATGATGTTATTCCGGGTGTAACTCTAAGTCTGTTGAGCGCTGATCCAGATAATCCGGTAGAGATAAGTATTGATAATGATATCGATAAGGCGGTTGACAAGATAAAAAAATTTGTCGAAGCATATAATAAATATCTGGATTACAACAAACAGCTGACAAAGGCAGGCATGACCGACCGCAAAGACAGTTATAAGAAGGTTAAGCGAGAAAATGGTCCCTTTGTTGGTGACATGACAATTATTCAGCTTGAAAACTCTCTTAAGCAGACTGTCAGTTCTGCTTACCCCTCTCGTGCCGAAGAACCAATACGTCTCTTATCCCAGGTAGGTCTTTCAACAGGGGATCTGAACGCCTCGTGGGAGACAATAAAAGAGGGTAAACTTGTACTTGACGAGAGTAAACTGAGAAGTGCTATTATGGAGAACCCACAGGGTGTAGAGATGCTTTTTGGATCGGATACTGATGGTGACAACCGGATTGATAACGGTTTTGGTTACACTATGGAAAATAAGCTGAAGCCTTATATTATGCCGGGTAAAAGTATTATTGCTGCGAAGATTAATCTTCAGGATGAGTCACTTGAGCGTGCTGATGAAAGAATTGAAAAACTTGAAATGCATCTTAAGAATTATGAGGAGAAGCTCCGTAGAAAATTCGCGAATATGGAGATGAGTATCTCAGGTTCTAAGGCTCAGTCAAACTGGATGAAAAATCAGTCTGGTGGTGGTGGCGGAGGTGGTGGAGAGTAATGTGGCATTTGCTTATATTGCTTTGCAGG
>DAOTGZ010000140.1:0-7334 GCA_035447445.1 Spirochaetota bacterium | reverse complement strand
CAGCAGAGGTTGCATCTGCGAGCAGCAAGAGTCATCTTGCGACCAGCAGAGGTTGTCCAGCACCATTTTCTTTTAAAAGTGGTGCTGGGCGAATGACAAAGGAGCTTGCCCTTGTAGGTTGTTCTTGTTATAAAAAAAGCTTTTAGCACAAGATAAAAGCCACACGGGTAACACGAAAAATTCTTTTATATCCATGATAATGGTAAAAATCTTATCATGGATATTTTTTCGTTTATGCATTATTCATGTTTGTCAAAAAATAATAATTTGTATATCCGGTTATTTTAGTCTCAACCAACACCTTTCTTTTTGCGATAGGCAATTATTACGCTTTGAAGAAGTATAAAGAAACATAGCATAAGGCCTGTTGTGATACTTTGCCAATAGGGCTCTCGCAGTCCAGAGGCGATAACAATATTACTAAATGTTTTTAAAGACATTACTCCAAAAAGAGTTCCTATTACACTGCCAACTCCACCTGTCAAAAGGGTTCCGCCTATAATTGATGAAGCTATTGCCTGAATTTCGGCCTGATAAGCGTTTGCCGAGTTACCCGCGCCAGTGTGAAGCAGATATACATAACCGCCTATTCCAGCGAACAGTCCGCAAATTACATAAGATAGAAATTGTGTTCGCTTAACGTTTATACCAAGCATCAACGCGCTCTGGTCGCTACCACCAACAGCGTAAAGGTTACGTCCAAAGCGAGTCCATTTGAGCATTACCCAAACAGCAAGTACAATGATTAAAGCGATAATTACTCCAGGCTCAATTCGGGCAGGGATAAAGTTGCCTGTTTTGCCGCAAGAGCCAATACCAGGGACTACAACGCGAAATTGCTTAAACTCAAGAAATGTATTGTTAGTTACCGTGCGTGGAACACTGCTGACTATGGTTGTCAGGCCTTTGGCAAAAAACATGCCTGCAAGCGTAACAATAAAGGGTTGTATCTTTAAATACGCGACAAGAAAACCCTGAACAAGCCCGATTGTAAGACCAATGCCTAATGCCAGAAATATTGAACCTGCGATACTACCGCTGTAGTCTTCAAGAAAAATAACACAGGTCATTGTTATCAGGGCGACAACACCACCAACTGAAATGTCAATACCTGCTGCTATCATTACTATGGTTAATCCACAAGAAATAACGATTAGGTAAGCGTTGTTATTGAATATATCCAAAAATTGTTGGGGATTCAGAAAACCACCGCCCCATACAATCATTGCAAATATGTACATCGCAGAAAATGCGCAAATGGTTATAGTTAATAGCAATGCCGTGCTCGAAATTGGTTCTTTTGGCTTATTCCCAATATCTCTGGAAAATAGATTTTTTAGTTTTCTGATTGGCATATCAATTATTCTCCGTTAGTTTAATCGGTTTTTTGAACAGCCTGTTGCGAAGTTGAACGGCATGTTGTTGCACAACTGGTGAACCTATAACAACAATTGCGATAATAACAACTGCTTTATATGCCTTTACGGCTGTTGATGAAACTTTCATGGCATATAGAGTAATCGTTAATGCCTGAATGATATATGCTCCGATTATTGAACCGGCCAATTTGAACTTTCCACCGCTAAGCGCGTTTCCACCGATTGCAACAGCCAGAATGGCATCCATCTCGATATCGATTAGTATTGTTTCGTGGTTAATTAGACCAATTCGACAAACGTTAATTGCACCGGCAATTGTAACGCAAACGCCAAGGATCATAAACGCCAATAGTTTCATAAGAACAGGGTTAATACCGTTTAGTCTTGCAGCCCGTTCATTGATACCCACTGATTGGATGTAAAGCCCAAGATTTGTAAACCTTAGAGCCAGTGTAACCAATATTCCAAACACTAAGATAATAAGAATAGGGCTTGGTATGGGTATACCCGGGATAAAACTTCCGATATAGCTTAAAAGAGGACTGTCAACGTTAGGCGTTGCTCCGCCGTTTATCCAGTATGCTATTGGACGTCCAGCCGTAAAAAGAATCAATGACGCGATCATCGGCTGAATATCAAAAAAGGCGACCAGTGCTCCGTTAAACAGCCCAAAAAGAATTGCAACGATGCAGGCGGTTGCAAGTGCCAGAAAAATAACAGGCATCGTGATTTCGTTTCCACGAAGTACACGCACAAAAACACTTCCGGCAATTGCTGCTGCCGCGCCAACGCTTATATCTTGTCCCTTTGTTGCCGAAGTAACCAGAGTCATTGCTATTGCCAGCAACACAAGTTCCGAGGCGCCGTTTATTATACTAACCAGGTTTCCCGAAAGTACAGTGTTTCCGTAATTATTGGTTATTACGTGTATTGAAAAAAAACTGATGTCTCTAAAAACATTAAATACGATAACCAGAAAAAGCGCGAACAGCGGTATTGCCAGTTGAGAATGTGACAGTTTTTTTATATTTAAACTCTTAAGCATTTTGAGCCGCCTCCCCTGCTATTGTGTGCATGATTTTTGTCTGTGTCATCTGTTCACCTTTTAGTTCGCCTACTATATTACGATCACGCATAACTATAAGTCGCGAGCAGGTTGTGAGCATCTCTTCAATCTCGGAAGAGATAAAGGTGACACTGACACCGTCATTCGCGAGTTTAAGTACCAGCTTTTGTATTTCGACTTTTGTACCGATATCGATTCCCCGTGTGGGTTCATCCAGTATCAGGTATTGAGGATTAGTCAGCAGCCAGCGGGCAAGTATCACTTTCTGTTGATTACCGCCAGATAGCGATTTTATCGGCGTGTCCATGGAAGCTGTTTTGATTCCTAATAGTTTTATATACTTGTCAGCAAACTCTTCGGCCTCTGCTCTGGAAAAAGGATGAAAAAAGCCCTTAAGTACCTGCAACGCGAGTATTATGTTTTCTCGTACGGAGAGATCTTCAATTATTCCATCGCCTTTTCTATCTTCCGGCAAGTAACCGATACCATGTTTCATCGAATCTTTGGGTCTCGATATTTTAGTATCTTTTTCGTTAATTTTTATTTTACCACCAGTGATGCGGTCGGCACCGAAAATGGCTCGTACACTCTCACTTCGCCCGGATCCCAGCAGCCCTGTAAAT
This sequence comes from Spirochaetota bacterium, assembly GCA_035447445.1. GTDB lineage: Bacteria > Spirochaetota > UBA4802 > UBA4802 > JAFGJZ01 > JAFGRW01. The sequence continues at coordinate 4,266 of DAOTGZ010000140.1, read as the reverse complement.
CCGTTGACTTCACCTTTCTTTATTTTAAAGTCAAAGGGTTTTGTACCCTGCGTACTGGATAATCCAAAGGCTTCATAAACTAGTGGTATATCTTCATTTGCTACAGTTTTCTTCTGATGTTGTAATTCTGAAATTTCTTCAAGCTCTTTACCCATCATTTTGGAGATAAGCTCGACTCGTGGCAATTCGTTGATATCATAAGCGCCTACAAGTTCTCCGTTGCGTAAAACTGTTATTCTATCACAAACCTCGTAAACCTGCTCTAGAAAGTGTGTGATAAATATTATGCCTACTCCGCGTGCTTTTAAATCGCGCATAAGTGAAAAAAGCAGAGCCACTTCCTGCTCGTCCAGGGAAGATGTCGGCTCGTCTAAAATAAGAACCTTGCATTCCATATCAACTGCGCGTGCTACGGCGACCATTTGCTGTACAGCAAGAGAACAGGTTCCAAGTTGTCTTGTCGCGCTTGTCGGGATTTTAAGCTTTGTAAGGATTTCCTCGGCCCTTTTTTCTTGTGACCGCCAATTAATAAAACGGTAGTTACCACGGCCAATAAAAATATTTTCCGCGACGGTCAGGTTAGGGCAGAGTGTAATTTCTTGATAAACTGTGCTTATTCCGGCATTTTGCGCGTCCTGAGGTGATTTAATTCTTAACTCTTTATCGGTTCCGGCAATGTTTATCTTGCCTGTGTCTTTCTGGTATACCCCGGTTAATACTTTAACCAGTGTGGATTTTCCGGCTCCGTTTTCACCCATAAGGGCATGAATCTCGCCCTCGCAAAGAGTAAAGTCTACATTATGCAGCGCGCGTACACCCGGAAAAGATTTTGATATTCCACGCATGGATAAAACAGTATCGTTTTTCATTTGTTACAAACCGCCTTTATGCTTTGGAAATTTTAAAAAATTGCGACGCCAAGTGTGTGGTAAACTCATACAATTGGCGCCGCGCAGTCGTAATACTAAATTGTTCTTAACGTTTGAGTATAGGAGTTAAATATCAGTCTCCAAGTCCGTATGTATCAATATCTTTTTGAGTTATAGTTTTCGCGTCAAAACCTTTCTCTTCGGATATAACTTTCTTGGATGGAATATTTCCGGTTTTAATCATTTCGTCAATTACAGAAGCTTGAAACGGACTGCACTGTCCATCATAGTTCCAGTTGCCTGCAAGAAGTTCTCTAAGAGCCCACTTGTTGCAGTCAAAGCCCATTACTACAACGTCTTTATCAACACCGTGAGTGATACCCGCGTCATCAAGCGCTGCAACAGCACCTTTTGCCATACCATCATTTTCAGCGTAAATAACGTTAAATTTTTCGCCAGAGTTGATAACTGATTCTACAATCTTTTTAGCTTCTGCCTCGTCCCATGTTGCTGTTTGCTGTACAATCATTTTCATTGTACCTGCGGCAAATTCTTTATCAAGAGCAGCAGTACGGCCTATTTGCGCATCACTACCCATTGCGCCTTGAATATGAATAACTTTGTACTCGGGAAGGTTTTGTGCCTTAAGCCATTTAACAGCAGTGTCGCCCTGATTAGTCATGTCAGATACAACAGCAGCTTCATACAAATCAGGATCGGCGTTTAACATACGGTCAAACAGAAACACTTTGATTCCGGCTTCTTTAGCGCGTGAAAGAACAGAAGCCCAACCGTCAGTAGCCGCAGCAGAAAGAAAAATGTAGTCAACACCGTCAGTGATAAACTGACTTGCCGCATTTAACTGTTCGTCGTTTTTAAGGCTGTAAAAAGTTGAAACATCGTATCCATTTTCTTTTGTGAATACTTTTTCAAAATCTGCAACGTTAGCTGCGCGATAACCTGATTCTGAAGGCGGATTGTTAATAATGCCGACTTTAATTAGATCGCCGCTGCTTCCGCTTGATTTCTTACAACTTGCAAGTCCAAACAGCAATGATGCCGCAACAACTAGAACAAGTAACTTTTTAAGACTCTTCATGTACTTCCTCCAAAAAATTTGTTTTCATTGTGTGTACTTGCGCTGTTTTGCCTGAAGTTTATTTTATAATAATCTTTCATTGCATAACAACGCTTTACAGTATGTCACAGTGATTAATAATTGAGCAGTTGAGTTAATAATTTCTATTATAGATGCAGATACCGTGCCGAAATGATTATTATTGCATTTTTTTTTGGTTGCAGTTAAAATTGACCATAATAAGCAACAAATAGTGTATCTTTCTTTTGTAACTTTCTGTAATAAGTTAAAACCTAATTCTGGATTGGTGTGAGATGACTGTTTCTCACTATTAAATGTATACTAAATGCACATATTTTGTACATTGTGAGAAATATTTGCACATTGGCTTTTTTACTTTCCTATTATAAATAGCTAACAAACTGGTTTTAGATTGATGATCCTGGCCCACTGTCCCGGATTGTTCTGTATATATGTGCAGAATTTTATTTGTTATATTATTCAATACCTAAAAACAGCAGTTAAAGTACAGGAGTCTTAGAGGATGAAGTTTTCATTAGTTATAATTGCTTTGGCGTTGACCATTTCCTGTTGTAATTCAAAAACAGAAATAACCGCAAAAAAGGTACGGCCAGATTATTATCCTTCAAATAATAGTTGGGAAAAACTATCTCTACGGGATGCGGGCTGTGACAAAAAATTATTTAAAATCATGGAAAAACGGCTTTCTGAAGAAAAGCAGATTAATGCGGTAGTAATACTTCGTAATGGTTATCGGGTATATGAATATAACGGATACCCTGTATTTTTTGCGTGGGGAGCTCGTGAACAGTATATTTTTGTTGTACCTGATCTTCAACTGGTCGCGGTTTTCGCATCGGCGTATAGTGGTACTCCTGCCATGACTCCGCCAGAATATATGCGAGAATATGTTATAGCTGGATGCAATTAGCAATGCACTATGCATCCGGAAACTGTTTTATGATTATAGGTAGTCTCTAAAAAAAATTAACTATAATATGTCTTAAAGAATGCTGTCTTTTGGACATTGTAATTTTTAGAAGTTCACGATATGTTATTCTTATGTGAGGTTAAAGCAATAGTGAGATGCCGGACGTTTTTTTTGTTAACCTGTGCTTTTTTACAGTTTAGGGTGCCGCTGTTTTCACAGCATGGGCTTGACGGCACCCTGGTTTCTAATGTTTGGGCGAAGCTCTTTAGAAACAGAAACGAGCTCCATTATAATATTAGCTCTGCTGCAAATAAAAAATTCAATTTGCGTCTTAACCGTTATCAGGATCCTCTTCCGCTTATGTACTTTGACTGGCAAGGTTTTCAGATCTGCTATTATGACTATTATGCGTTTAACGGTTATTCTGGTTATACGGATGACTCGTCGGCTTTTGTGCGCATAAAAAACAGAGATCACACTCTTTATCAGTTGGGTGGTAAATATTATTTTCACGGCTTTCTTTATGATGTTAATGAGTATCTTGATAAAAAAAAAGATCCTTATACTCTTTTTTTTCATGATATAAGTGGAGACGGTAAACCTGAACTTGTTTTGTGTGCTGGAACACGAGGAGCATACTCTTACTGGACAGTTTATATTTTTGAAATAAAAGCAGGAACAGTTAGAAACATTCTTACGTACAATTGCGAAAGCGCGGGACCAATTGATAATGGAAACAGCAAAAATTGGCAGAAAATGTGGAACAATAAAACGTGGGATCTAAGTAACAATAATCAGAAGAATCTCGCCGGTCACTTTATAAAGGATATTGATAATAACGGTGTGCCTGAAATAATAATGCTTAACTCGGGCATAGAACAGCTTCTGGGTGCTACTCATGGTCCGCGTGCTCTGCTTGTAATAGAGTGGAATGGAAACCGATTTATCGATAAGACACGAAAGTTTCCACTTCTTGCCAGAAAAGCGGCGCTGGGATACCTTGATGATTCAAAAGAACGAAAAGTGACATCTCTCGAAGCAGCTATGCCCTATTATGCCAATATGATACTTGCCGGTGAAGAAAAAAAAGCAGAAGCCTGGCTTTTGCGTAATGGAAGCAGTGAAATCATAAACTGGCTTGATAACAAAAATGCCATGATGTTATTACATAGGGCATTACGGCCTGATCTTTCGGTAAAGACTGGGCCAAGTTTATAAATCGTGATCAGTAGATTACCCTTGAATTTTTAAGAGTTTTAACTTTCCATTGCCATATAATCCAGTTTACCATCCGCATCTGTATTTATTACAACAAGATAGTCTGTTATATCCTGTCCAATTGAGTAATCAAATACCGCGAAGTTATC
>DAOTGZ010000139.1:0-7357 GCA_035447445.1 Spirochaetota bacterium | reverse complement strand
TGTTGAGCTTTCTTCAGAGCTGAATCAGTTTATCAGCGAATGGAAAGAGAAGCCGGGCAATCTTATTATGATTCTTCACCGCGTACAAGAGGAGTATGGATATATACCTCGCGAGGTCGCGCTTGAATTATCGCGTATGCTTGATGTGCCACTAGCCAAGATTTATGGTGTAATAACATTTTATCATTTTTTCAAACTTACTAAGCCAGGTAAAAACATTATTCAGGTCTGTATGGGAACAGCATGCTACCTTAAAGGTGGAGCTGACCTTATTAGTGAGCTTGAGAGATTGTTGGGATTACCTGTTAACGGTACTACCGATGACGGTGAATTTTCATTGGAAGCGGTTCGTTGTATTGGTTGTTGCGGACTTGCTCCTGTAATGACTGTAAATGGTGAGGTTTTTGGTAAAATCACTGCGGAGCAGCTTCCAGGTGTGATTTCAAAGTTTAAAGGTAATTAAGAGGTCTTTGTGCAATATTCTGTTTGTGATTATCTTCTGGATCTAACTCAGAATTCTGTAGAATCCGGGGCAACGTTTATTACTCTGGATATATTGGAGTCGCAAGATAAGCTTGAAATTTGTATCGGTGATGACGGTTGTGGCATGGACGGCCAGACACTTCAAAAAGCAAAAGATCCTTTTTTTACTGACGGTGTTAAACATACAAACAGAAAGGTTGGCCTGGGAATTCCTTTTGTGATGCAGGCAGTAGAGTCTACTGGTGGTGAATTTGATATTAAATCAGAGAAGGGTGTTGGTACTTCACTTTATCTTTCTTTTATCAAAGCTCATGTGGATATGCCTCCAATAGGTGATTTGGCAGGTACTTTGCGTTCAATAATGTTGTTTGATGCGCAATATGATCTTTTAATTTACCGTTCAAATAATGAAGAGTCTTACAGAGTATCGCGGTCAGAACTTAAAGATGCGGTTGGTGAATTTTCTGACACCGACTCGCTTGTACTAATAAAACAGTTTTTCTCTTCACAAGAAGAGGATATATCCTGAAAAGACGGAGGACAATATGGCCAGGTTAACACTTGAAGAGCTTAGAAAGCTTAGAGAAAATAAAAAGGCAGAGATTCAAAAACGCGAAACTGACAACAAGGATATCGATGTTATTGTCGGTATGGGAACATGCGGTATCGCAGCAGGTGCGAAAGAGGCTCTAGACGCTTTTATCGCTGAAATAGATAATCATAATTTGAAAAATGTCCGAATCAAACAGACTGGGTGCATGGGATTTTGTACTTATGAGCCCACAGTCGAGGTAAAGGTTCCGGATATGCCAGACACAATTTACAATAAAGTAAGTGCTGATGTAGCCAAACATATTGTAGAGAAGCATCTAGTTCAAAAACAGCTTGTTTCCGAGTACGTTTTTGATAGACCATCAGTTGATATTTTAAAAAATAAGTAATCCGGGGGATACAAATGGCATATAGAAGTTATATTCTTGTCTGTGGCGGTACCGGATGTGAGTCCAGTCATGCAGATAAGATTTATCAAAATTTAAAAAATGAGATCGAAGCAAATCAGTTGTTTGCTCAGGTTCAGGTTATCAAAACCGGCTGTTTCGGTTTTTGTGAACAGGGTCCGATAGTTAAGATTCTTCCGGAAAACACTTTTTATGTTCAGGTTAAACCGGAAGACGCTAAGGAGCTCGTAGAAGAGCATATTGTGAAAGGACGTCCAGTACAGCGTCTGATCTATAATCCTAATGAGGATAAAAACCGGTCTTCTTTGGTAACTGAAGAGAAAGACATTCAATTCTATCAGAAACAGTTCCGTGTCGTTTTGCGCAACTGTGGTATGATAGACCCTGAAGTTATAGAGGAGTATATTGCTCGCGATGGATATGCCGCTCTTGAAAAAGTAATATTTGATATGAAACCGGATGATGTAATAGAAGAGTTAAAAAAATCCGGTTTGCGCGGACGTGGCGGTGCAGGTTTCCCGACCTGGATGAAGTGGAACTTCACAAAAAATGCAACAAACTCAGAAACAAAATATGTTGTTTGTAATGCCGATGAGGGTGATCCGGGTGCTTACATGGATCGATCGACTCTCGAAGGTGATCCGCATTCAATACTTGAAGCTATGACTATCGCAGGTTTTACTGTTGGCGCACAAAAAGGCTTCATTTATATCCGTGCCGAGTATCCGCTTGCGATTAACCGTTTAAAAATTGCCATTAAGCAGGCCAAAGAGATGGGTCTGTTAGGTGAAAATATTCTGGGAAGCGACTTCAGTTTTGACATCGAGATTCGACTTGGTGCTGGAGCTTTTGTCTGTGGTGAAGAGACTGCTCTTCTTGCTTCTATCGAAGGTAAAAGGGGTATGCCTATACCGCGCCCTCCTTTTCCTGCTACACATGGTTTGTGGAAAAAGCCAACTGTTATAAATAACGTAGAAACCTATGCTAATATTCCTATGGTAATTCTTAAGGGTGGCGACTGGTTCTCTTCAATTGGTACAGAATCTTCAAAGGGAACAAAGGTTTTTGCTCTTACAGGAAAAATCAAAAACTCGGGTCTTATTGAAGTACCTATGGGTATTACTCTTCGAGAAATCATCTATGATATTGGTGGTGGTATACCAGGAGGTCGTAAATTTAAGGCCGCTCAGTCCGGTGGACCTTCAGGTGGAGTTATTACCGAAGAGTTTTTAGATACTCCAATCGATTATGAAAACCTTGCAAAGCTTGGTTCTATCATGGGATCAGGTGGTCTTATCGTAATGGATGAAGACGATTGTATGCTCGATATAGCGAAGTTCTATCTTGATTTCACTGTGGACGAGTCTTGCGGAAAATGTGCCCCATGTCGAATCGGTGGTAAGCAGCTTTATGGAATTCTTGACGGAATTTCAAAAGGTAACGGTGAAATTGAGGATATCCAGAAACTTAAAGATATATCTCTTGCCATGCAGAGAGCTTCTCTTTGTGGTCTTGGACAGACAGCACCAAATCCGGTTGCCTCTACCCTCCGGTATTTCGAGAACGAATATATGGAACATATCGTAGATAAAAAATGTTCCGCCGGAGTATGTAAGGATCTGCTACAGTTTGTTATCCATAAAGATAAATGTGTCGGATGTACGGTCTGCGCCAGAAAATGTCCGGTTAACGCCATTAGTGGTGAACGTAAACAACCGCATGAAATTGATCAGAGTGCCTGTATCAAATGCGGTGCATGTTACGAAGCATGTAAATTTCAGGCAATAACACGCGGATAAGGAGGAGCGGAAATAAATGGAAACTGTAAACGTAAAATTTAACGGTAAGCCCTACGAAGTTCAAAAAGGGCTCACGATACTTAGAGCAGCTGAAGCTGCTCAAATAAAAATACCTAAGCTTTGTGATCATCCTGATCTTGAGCCTTGGGCTGCTTGTGGTTTGTGTATAGTAAAGCTAGAAAACTCTCCCAAGATGTTTCGTTCATGTGCCATGGACGTTCAGGAGGGGATGAGCATTATTACTCACGATTCCGAGATCGTAAAGGTAAGAAAAACCGTTTTGGAGCTGATTCTTTCAAGGCACCCCAATGATTGTCTTAAGTGCGGTCGAAACGGCAACTGTGAGCTGCAGAATCTTGCGGCCGATTTTGGAATCAGAGAGGTTCCGTATCCTCAAATGGTTCCTGATTTACCTAAAGACACTTCGACATCATCAATAGTACTAGATCCTTCTAAATGTGTTCTTTGCGGGCGTTGCGCGCAGGTTTGTCAAAATATGCAGAATGTATGGGCGCTGGAATTCTTGGGACGTGGCTTTGAAACAAGAATTGCTCCCGCTGCTGATGTCGATCTTGCAGACAGCCCTTGTGTAAAGTGTGGTCAGTGTTCTGCTCATTGCCCGGTTGGTGCTATTTATGAAAAAGATCAGGTTGCAGAGGTTTGGAACAAGATCAATAATCAGTGTCCAGGGTGTCAGGATATTTATCCCGTTGTTCAGATAGCTCCCGCAGTGCGTGTGGCAATAGGTGAAGCTTTTGGATACGAGCCAGGAGAGATTTCTACCGGTAAACTTTACGCGGCATTGCGCCGTTTGGGTTTCAAAGCTGTATTTGACACAAACTTTTCTGCGGACCTTACAATTCTTGAAGAAGGTACAGAGTTTGTTAAGCGTTTCACATCAAATGAAAAAATACCTCTTATTACATCATGTTGTCCGGCATGGATCGATTATCTTGAGAAGTATGACCATGATATGATCGAACATTTTTCTACTGCCAAGTCTCCTCAAGAGATGATGGGAGCCATGATAAAGACCTACTTTGCAGAGCAACAGAAGGTCGATGCATCTAAAATTTATTCGGTCTCTGTTATGCCTTGTACAGCGAAAAAGTTCGAGTGTGATAGAAACGAGGATATGTTCTCTAGCGGATATCAGGATGTTGATGTTGTCCTTACAACCAGAGAGCTTGCCCGTATGATTAAACAGGCTGGTATCGATTTTGCTAAACTTGAAGATGAACATGCCGATGAGATTCTTGCTGAATATACCGGTGCAGGTACTATTTTTGGCGCAACTGGTGGTGTTATGGAGGCTGCTCTCCGTTCGGCATACTTCCTGATTACCAAGGAAGAGCTTCCAGATGTGAATCTTGTTCCGGTTCGCGGGCTTGACGGTGTTAAAGAGGCTACAATTGATATCAAGGGAACCAGCGTTAACGTTGCTGTTGCTCACGGCCTTGTTAATGTTGAGTATGTTCTGGATAAAATCAGAGACGCTCTTGCCAAGGGCGAGAAATCGCCATACGATTTCGTAGAGGTTATGGCGTGTCGTGGCGGTTGCGTTGGTGGCGGTGGTCAGCCTTATGGTGCTACAGATGAAATTCGTGCCAAGCGTGCTGCTGGTATTTACAAGGATGATGAACAGTCCGAAAAAAGATGTTCACATCAAAATCCAATGATTACAAAGATTTATAAGGATTTTCTTGGAGAGCCCGGAAGTCACAAGGCTCATAAATTATTGCATACGTCATACAAACCGCGTAAACTGTATAACAAATAGTTCTTGATCTGTTTATTACAGAGATGCAATATAAAAAAAGAGTGCCTATTAGGCGCTCTTTTTTTTTGGCGAAGATGCAGATGGCTATAGACAAAGTACTTTAGGGGTAAATATGTATCAGTACTATCGTTTTATATTTTTTCAATTTATTATTGTTATATCATTTTTAATGGGTAACTATCTGCGTGAAAGAGTGAAAAACCGTGATGTTTTAACAAGATTTCTAATTAAATCAAATTTGTTTGTTTTAGAACCGTTTCTGGCATTCTGGACTGGATGGAATATCCGGTTTAGCAGTGATCTTCTGTTTCTTCCAACGGCTGGTCTTTTTGTAGCAGTGATGACTTTTGCAGCTGGAATGTTCTTATCCCGTTATACTGGTCAAAGTAGTATTCGCCGTGAAACTTTTACAATATCGTCTTCACTTTCCAATCAGGGCTATACAATGGGGGCTTTTATATGCTATATTCTTCTTGGTGAACAAGGTTTGGCGCTGGCGTTGCTTCTTATCATCTACTTCTTCTTTTTTACCTATGGGTTTATTTTTACATACGCTTCTTTTAAGGGTAGTGGAAAAGTAGAAAAGGTTACTTTGGCTGTGCTTTTTAAAAAATTTTTCACGCTTAATAATATGCCTATGTACGCGTTAATTGCCGCTCTCTTGTTGAATCGTTTGGGAATTAATCGTCCGGAAATAGAGATTAACCCAGATATATTTATTTTCCCTGTTGTAATATTTTCTTTTATAATGCTGGGGCTTAGTTATAATCTAAAATCGTTAAGTTTTTTTTCACGGTCTTCCATGTTTATGTTTTTGTTAAAATTTATTGCTGCGCCATTTCTTGGCATAGTATTTACAATACTGTTTAATGTCGATCCGCTATATACAAAAATAATAATTGCAGAGTCGATGATGCCGGTTGCGGTTTATTCGGTTGTTACGGCAAATCTGTTTAAACTGGATTCCGAATATGCCGCCTCTCTTTTTGTGATAAATACCGTACATTTTCTTATTATTTCGTTTCCGTTGTTCTATTTTTTATCAAGATTTTCATTTATTTAGTGCTAAAATTTTGTTTAAGATGTAACGTTTTTCTGTTTTTATCTGTTATATAATACAGATAAAAACAGAAGGCAATAAGATTATGTAATAATGGACTGGAGAGGAATCATATGAAAAAGACAATCTTTCTTTTAATCATATTTGCTTCATTGCCTCTGTTTTGTGAAAAACTTTTATCTGATCAGCAAAATATTGAAAGTAGTACACCAAGACAAATGGAGACTCAATCACTGCTTGGTGATAGAAATTATAGGCTAACCGGTTTTGGAGGAGTATGCAATACTGTTAATTCAGATATGAGCTTTTTCGGGGCAAGAGGAGCTTTGGTTGTTAATGAAAGATTTGTCTTGGGCGTTCAAAGTATGAATCTTGTTCATCCTCATGATGCAAGTGACATTGAGGGAGTCGATCCGGAACAAAATGAAGGTGAAATAGATATTCGATATGGTGGAGCCTTACTTGGAGCACATTTTTTTCAAAAAAAACTCTTCAACTTATCTGTTACATCAATAATTGGCGGGGGCTCTTTAGACATTACAAGAGATCAGGATTCAGATTTCAATAGCAGTGTATTCTTTCTTATTGAACCCACAGTGATTGGGTATGTTAATCTAACAAGATGGGCGCGAGCAGGAGCGGGTCTATCGTATAAATATACAAAAGGTATTGACATTCAGGGAATAACTGACGACTCTTTTAGAAAAATGTCAATGGTTTTAACCATTGACTTTGGAAAGTTCTAAAGAAAGGGTACTAAGTACCCTTAAACGGGTTACTGAATGAATATCAATGTAGAAGAGTATTATGTTAAGTATGGGCCAATGGTCTATCGAAGATGCCTTGCAATGCTAAAGAACGAGGACAGGGCAGCAGATGCCATGCAGGATGTTTTTGTAAAAATTTTACGGTACAAGGGAAGTCTGGAACATAAATATCCTTCAAGTCTGTTATATACCATAGCAACCAATATTTGTTTAAATATTATCAAGGCAGACAAGCGGGTCAGTCCAGCGGAAGTCGAAGATGTGTTGCACACGATTGCATGTTACAACGAAGGTGAATCAAAGGTGATTGTGGATGAATATCTTGATTCTATATTTGAAGATGAAAAAGAGGGCACACGGGAGATTGCTGTTATGTTTTATATAGATAGGATGAAGTTGCAGCAGATATCTGATGTTACGGGGTTATCTGTATCGGGCATCAGAAAGCGTCTTTCCAAGGTAAAACAGATTGCTGCATCTTTCAGGGAGGATTATCATGAACAATGATT
>DAOTGZ010000138.1:0-7400 GCA_035447445.1 Spirochaetota bacterium | reverse complement strand
TGAATGTGTCCTTATCCACGAAATAGTATTCACGAGCATGTTGCTCAGTTTCTCGCCTTGGTCGGGTTGTTGAAGATATAGCAAATTCAAGCGAGCTATCTACATTAAGAAGCTCTCTGATTATTGTGGATTTACCAGCACCAGATGGAGCAGAAATTATAACTGTCATACTATTCTTCCTTACCTTGATTCATACGATTTATCAATGTTTCTGGTTGCATACCAGAAAGAATAATATGATTACTGTCCATAATCACAATAGAACGAGTTTTTCTACCATGTGTAGCATCAATCAGCATCCGAGTATCCCGCGCCTCTTCTCTGATTCGCTTGCCCGATGCCGATGACGGTGAAACAATAGCAACTACACGATTAAGAGCGACCGCATTACCAAACCCTATATTTATCAGCTGACTTTTCATACCACATTCCTGCACTGTTCACGAATTTTATCAATTAAATTCTTAACATCAACTACGCAATGCGCTACATCTGAACGATTTGATTTTGAAGCGATGGTATTTATTTCACGAAACATCTCCTGAGCAATAAAATCAAGTTTTTTACCTATCGGACCTTTTTCAGAACATGTATTTTTAAACTTAGACATATGATCCTTTAACCGTGATAACTCCTCGTTTATGTCAAGCCGATCCGATAATAGAGCAAATTCCGTATACAATCTTTGCGTATCAGCACCCTCTCCAACAAGCCCCGATACTCGCTCTTTTAATTTTTGATATTGCTCTAAAGCGCTATTTTTTGTAAGTTTTGTAATTTTTTGAACATTAACACCTATATTTTTAAGAGACAAGAGTATATCTTTTTCAATGGATTTACCCTCTTCTCGGCGCATCTTGACAGCATTTTTAAGAGCTTTATGGTAAGCTGCTGTTAGTTTCTCAAATGAAGAGGGATTTATTGACGTTCTTCCTTTTGCTACAACACCATCAAAACCCAGTATTGCATCAATATTAAACTTTCGATCACCCATTATTTTATTTTCTACTGTTAAAAGTTGATCGTAATATGCCTTGATAAGGGCAGTATTTACCGAAACCTGCCGCTCTTCATTCCAGTCAAAAAGATCAAAATTTACCTCTACCTTTCCCCTGTTTATGTACTCCTTAACAATTGAAGAATAAACATTCTCTTCCTGGCGAATAATTCTAGGTAAATTAATATATATTTCCAGAAATTTTGTATTTAAAGTTTTAACCTCTATCGAGAAAGAGAACTGCTCTGTTTTCCCTTCAACTGAAGCATATCCTGTCATACTTTCCATTTGTCACCTTTCATAAACGACACTTCTGGTTTAATTTCATCAACTCGGACTCTTCCGGTTGATAAATCGAATGTCACTATCCTTGCCACTTGTCCACCGCATATATTTGACAATATGGGTATATCATAATCTGTTACTATTTTTTTAACGGCTTTAATGTTTGAATTGCCAACATCAAAAAGCACCGGACCACCTGGTTTACTGTACATATTAGCACCACCAGCCATTCTTGCCACAAGCCTATCTCTTCTGGCACCACCGCTTTCCAAATCTTTGATCATTTTTGGTATCACCTTGTCGGCAAACCTATCCTCTTTTCCGCTAGACTTAAAAAACTGTGGCAAAACAATATGAGCCATCCCTCCCATAAGAATTAGAGGGTCATACAGGTTCAATGACACGCATGAACCTAGAACAGTTCTGAATATTACCGGTGATCTGTCAACAGCATACTCGCCAATACCGACGTCAATTTTCTTTATATTCACTGAGCCGTCGGGTTGGGACATAAACAGGCGCATCCTTAATCTTTACATAAGAGAAGTCTTCAGATATTGCATGCAGAGTTTCGGAGTGGCCGATAAAGAAAAAACCTGTATCTTTGTTAATAGATCGGAAAAAATTACCAACCAGCACCCTTTGATGAAGATTATCAAAATAGATCATAACATTTCGGCAAAATATTATATCAATGTTAGACGGGAAAGGATCTTTAAACAGATTTATTCTGCTAAAAGCAACAAGCTTGCTGACATTACTCTTGACCTTAAATACACCGTCCGCATCTGGAACCTTGTCAAAATATCTTTCAAGTCGAGTTTTACTCACCTTCTCAATTCTGCGACCGGAATAACATCCTTTTTTCGCAAAATCGAGCACAGAATGAGCAATATCCGAAGCGATTATCTCTATACGCCATCCCGGGAAAAGCGAAAGACATTCATTAACACAAATGGCTAATGTATATGGTTCCTCACCGGTTGAACATCCAGCACTCCATATTCTTAAAACTTTTTCTTTCTTTTTTGCTGCGATCTCCGGCAAACAATTATTGATAAGAGCCTCAAAATGGCGTTCATTACGAAAGAAATAGGTTTCGTTAGTTGATACAACATCGAGTAACTCTTCTATTTCACGTGATCGATCTTTCTGACTATTAATATATTCATAATACTCTGCAAAAGTCTCAAGCTCCAAACTTTGAAGGCGTCTTCGCAACCGGTTAGAAAGCAGGGTAATTTTAGAATCTTTCATGAATATTCCGCTTTCAGAATATATAAGATCAGCAAACTTCCTGAACTCTTCAGGAGTGAGACGTCTTATCAGATCAAAATCCATTAATATCTCCAACGGCTTCCGGCTCAATACCGTTAAGCTGCAAAATTAAAAGTACTTCAGGTAGAGCTATATTTGAGGCTTCAGATATCTTTAATGGCGAATACCCCTGACGGTAAAGCGAAACAAATGTCTCATGCTGATTACCACCATTTTTAAGTTGTTTTTCTATATCAGGGATTTCATCTTCCACTCGTCCCGGTTCAATTCTAATCTCCTCATCAATTACAAATGAACGCGATCCGCTGTTTTTATTTTTTTGTTCTATATTAAAATCATGTATAATTGGATACTCTTCCTCTTTAACGGGAGTTATTTGTTTATGTATCTTTTGCCTACCAGCATCCTCTTCAATTGATCTAATATCAAGACTTTCAATTGATCCGCTTAGCTTTAACATTTTTTTACATAACTTTATTCTGTTTTCGAGAAGTGTAATGTTTGTCTCGGCGCTATTATTAAACTCACGCATCATCTCGTCAATTTCCCGTTTATATTTCTGAATATGATAACCGGTTGAAGATTTTTCAAGTTTTAATGTTAACACGAGATAAATAATTACACCAGTAAAAATATTAGTAAGCAATATCATAAAGAAATTAAGCATATCAGGTCCTATCGAGTAAAATCTATATTATTTCCCAGAAGGGGATCATGTGGCTTATCACTGTCTTGATCATCTTTTTTTGAACTTTTTAATGTCTGATCATGTTTCTTTTTACTTTTTTCACGACTTTCACGCTCTTTCGCACTTTCCATCTTGCTTTCATCGGACTCACGATTTGCATCCACACGATCCTTATGCCGATTCGATTCCAGTTCTGATTCTCGATCTAAAAATTGATGCTGATTAAGCAAATTCTCGGCTCGACTTTGTGCTTGTTTGGCTACATCATGCATATGCCCCATGTTTGTCTGAAGATCTATAGGTGATACTGCCATCTATCGCCTCCTTCGCGAAGAGGATGTCATGGTATCTACAGAATCGGGTTTAATATAATTTCCAAAAACCCAACTTTTATCTTTCATTGATATACTGACATTTGAATAGGGATCTTGAACAGGCAACCGTTCATTCTTTATGATTATCTCTACTCCTGGATAGAGCTGCTTTTCGGCACATACAATGCCTTTATGTTCAAGCATATCAAGATACTGTTCAAGCTCTTCCCTTTCACCAGCTATATCATCATGACGTTTCGTAAGTTTGGCCTGCCTATCAGTTAAAAGTTGCAGTTTTTCTTCTTGCTCTTCTGACAATCTTGATCTTTTTTTACGTGATGTAAGCGTCTTGATATCAAGCTCAAGTTTTTCAAGTTCTTCCGCGGTTGAATCAAGTGATGCAGAAAGATCGTTCATTTGCTGTAAAACCTTTGGATTCATACCCACGTAAATAAAAGTTTTCGTGTAAGAATCTGATCCGATCTGTTTTGCATTAACTTCATCACCGGCCCGAATCACTCCACCTACTATCTGTGCCCGTCTTCCGTTGCAAAATACAGTTCCCCCCGCATCCACTCGTGATTGCAAAAGCTCTTCCGTTACAACTACATTTTTTTCCGCGATCAGATTTGCCCTGTTCACAAATTTAGCGTAAATTGAACCGCTGGTAGTTTCGATTCTTCCTTCATCACGACCATTTATTCCCTGACGAATTACAATATCGCCCTCTGCTTCAATCACAGCTTTCTGTACAGAACCACGCACTTCCACATTTCCTGAAGCTTTTACTGAAAATTCGTCCAGTACATTTCCTGTAATAACAACAGACCCCATCATGACAATGTTGCCGGTAACATTATTTACATCTCCCTGTACAAGAAGTACTTCGTCAACGCATATCTTATCACCTTTCAATATTACCTGACCATTTCTCTCAGCTGTAAGCTCCATGCCGTCATCCGAGAGTATGGTTCCTTCACCATGTTTGATAGCAATATCCTTTCCTGGCCTAACAGGAATAATATTATTTTTAACCGTTCGCCCTTCAACACCATTTGTAGCCGGCCGCTTAATTGCCAAAAGCTGTCCAACTACAACATTTTCAATTAAATTCAGATCTTTAAAATCTACAGAATCGTCATCGTTATCAAAAGATATCTCTTTCTCGACTCTGACTTTATACTCGACATAGGCATCGGTTCCGTTTTTTGGTTTAACTCCGGCCGCAGCCACAAGAGGTGAAGAATAATTCATTTCGTCTAGATATTTATTAATAGCTTCTTCATCAATACCGACAACAACTCCCGCGTTTTTGAGAGAATGTAAAACATCATCAAGCTCCATATGTCGTCCGGAAAAACGTGGCGGTTCAAAATGAGCCATGGCATACATCTCATCATCACTGATTTCGATATACATCGTTCCATCAAGTTCTATGTTTGGAACCCACTCTCCTATTCGCACCGGTTTCCCACTCTGAGCCGCAACACTTTTTTTGACCAAATCCTGATTAAAATCTTTTATTTGCAGATGATCCATCTTTTGAGCAACATCGGCAATCGAAACTTTACGGCCTTTACCTTTAGGTGGTTTAACGGTAAACCATATACCACTTTTTGTAACTCGCACCTTAAATGTACCTGGGGCATTTGGGTCAGTAAATTCACGAGATAATTCATCTGATATGTTTTTGGATAGCTTTTGATCAAGATCGTTTAGATCGGCAAACGCCTCTTGCTCACTTAACGCGCGAACGTATAATTTATATGGAACACGTCCAAAACCGAATAGGCCTGAGTTTCCCCTCTGAGCAACCTCATAATCGAGCATTGATATATCAATACCCAGCTCTTTTGCCGCAAGATCTAACCCCTGTCGGATAGAATCGGCGTAAACTTCGAGTTCGTTTTCAGAAGAAGGGCTCTCTGTGGCAATATTTTTGAGAAGGCTTTTCAAATTGGACATATTAACCGACCAGATTTGATTTTATACGTCCTAAACGGCCGCGCAAACGCATGATTGCCTTGGTGTGAAGTTGTGATATACGACTCTCTGTTACATCAAGAACCTGACCAATCTCTTTTAGTGTCAAGTCTTCATAATAGTAAAGAACTATCACTTTTTTTTCTTTATCGGGTAGTTTCTTTATAGCTTCAACTATATGCTCTTTAATTTCTTCTTTTTCGACAAGAACATCCGGATTCATATTATCCGGTGCTTCAAGAGTCTCCATGATGGAAAGCTCGTCATTATCATCACCAAGATACCATATGTCGTTAAGAGAAACCATTGAAGTCCCGCTGACTTTATTTAGTATGGAATGGAACTCTTCAATTGAGATACCCAACTCTTTAGATATTTCCTCATCTTCGACCGTACGCCCCAACTTGTTTTCAAGTTCGGCAATAATATTCTCGATCTCTTTGGCTTTCTGTCGTATAGAACGCGGAATCCAGTCAATAGAGCGCAATTCGTCAAATATTGACCCGCGAATACGTGTCATCGCATAAGTCTTAAATTTTATACCACGATCTGGATTATATTTACTAATCGCATCCATAAGACCAAAAATACCGTACGAAACCAAGTCGTCAAATTCAATGTTCTGGGGCATTCCCATCGCAACCTTTCCAGCAACATACTTTACAAGAGGTGCGTATTTAATAACAAAGTAATCACGAATCTCCTGATTATTGCTCTTAGCAAAATCTTGCCAAAGATCATCCTCATTTATCGCTTCATACTCTGCAATTTTCTTCTTATTCATCATACCATCCACGGTTATTTTTCGTCTTTACTCATCATCGTACGAATAGCTTCTGCCATAATCTTGGGTTCATACTTAACCCCTCTTTCTTCAAGAATATGGCGCCCCATAGCACGATCCTTGATACCGAGACTTTCAGACGTTGATGGTGCCAAACCAGGATCAAAATTTCCGTGGTTGCTATCCGGCACTGTTTCGGCATCTTCGTCAGTTTCATCTTCCGGGTTGTAAACTTCATATTCCTGTTCACCAGAAATCCCTGCGTCAATGGATTCAACATCCATATCAAGGGGATTCTGATTGCGGTTGAGAACCGAGTAAACTTCAGGAACAAACCGCTTAAGAACAAAAATAACAACAAAACCGATACCGGCAAAGAAAATAGCCATTAATGCTGTTCGCAAAACAACAACACCGGCATTTATTCCGGAAATAATTCCCACTAGAGGTGACAACACTAGGGCAAACACTGCCAGAACAGCTGAAACCTTATATTCAATTTTTTTTAAAATAAACATAAGATAGTTATGTCACCTTTAAAAATAATTTTGGACAATACAAAAAAAATCAACCCTTTTTTTACATCAACATCAAAAGGATAACCATAAGAGAGCAAATTACATAAAAAAAACAGTAAAACTCATAATATACAAAAAAAACAGATGTTAAGAAACAATCAGAATGAAATATTACTCAATATCATCCTCTTCATCATCAACTTGAGTAAAAAGTCGCTTAAAAAGACCAGAGATGCCTCCACCGTAAGATCCCTCTGGTTCACGCCCAGCAATTTTATCGGCAATAATATTTACGCACCCCGCCGCGCGCGATTTGGGATAGCTGGACACAAAAGGCTTTTGATGTCTTACCGCCTTTGCAACAAAGCTGTCCTCAAAAATAAATCCAAGATTTTCGACTTTAATATTTAAAAACTGACTAGCAATGTTTATTATTCTGTCTGCAACACGACGAGCCTCAGAAACAGATTGACATCTATTAACAATCAACCTAATAGTCTTTTCTGTTGATTGCGATGCTATTGATTTTATGATACCATAGGCATCTGTAATG
>DAOTGZ010000137.1:0-7453 GCA_035447445.1 Spirochaetota bacterium | reverse complement strand
GGATTGAAAGAATCAAAGAAAATATCAATAAAAGGGATTACAACCAGAAGATGCCGTTGCCGATTAATGGCAATGGTGCCGATCAAAAGAATCCTGCTAAACAGAAAGCGTGATATCCTGAATGAAATTCATTATGCTTATATGACAGGTAATCGGAATCATAAAAAAGGTTACAATTGATCAACTGGATGATGTTATTGATATATTCAGATCCGCAACAGCTCAGATGGATCAGCAGGGGATTATGCAATTATAAAGCGGTAAAATGGCACTATCCTTAAAGTGCCTTTTTACCGCGGTTTTTTGAGCTTGCGAGAAAAATTATCCTTATTATATTATGCTTTTGGTGACGTAGCTATTCTAAAAAAAGTAATTATTCGATGTTCCTATCAATGCTTCATCCATGTACGGTTATTTTGTAAACGATAGACTCTGTGCGGTTCAGGTAATCAATACAGTGCAGGAGGATGAGTATTTGCAGGTCGGATGGACCTATACCGATAATAATCCTCTTGTGCTTCACAGATTGTGTGTGTCGCCAGAATATCAAAACAGAGGTATCGCCAGGAAGATGATTCTCTTTGCAGAAAACTATGCCGAAGAGAATAATTACAGGACGATCAGGTTTGATGCATTTATGGAGAATCCCATATCTGTAAATATCTATCGCAAGATGGGGTACAATGTTGCGGGTACCGTTAGATTCAGAAAGGGTGATTTTTTCTGTTTTGAAAAAAGACAGTTCAATTTGACCAGACATAAAAATATAATATGATCAGTTTTGCTAACTACCTCAAGTTATTTTTTTTAAAAAAAAATTATGTATTTTTATTGACCGATTCAGATATCATAATATTCTTTGTTTAATTAATAATCAAAAATTCGGAGAAGATCCCGGTGAAAAACTTTTTGGCAGACATTTCTTTGCATTGTTCGACTGTTTCTATAGTCGTCGTCAGCGTCCTGCATAAAAAAGTTTTACGGTTATTACCGTAGGGATCTCTGATGTAAAGAAAACAGCAAAGCCCCTTCCGGATTAACCGGGAGGGGCTTTTTTTTTGTGAACTCTCTACATCGAAAAACAGGCAGAATCTGTATGATATGCCTGCAATGGCAGATGTGATAACAGATTCCGGAGTTGTTAAAACAGAGGCAAAGATGAGAGTACAATATAGAAAATAAAATATGATTAAAATATAGGAGACAATCATGACAGGTGCAAAAATTCTGGTTCAGTCTTTAAAGGATCTGGGCGTTACTCATGTCTTCGGTTATACCGGAGCCGCAATCCTTCCGGTTATAGACGAGATCGGTCAATCAGATATCGAGTTTGTAGTAAATTCTAACGAGCAGTCTGCTGCTTTCAGCGCGGGCGGGTATTCACGTTCGGGCAGCAAAATGGGGGTAGCGGTAGTGACCTCGGGACCCGCAATTACAAATACTCTAACAGCAGTTTCCGATGCAAATGCCGACAGTATTCCGCTTCTGGTAATTGCGGGGCAGGTGCCTGAGTACAAACTTGGTACTGACTCTTTTCAGCATATCAATGTCAGCCAGATATTTGAAGGCGCTGCCAAGGCGGTTGTCCTTGTCGATGACATTTTCCGTATTGAATCAATTATCAAGGATTCCTGGTTTCTGGCTCAAAACGGAAAACCGGGACCGGTTGTAATTGATATACCATTAAATCTTCAAAAGGCCGAAGGAGCCTATCAGGATCTTCCAGTAGACCTTTTCAAGAGCGCGTATCAGAGTGAAGCACATTTATCAGAGCAGCAGTGTTTTTCTTTTTTTGAACTTCTGGCATCTTCAAAAAGACCATTGCTGTATGTAGGCGGCGGAGTCAATAGTGTTGCAGCGTCTGAGCTTGTACGCAAATTCAGTAAGCGCTTTAATATTCCTTCTGTTAATACTCTGATGGGCAAGGGGGCAATTGATGAGCGAGACGATACATCTTTAGGGCTTCTGGGCATGTTTGGCACTCCCTATGCAAATAAAATAATTGAAGAGAACGATCTTTTCATAGCCCTTGGCGTTCGCTGGGATGACCGCGTTGCTGAAAAAGTAGGTTTTGCGATTAAGTCCAGAATTGCATACATTGATATAAATCCGGCCAAGGTTAAACAGATAAGAATAGAACGCCAGCCCGATTTTTCGGCTGTTGGTGACGTGTCACATATACTTGGAGATCTTCTCGGTTATGCCTGTACTAAGGAGATAGATCTGGATTTTTCAGGTTGGGGAAATCATGCCGCAAAAATAAAGAGAAGATGGCCCTTGAACTATAACCGTGAAAGCGAAAAAATTCAGCAGGCCAATGTAATAGATACTATTAACCGGCTTTTACCTTCGGATACTGTAATAACAACCGGGGTTGGTAATCATCAGCTGCTTGCCGCACAGTATATAAAAATGTCGACTCCACGCAGTTTTTTAACTTCGGGCAGCTTTGGAACGATGGGCTTTGGTATGCCGGCAGCTATTGGCGCCTATTATGCAAATCCCGGTAAAAATGTTCTTGTTATCGACGGAGACGGAAGCTTCAGGATGAACATGGGCGAGGTTCACACAATAGGCCAGTATGGATTACCGGTAAAGATAGTTCTGCTGAATAACCGCAGTGACGGAATGGTCCGTAATCTGGAGAACCTCTCCTTTGAAGGACGCCATTCGGCGACTGAAAGGCAGATAGACGCGGATTTTTCAAAGATGGCTTCGGTTTTTGGTTTCGAGTATAGCAGACGAATCAGTAAAGCAGATGAAATCAGCAGTGCCTTGAATGAGTTGTTTTCCGCAACTGGACCTGCTCTTCTTGAAGTCATAACAGATATTGATGAAGCAATTTATCCGCTTGTCCCCGTCGGCAAAGGTTATCATGAGATGGTGTTAGGGCCTTATATCAAGGAAATTGCAGATTAAGCTTATATTAATGATATGGTGTACGTTTGTACGCCATATCAAAAACAAGTTTATGTGTTTAGATGATTGGTTTGAAATAGTTACTCCCCGTTCAATTCGATAACTGTTATCGAAAGAGCGGGTAGTGTAATATTAAGCCCTGAATCTGAAATTGCAGTTCCCAAAAATTCTGTTAATGATGGATTACTATCATCTGAAGATTGCCCTTTCATAGTATAACTCTTTCCAATTGATTTTGTAGAAAAATCATTCAATACTATCGAGATTTTCCTATTGTATTCATTATCTTTGTTTATCATATATAGATATAGCTTTTTTGACAACGAGTCATATGAAGCAAAGCATCTTATCAGAGTTGTTGATTCTATAGAAACCATCTGCGTCAGAGGAAAGCGATTCCAGAGCCAGAGTGATTTTCCAGCAGCAGTCTTGTTGCCGTTTTGGTCAAACGCGTGATATGGATGGTTATCATTATTTACCCACTGTGTTGTCCAAAAAAATGAGTGCTCTATATTCGGATTATTCAATTGTTCTCCCGCAATTTCAAAAGAACATAAAGCGTGGCCTGTGTCATTTGTTGAAGTCCACTCTCCGGACCAGTCAATAGCACAAAACTCTGTGATAATTATTTTTTGTGCTGTACCATAAGATTGTATAGCACGTAAAACTTCATCAGTTTCGCCCAGAAGTGAACCGGAATATTTTTTGTATTCAGAGTATCCTCCCGACCATTCGTGAATTGGGTAGTTACTTAGTCCAATATAGTCGATATGCTCTTTGGCGTTTTCGAGCAGCACTCGAGTATAGTCATATCCCTTAGAATTAGCTATAATTTTAATTGTCGGGTCAACTGCTTTCATTGCTGTTGAATACTCAGCGAGATCAGCCGAATACTGCAACGCAGTTGCGCTACCGTTATATGAGTCGCTATTCCATGTCTCGTTGCCAATCATCCAAAGATTAACTCCGAAATTATTATCGATATTAGCATATTTTACCCATTCGACTGCTGATTCAATTAAGTCTTCTTTCAAAGGTTTACCAACTCCCTTAAAGAAGATCGAGTCATAAGCTACAACCACCATTAATTTTGCATTAATACCAGATGCTACTTTTATAATATCATCAAAATTAAGAGTTTCTTCAGTTAATCTTCCAGTAACGGGATCACTGCAAAATCGGTCGTCGCTGTTTGGCCAAGCAGTTTCAGATTTGATTGCCAGAGAGTGATTTGCGTTTGTAAAGGGATGTTGCGCCCAAAGATAATTGTCTGACTTTTCACCCCCAGGAAATCTGAGGATACGTATATTAAGATCAGCAAGTGAGCTATTGATGCTTCGCCTTGAATTAAGACCCAGATTTTTATCAGTGAGATAGTTGATATTTATTCCAAGTGTAGCAGAATCAAGATCATTAAGCACGGTCGTGGTCGTAACATGTATAGATGTTACCCCGTCTGCGTCAGGGAAATCTTTATTTGTTTTGCCAGAAGTTTCACTTTCAAAAGATGAACAACAAGTTAGAAACAATGTTGCGACTAAAATAAATGAAATAATTTTCATTGTAACTCCATAATCAAAAAATTGTTGTTATTAAGTGAACTTCGAATAATTACGATGCTCCAAAGAGTAACATCGTTTAAGTATCTATTCTATAAGACTTTTCAGTAAGTTCTTATGCTCATTTGTAAGATGACTCTTGCTGTTTACATACGCTATCTTGTTGAATATATTATTGCTTGAGTTTGCCAAAAACTTAGTTAAATTTTACAAGTAGCATTTATATTGCAATGATAATATCCAGTCTGTATATAGAATATAAAAAATAGAGCAAAGTTGCTAATTTATTCTGTATCAGTATATTCAATACAACTCAGCTATAGAGTTCGCGTAAAAACCTTTCACCTTTAACTATCTCAATACCGTCTTTAGAATATTCATTTCTTAAAAAAGCAGTTAGCTGAACTGCTTTTAACTGGTATCGTTCTTTAAAGTAGTGAAGTGATTTGGATGGCTGATCGTCCTGTAGCTTTGCTTCTACAATATAAGATATTTTGTCATCATCCACTATGCAAAAATCAACTTCTCGCCCATCCTTAGTACGTAAATAGTGCAACGTACGGTTTTCTCCAAAGACATCTCTTGATGTATAACAGTGTTTTAGCAGAGACACTGCTGTCAGATTTTCAAAGCGTAAACCGTCATCCCCCTTTACAAGACCCGTATCAAAAAAATATATTTTAGGTTCCTTAAGAAGTGAGCGCGCAATATTTTTTGAGTAAGGAGTTATTCTGAATATTATAAAAAGCGACTCAAATATCCCGATATATTTTTTTACTGTATTCGGGGCTACCTGAAGGTCTTCAGCAATTGATTTAAAAGAAAGAGGGCTTCCTACGCGTTGGCGTAACATTTCAAGAAGTGTTTTTAATGTCTTAAAGTTGTGCACGTTTTCAAAATCGAGTATATCGTCTCTGATTATACCTTCCATATACTGGTTTCGCCACCGTTTTGCGTCTGTTGATGACTCCGCTAAAACAGGCTCTGGAAAGCCACCTCGTTCTATAAATTTTTCGAGCGGCATGTCCATGATCTCTGATGGGCAAAAGGGGAGCAGGTGATGGATAAAAAACCGTCCTAAAAGTGAATCTCCTTGATGGCGGAATGTGTCAAGACGCGCGCTTCCTGTTAACAGTATATGAAGTGAATCAGGTCTTGTATCATAAACACCTTTTAAATAGTTTTTCCACTGGGGCATCTTATGAAGTTCATCAAATATTAGTAAATCGGTAGAGGGTAGCCAGCTCTGGTTTAGTATAATGTTTTTATCTTTTAGATTATCATAGTTTAGATATGAGGGATTTTTGTAGCTAAACATGATTTTTTTAGCCAGCCATGTCTTTCCTACCTGACGTGGCCCTACAAGAATGACCAGCTTCTTTTTTAAGTCATCAATAATTATCTGCTCAAGATATCTGTCCATAACGACTATTTAGCATTGCATTGCAAAATAGTCAAGACATTTTAGCAATAGCTTGCAAAATAGTCAACAAGTAGAAGATGATTGCCTAATAGAGCTCAAATAAACAATTTATTGTAAAATTAACTGTGTCAATTTTAATAGAAATTATATATCCTAATCATGTCCGAGCAGTTCTCAGTTGACAGAACCGGTAAAGCATGTGTAATTTAATATCTGATTATTTTTTTGTAATAATTGCCTGATAGGTATCGGGTAATTATTACAATAGTGAAAAATCTGATTACAAGTCGTCTTTCAAGGATAAAAATGAACAGAAACAAGAAAACTCTATTAATAATACTGCTTTGGATCACAATAGTGGGCGTAGGTGGATCATTTTCGGCATTTATTATACTTAAACATAATCTACAGTTAAAAGCAGCAAATCTGGATCTTCTATTTAACCAAATAATATCTGATAAAGATGATTCTTCAATTAAAAGAGAAGCTTCAGATATTGCATTTAAAACCGGACTTATTATATATATTAAAGTAGAAAATTTCATCTGGCAGTCTCGTGATGAATATGATTATCCAAAGATGATTGAAGGTAATAGAGAGAAAACATGGTTTCATATTCGGTCTCAAAAGGCAGGGTATTATCTTAAAAAGGGGAAACATTCCGCTCTTTTTATTGTAGATCTATTTCGTATTCGAACAGCCATTATGTTTATTATTGCTCTGATTTTTCTTTGCGCTGCTCCAATTGTTTTGTTTTATGTTCTATTAAAACGGAAAAATTCTAACGTACATAATAGTGATCTGTTATTAAAAGGAAATGAGATGCAGTCGCCTTTATTGCAAAAAGAGAACTATTATGTTGAGGCATCTTCACAATCCGAGCAGGATGTAATCTCTAGAGAACAAACAGAAAATGATTATCTTCGAAGCAGAGATGCTTTGAAAATAAATAATGAAATATCCGAGCAAAAATTTAATCAGGATTATTCACAAATAAACCGCCTTCTTTCAGATCTTGTCAGGGTCAAAGATCATCTTTTGATAGATGTTAACCAAAAACTAAAAGCTCCTCTATCACGTATAAAACTTGCAGCAGATTTTCTTGATGGAGACGCAAGTTTGGAGATACAAAAAGATGTAAAACTAATGCAAAAAATAATCGAGGATGTATTTAAAACTTTCAGAACGGCTTATACCTCAGATGCCTTAAAAATTGAAAATATTGACCTTCTCTATTTTTTTAACGGTCTGCGGCAAAAACAACGGATAGACAGGTCGATGCTGTTGTTAAAAATTGATCAAGAAAAAACTATAAAAGCAGATCGCAGACTCTTTACAATACTTATCGGGAATCTTCTGGATAATGCCTTTTATCATGCTAAAGATTCCGGGCAGCCCGTTACGGTTTTATGCGAAACTGATAATGGCATCACTGCGATTACAATTCGAAACCATGGCCCGGCAATACCTGTTGATGATATCCCCTACATCTTTGATCCGTTTTATCAGGTCAAAAATGTTTCTAAAACCGAAGAGACTAAAACCGGTTTGG
>DAOTGZ010000136.1:0-7461 GCA_035447445.1 Spirochaetota bacterium | reverse complement strand
GGGAAAAAGTCACCGTCCCCGTTTCTCGGGAAAGCGTCACCGTCCCCGTTTCTCGGGAAAACGTCACCGTCCCCGTTTTCCCGATTTCTCACTATCCTAGTTTTCCCATTTCCTCCGGTATTTTCCTGTTCTCCTGTTCTTCGTTTCTCCGGTTTCTTATCCAGCTTTTCTTTTCTCGCCATGTTTTTTTAAAAAAAATCCATAAAAAAGTTGACAATAACTGCAAGGTATTTCTATGTATAGAAACACCTTGGTGCTTCTATACATAGAAACAACAAGAACAAGATTGAAAAGGAATATTACGAGAATGTTTAATAAAAGTATAAATATTAAGAACTGGTGGTGGCGCGGTAAAATATAGTTTTGCCTGTGGTATACATTTGTCTTTGACTGTTATGATACCGCGGGCTTCGCGGTTTTTTTGTATTTAAACAACAGACCGCCTATAGGCGGTTTTTTAAACTCCAGGGGAGGACTTATGCATTATCCTGATTTTAACGAGTATCAAAAACTTGCCAAGCAGTATAGCCGGATTCCGGTTTATCGGGAACTAAACCTTGAGGAGCCCGGGCATCTATTAATTCTAAAAGTAATGTCTGAAGCGGGTGACGTAATGTTTCTCGAGAGCCTTGGTGACAACAGTGATAATACCAGATTTTCTTTTATGGGTATTAATCCTCGTCACCATTACCGGTTCGAGAGCGGACAGATGTACAAAGACAATGTTCATACTGGCTCTTTCCCGGAGGACAAGGTTTTTGGTTACCTTAAAAAAGAGATTGATCGTTATACATCACCTGCCTTTGAGCAGTTCGGTCATTTTAACGGGGGTCTTGCCGGATATTTCGGATACGAAATGGTTAATTACTGTGGTATCCTTCGCAAGCCTGTACGAGAGAATAATAAAATTCCTCAGATATACCTTATGCATATCGATGAATTTATATGTTTCGATAACGAGACAAAAAAATATTATCTTTCGGTTTGTGTTTATCCGGAGGATGGTGTGCAGAAGTCATACTACAATGCACTTGCTCGCCTTGAAGAACTTGAAGAAGAGATCATAAACAAGATTTCAGAAACAACACTGCCATATATGCCTTCAAGAGCTGAAGAGGTTGAACCTCGTTTTACAGAGAGCAAGACTAACTTTATGTCAACTGTAGCGAAAGCTGTTTCAATGATTGACGAAGGTGAGGCTTTGCAAATTGTTCTCTCTATGAGGGCCATGATACCTGAGGATATTGATCCTTACAGATTCTATTTGCGTCTGCGAAAAACAAATCCCTCACCGTACATGTACTTTATAAAAGTTAACGGCATAGTAATTGTAGGAAGTTCCCCAGAAGTGCATGTGCGCTGTAGCGGGCGTGAAGCAATGTTAAGGCCAATAGCCGGTACAGCAAAACGTACAGGTGATGAAAAAGCAGATAAACTTGCCACTGAAGCCATGCTGGCTGATGAAAAAGAGTGTGCTGAACATCTTATGCTTGTCGATCTTGCGCGTAACGACCTATCTCGGATTGCGATACCTGAAAGTGTAAAAGTTACTCGGTTTATGAAACCCGAAAATTATTCACACGTTATTCATCTGGTTTCGGATGTTGAGTCGGTTCTTGATGAAGATAAACATATGATCGATGTTTTGAAAGAATCCTTTCCTGCAGGAACAGTTAGCGGGGCTCCAAAGGTAAGGGCTATAGAAATTATTGACGAATGTGAAACGCAACCTCGTGACATATATTCAGGGGCTATCGGTTATATGGGTTTTAATCAATATCTTGATACTTGCATTACCATACGAACAGCATATTTTACAAAAGAAGGTAACTATTTACAGGCTGGCGCAGGTATTGTTCAGGATAGTAAGCCGGAAAATGAGTATCAGGAAATAAGAAATAAACTGGGCGCGTTGGCATCTTCTCTTGCTTATGCAATGCCCCGTAAAGTGTGAGGAAAAACATGATATGCGTAATTGATAACTATGACTCGTTCACATATAACGTTGTTAACTATATTAAAAAATGTGGTGAAGATGTTCAGATATTTTCTAATGATTGTGACTTTTCACTGATAGATTTTTCACGTTATAATGGGATTCTTCTTTCTCCAGGACCATCGACACCTGATAATTCGGGAATAACCCTTGATGTATTGAAAACTATTACATATTTACCAGTGCTTGGTATTTGCCTGGGAATGCAGGCTGTTGGTCTTGTCTTTGGTGGTAAGGTTGTGCATGCAGCAAAAACAATGCATGGTAAAATTGATTCTGTTAAACATTCTGGTGGCAGGTTATTCGCTGATATACCTGATAGTTTTAAAGTGGTGCGATATCATTCACTTGCGGTCTCATCGGATGAATTGCCTTCAACATTAAAAATTACGGCTCTAAGTTCGGATAACGAAATTATGGCTATTGAACATAATACGTTGCCGATCTACGGGGTTCAGTTTCATCCGGAGAGCTATTTAAGTGAACACGGTATGAAAATAATAAAAAATTTTACGGAGATATGCCATGAATACAAAAGAGATGCTTAAAAAAGTCTATGACGGTGGGGTTTTGAATAAAATTGAAACAACTACACTTTTTAATTCGCTTTTCCAGGGTGAAGTTGCAGAGTGTGAGCTTGCTGCTCTTTTAATCGCAATGAAAATGCGTAAGGAAAGCGCGGATGAGATAGCGGGTGCTGCTGTTTCGATGCGTGAATTTGCACTTTCGCCTGGTATTACTGGTGACAATCTTTTTGATACCTGTGGAACGGGTGGTGATGGTATACATTCGTTTAACGTGTCATCCGCTGTAGCAATTATACTAAACTCTATGGGCTGTCCTATTGTCAAACATGGCAACCGCTCTGTCAGTTCATTATCAGGATCAGCAGATTTTTACGAGGCACTTGGCATTCCGATAAATCTTAAAGCCGAAGAAGCTCGGACATATTTTGATAAAACAAATTTTATTTTCATGTTTGCGCCTAACTACCATCCGGCAATGAAATATGCGGTTCCGGTACGCAAGCAACTCGCAACCCGGACACTTTTTAACATGCTTGGGCCACTTACCAATCCAACCAGACCTAAAAGACAAATGATTGGTATATTTGATAAAGCATATCTTCCAGTCTATTCTCAGGCAGCTGTGCAAATAGGTTTTGATCATCTAGTTCTCTATTCGTCGCAAGATGGGATGGATGAAGTTTCGCCATTCGCAATAACACAAGTGGCCGAGATAAAAGGACATAATATTAGAGAGTATGAAATTGACCCTGCGCCTTATATTACAAAAGAGGAGGCTAAGTCAATACCTTCACATTATAGCGCGCAACAGAATGCTCAGCTGTTTTTAGAAACTGTTAGTGAAAAGAAAGATACTCCTCTTGTTAAGTTGCTTTCATTAAATTCTGCTCTTGCTCTTTGCGTTCTTGATAAAGCCTCTTCAATAGAAGAGGGATTCAAAATGGCTTATGAACAGATAATCAGTGGCAATGTTATGCATTCGATAAAAAGGCTTCGTGGTTAGACAAATGACAAAATTTAAGTTAAACAAAATGCGCGAAATAAAAAATTCTGAGCAAGACAATGTGAAGCAGTTACTTAATTATAGTGACAGTCGGTTTAGACCTGCATATCCATTTATACCTTCAGATGCAATTGATATTATTGCCGAGGTCAAAAGAAGCTCACCAACACAAACTCTTGATACCTCTGCAAAAGCTGCTTCACAGGCAATTGCTTACCAAAATGGTGGAACGGCAGCAATAAGCGTGTTAACCGATTCTAATTTTTTTTCTGGCAGTTTTGAGGATTTGCGTGATGTCTGTAATGCGGTTACCGTACCTGTTCTTTGTAAAGAATTTATCTACTTCAAAGAGCAGATAGAGCTTGCCTATCGTTATGGTGCCGATATGGTGCTTTTAATCGCTCAGAGTTTAACTGATTATGAGCTCACCTCGCTTTATGAATACGCAATGGAACGTTCGGTAGTACCAGTTGTCGAGATCAATAGAATAGAAGAGCTCGATAGGGTTATGGCAATAAATCCACAAATTGTGATGGTCAATATGCGTGATCTTAATACACTGGTTATAGACTGTAATGCAGGATCAAAAGTTTTAAAGCAGGTTCCTAAATCAGTTTTACGTATATCAGCAAGCGGAATAAATACCAGTGATGATGTTAAAAAGATTTCAACCGATACTGGCGTAACTGTTTTCCTTATTGGAAGCGCGCTTATGAAATCGGGAGACCCATCATGTTTTGTTAAGGAGCTTTCAAGTGTTTTGTAAATATTGCGGTTTTACCAGAAAGGAAGATGTTGATTTTGCAGTTTCACTAAGGGTTGATGCAATAGGGCTTATTTTTTATCCTGGTTCAAAACGGTACATTGACGCATCGACGGCTGCGAAAATAACTTCAAGGGTTCCATCTTCAATTATGAAAGTAGGAATATTTGTAAATGAGAGCATCAATGTAATCAATGATGTTTCAAAGAGTGCCGGGTTGGATTATGTACAGCTCTTTGCAGCAGAAAAGACAAAAGCTGCACGGATAGAGTATCCTGTATTACTCTCATATAGAATAGAAAACAGTCTCGATTTCGAGAAGATAGATTGCAAAGGACCATTTTTATTAGATGCACTTTCGTTAAAGGGTGAAGGTGGTACTGGAGAGTCATTTGATTGGACGCTTTTAAAAGATTTTAAATTAATAAGTAAAACAATAATCGCGGGTGGTGTGAATTGTGACAATTTGGATAAGTTATTTCAGATTGCTAAACCGTATGGGGTAGACCTCTCGTCTGGTTTAGAGGATAGTCCAGGAATAAAATCCCATCAAAAAATGGAACAGTTTAAGAAAAGACTGGAGGAATTAACTAAATGAGTAATATTTTGCCTAACATGAGAGGATATTTTGGAGAGTTTGGTGGACGGTTTGTCCCGGAAACTCTGATAAATGTTCTTAATGAACTGGAAAAATCTTTTGAGAGTTTCCAAAAAAGTGAAGAAGTTAAGACTGAACTAGCAGATCTTTTGGAAAATTATGCCGGACGACCAACTCCGCTTTATTTCGCAAAAAGATTATCAGAAAAAACCGGTGTGCGCATATACCTTAAACGTGAAGACCTTCTGCATACAGGTGCTCACAAGCTTAACAATACACTTGGTCAGATTATGCTTGCTCGGTTTATGAATAAGAAAAGAATCATCGCCGAAACAGGTGCGGGGCAACATGGAGTTGCCACTGCAACGGTATGTGCTCTTATGGGGCTTGAATGTGTTGTTTATATGGGGGCTGTCGATATAGAACGTCAGGCAACCAATGTTAAAAGAATGAAACTTTTAGGAGCCACGGTTGTTCCTGTGAATTCGGGGTCTAAAACCCTTAAAGATGCTGTTAATGAGGCTTTGCGTGATTGGGTTAAAAGTTGCCAAAATACACACTATATTCTTGGCTCGGTTACTGGACCTCATCCGTTTCCTAAGATTGTGCGAGAGTTTCAAAAAATAATTGGAGAAGAGACAATTCGTCAATTTAAACTGAAAGAGGGGCGTCTGCCGGATGCCGTATTTGCCTGTGTGGGTGGAGGAAGTAATGCCGCAGGTATGTTTTACCCTTTTGCTGAAACTGATGTTCCTCTTTATGGTGTAGAGGCAGGAGGCCGATCACATAATCCAGGTGATCACTGTGAAACACTTACTCAGGGGTCTCCCGGTATCTTTCAAGGTGCGCGATCTTACCTTATTCAGGATGGCTATGGTCAGGTTCTTCCTGTGCACTCAGTATCGGCAGGGCTTGATTATCCATCAGTAGGTCCGGAACACTCATATTGGAAGGACGCAAACCGTGTTACATACGTGTCGTGTAACGATGAAGATGCGCTTGCTGCATGCGATACACTAACAAAACTTGAGGGCATACTCCCCGCACTTGAAAGCAGTCACGCGGTTGGCTATCTGCTACAAAACACGTCCACTTTTAAAGACAAAACTGTTGTAATAAATCTTTCCGGAAGGGGAGACAAGGATTTAGGAATAATACTCGGCGAGGTACAATTATGAGCACTTATAATGGAATATATCTTGTTGGTAATTATCCCGATAAAGATACTTTTATAAAAGCCGCGTTAAAGGGCTTGGAGCTATTTGATTTTCTTGAAGTGGGCATACCCTTTTCTGATCCTGTTGCCGATGGACCGGTCATTGTGGATGCTGCTTTCAAGGCTCTTGAAAATGGTGAAACCATGGATTCTATTCTTGATTCGGTGGACGTGATTCGCGAACAAATGCCGTCCGAGAAAAAAATATATTTTATGAATTATGCTAACACGGCACATGCACCTGGTTACTCTAATTTTTGTAAAAAATGCAAAGATCACTCAATTGCAGGTATGATAGTGCCAGACATACCATTTTTAGAATCAGTAGATCTAAAAAAAGTAGCAACTGATTCCGGTCTTGATTACATTAATTTCATTACACCTGAGAGTACTTTAGAACAAATCGAAGAGGTTGTAACTGGAGCCACAGGATTTGTATACGCAATATCAATGCGTGGTATTACGGGACAAGATCTCGCTTTTGACGATGCTACAATACAAAAAATCAAGCATGCCCGATTAAAGAGTAATGTTCCTGTTGTTATAGGATTTGGCATACGAGATGCGGCAGCAGCTAAGTCGGCCTTGAATATAGCTGATGGATTTATTATGGGAACAGAGCCAGTTATGAGGCTTGGAAAAAATTTCGATGAGTTCGCAAAGTTTATTGATGAGCTTTCGTCTAAGTTGAAAACTGTAAATAAATAGTTAGTTAAATATGATTCTCAGCGAAAAATCTGTAAGCTTAACTTTATCAAAGAAAAAATATGACAGCAATATTTTGCTGTAAATTATAAAATCTGTTCTACAAGAGCAGATTTTTTTTCTATAAAATATAAAAATTATGGTAAAATATCTTTGGATTGGCACTATCTAACCGCGATTTTAACTTTAGTAATTATTGTGGATATATAGTTTTGACAAAAAGTTTTACCATATGAGGCTTAGCAAAAAAAATCAGAGAATTAAGCGAGTGAGTAAATATTATGTTTAAAGAGTTACAGAAAATTAACAAACGCCCCGCCTTATACAGTAAATATACCGCTCAAGAGCTTTGGGATGACGAACATATATCGTCTCAAATGTTGGAAACTCATCTTGATGATTCAATAGATCTTGCATCAAGAAGCGGCGATTTTATGGCTTGTTCAGCAAAATGGATTATCGAACATTTTAAACTTGGCTCTGGTGTATCTGTAGCCGATTTTGGCTGTGGTCCGGGTTTATATGCAGAAAAATTTTCAAGTTGCGGTGCGGATGTTTTTGGTATCGATTTTTCTCGACGTTCTATTACGTACGCTAAAGAGGTGGCAAAAAAAAATAAAAGTAATATTGAGTATCAATGTGGTAACTATCTA
>DAOTGZ010000135.1:0-7605 GCA_035447445.1 Spirochaetota bacterium | reverse complement strand
AACAGAAATACTCAAGACTAGTTTTAATAATGTTAAAACAAACAACCTCTTTCTTGTCGTGACGCCAAAGGCCATGAGGTGGATCTTCTTTATGCTGTTGCGGACAAGATTATAACGATCGAGATTAAGGCAGCCGGCACGTTTAGAGAAGAATTTTTTAAGGGACTGGACTATTTTGACTCGGCCATAAGCCCGGCATTAAAAAAAATCGTTGTGTACGACGGTGATCGTGATGAAGAGCGAAGTCGTGGTATAGTAACCAATTTTAATAGTGTAAGGGAACGACTAATCGCGGATCAGTTGTAAAGTGTGATTATTTGTTAATTTCATGTAGTAATAATCTCCTAAAAGAATACAGGCAAGCTCTGATAAGTAACTTTTTAATAAGAAACTTGCGAAAAATTCCTTATATAAAGCCATAAATAACGATGACCTCAAAGCGATATTTATGAGCGGTTTTTCGAGTGGCTACGATAAAAATTGTCATTAATATCCCTTTAAAAGGTATAGCCTTTCCTAAAATGGTGATTTTTCGAAGTTTTCTATAATATAATATAAAATATTTTATGAACAATAGTAATTATTTAGAAGAGCCAGTTATTCTTGGATGATCCGAGAATGAAGAATTTCTTATATATGTACCAATATAGAATAATTCATCATTTAGCAGCAGTTATAATGTTATTGGTTTATATAACAAAAATAATACATTAATTGATGAAGTCAAAGTGGGATCAGTTCCATTAAAGTTATAAATGTGGTCAAAAACAAGTATAACACTTATTGTAGCAGGAAAGAGGGAGAGAGTACTTTTATAATTTTTTGCAGGATATTCAAGAAATTGGCAATAATTAACATTTATTTAACAAATTTTTTACAAATACTGGCCAATCGGCCAATTGACATAAAAAGCCCGCATGTGCTATATATTTGCATGATTAAAATTATGATCATCAATTATTTGATCGTATATTAAAAATAGACGCTTTTTAAACGTAAAATTATGTAAAAATGTAATATGGTGGTGGTGGTGGTGATTATGAATAAAATTATCAGGTCTCTAACTTGGGTCGGTTTAATCTTTCTTTTGTGTTTTTTAGTCGCTTGTGGTGGCGATGATGGTAAAAGCGAAAACGATAATATTCCACTAAAAACAATTGATATTACAAACGCCCAGAATCTCTTTGTTACAGCAGATATTTCAAGCAGATCAGATGAAAAACCTACACTCTATAAAATTACTGCTGATGGAAAAGTCGAGAAAGTCAGCTATTTTGATGAAAACGGAAAAGAATTATCTTGTGTGCCTAATCAAGATGGCTATTGTGATGATAGTAGCCCTGTTTATATCCAGAATATAAATAACAATTATATTGTAATTCTCTTTGGTTGGCCCAGTAATGCTGATTATCCGGAATTTGGTTACCTGGTCAGGAAATCTGATGGAGCTGTATTTGGCCTGGGAGATGCCGTTCCGACTGGACAAGGCGGAAATGGGTTTATAAATGGTAAAAAAATCCAAACCGACTCATCTGGAAATTTATATTTTATATATTATTCATATGACTATGAAAAAGATTGTTTAAGAAAAATAAATATTGAAGATCCTAACAAAATTACCAGTGAGAGATATACTCCGGATATTGACAATGTTCATTTCTTTACAGTTGACTCTAATGGTAATGTTATATATTCTGCATCTCTTTCATCATCGGATGGATCGGTGTATTATAGCCGTATAAAAAAAACCAATGGTGGTATAAAAGACATCTTATATGATTATTTTGCTCACTGGAAAGGGCTGGACGGCAGTATTTACCTTTCAGGATGGGATAACAACAATACTATTGAAAAAGTTACTGTTGACGGAGCTTACAACGTAACCTTTTCTGATTACATC
This sequence comes from Spirochaetota bacterium, assembly GCA_035447445.1. GTDB lineage: Bacteria > Spirochaetota > UBA4802 > UBA4802 > JAFGJZ01 > JAFGRW01. Next base: position 5,705 of record DAOTGZ010000135.1, on the reverse strand, counting down.
ACAAATTTTTATACAACGATCAACAGTACAGACTATTATATGACATGTGGCAGTGCTGGCTCTTATCTTTTTAAAACAGCAGATAAAATTGTAATTTATGAAACAGATTATCCTGTTGTTATGTGGGAAGTTGATAACGGTTCCAATTCTCCACGGGCAATAGATATATCAGCAGCCGACATTTCATCTGTTATATCGGCTACATGTTCAGATAATTATTACTATATTGTCGGTAAAAGTTCTGGAAGCGTAAATTTTATAAAAATTGATCCCACAGATGGTACAACTACAACATTGCTCTCCTCCGATCTCTATTATGTAACCTGTTTTTCAGTCAGCAGCTCCAACCAAATCACTTTTAATGCTCTTCGTTATTCAGACGGTGCTAAAATAATTGGCAAAATAGATGCAAATGGAAGCGGACCTTATATAGTTACTATTGTTGATGAATCCATTAACGCAGAGATCTCTGTTTTAGAAAGAATAAACTGATACTGTTTTAATCCATAATCATTGCAGCCCCTTAAGAATGAGGGGCTGCAATGATTTAAATTAATCCACCATGATGCAGGGGGCTTTCTGTCAACAGATTCTTTCATTTACTCCCAATATACGAGCTTATGTCTTTTCACAAGAATTTTCCCTTGTAGCACGGTATCTTATGGTGCGTACTTTACTATAAAGTAAAGATAAAGAGTCCTAATCTTTTATCTAAAACAGATGACACCTCGAAAAAAATAGCAAAGTATATAAATAGCGAACCGGACACCCTCCCGTTTGTCACATTGGTGAGACACTTTCACACAACTTTTGATTTAAGGTAATTTACCTAAGTTTTTTTAAAAATTCCCATAAATAGCAAAACCGGACGTGTATTTGAACCGGATATATGATACAAAAGCATACTTTAATAATGAGGTATGTGAAAATGATTAAACTTGTTAACGCAAAAGCGGATCAGATTGCGCGGCTTGTTGACGCGAGCATAGCGGCTTTTGAATCTGATGTAGAGTTTGGCGCGCCTGCCGGCGAAAGTGGTCCTCCGGGGTTTAACAGCATAGGCTGGCATAAAAATATGCTCTCGTGCTCGGATGGGTTTTTTTCTTTTTATGTTGGTGATAATTTGATTGGTGGAGCCCTTGTGTTTCGTGACCGAAATCGAACAAAAAAGCAGTACAACCTAGGGCGCATCTGGATTGATCCAGAGTTTCAGCATCAAGGATATGGTCTTAAGGCGATGGAACTTATACTGGACAAGTTCCCAGATGCAGAGTGTTGGACACTGGAAACACCTTCTTGGAACATACGCACACGTAATTTTTATCTTAAAGCCGGTTTTACATGCATAAAAGAAGCCAGGGGTGAGTTACATTTTGTAAAAAAAATGGCTTCAGAACAAACCCAGCAACCGGCTCTTTAAACATCCGTTATTGCTTATGCAACATCATATAATCTAGATAGAATCACTGAAAATTATACAACAGACTTAAATCAGAAAATCTGGAAACAGACTGTGAGCAACTCGGTACTGCTTTTCATTAATACTGTGGTGCCGTGTTGTTACTGATAATCTCATTTGGTTAATATTTATAACTTCTTTCTATCCTAATGTTGTAAACTTCGGATCTCATTTCTTTGCATTACCTGCGTTGAATAGTTAAGGTTAATTTTGGATACAGACTATTGAGTGATTCATTTGTAATTTTTATTGAAAACAAGACAAATTTCAGTAATTTGTATATGTCTGGATCGTCATTTATGACACGGGGATAATAAACTGTGATAAAGAGCATAAAAATAACCCTGCTTTTATTTGTAGCTCTAAATTCTGTTGCAATTATGGCACAGAATATGGATCGCCCCCTGCGAGTTGGCCTGTATAACAACTATCCAAAAATTTACCGTAACGATGAGGGCAAGCCGGACGGGGTGTTTCCATCAATATTAAAACAGATTGCTGATGCCGAAGGTTGGCAGCTTGAGTACCGGTTTGGTACGTGGGATGAGTGTCTTGGGATGCTTGAAAGAGGCGAAATAGATATAATGCCCGATGTAGCAGTATCTGAAGCAAGAAAAATAATTTTTGATTTTCACCAAAAGCCGGTCTTAACAAGCTGGGGATGTATCTATACAAAATCACGACTTGATATTAATTCGGTACTTGATCTACATGGAAGAACCGTTGCTGTGCTTAGAGGAAGTATTTTGACTGATGGTGAGGATGGTATATACAATCTGGTTAAGCGCTACGACGTAGAGTGTAGTTTTATCGAAGCCGATGATTATAACCAGGTTTTTGATCTTGTGCGCACAGGCAAGGCCGATGCTGGAGTTGTTAACCGATTTTTTGGAGCCGCATTTGATGATGAGTATGGGCTTGTACTAAACAATTTTATATTTTACCCAACAGCGCTTGGTTTTGCTTTTCCAAAGGGTGCTTCTTTAAACACGATTCTTTCTGATAGAATCGATCATCATCTTGATCTCTGGCATACGGACATGGACTCTGTCTACTATCATATATTAACCGAGCATAAGCTGTATCCAAAAAAGAAGATGCCTGTATGGGTAGTGCCTCTGATTGCTGGTCTTGCCGGTTTGATTATACTATTTATTATCTTGTCTATTTTGTTAAAGTGGCAGGTAAATAGAAAGACTAGTTTGCTGCAACATATTAATAAGAAACTTTCTGACGAGATAGACGAACATCATGTAACAATGGCTCTTCTTGAAAAGAGTCGCGAGCTTTACCGCAGTTTTGCTGAAAATATACCTGGCCTTGTCTTTATGTACGACAAGGATTCTAATGGCAATAGAAAATCGCTTATCAAAGGTAAACGGGAAGAAGAGTTTCTTGGTTCAAGAGTTGGCAAAAAAACATTTGCTGATGTTAACAATTTTTTTGAATATGTGGAACCAGAAGACAGACGGATAATTGAAGAGCTGTCACAAAAAGCCCAAGCGGGTAACGGTATTTTGGACGTTGAGTACAGAGTAAATATTGATAAAGACAAGACAAAATGGTTTCGCACTATCGGTAGGGTTACGGCTCTTGCTAACGGTAATTACCGATGGCAAGGGGTAATGCTGGATATTGATGATCGCAAAAAACTGGAGCGTCAGCTCGATCTTCACCGTAAATATCTTGAAGAGCTGGTAGATAGCCGTACACAGGATTTGCAGTTGCGAACTGAAGAGCTAGAGAAAGCGAACAAAAACCTTAAAGAAGCAGATAGATTAAAATCAATCTTTTTGGCAAGTATGAGCCATGAGCTTAGAACGCCGTTAAATTCGATTATCGGTTTTACAGGGATTTTGCTTATGGGTATGGTGGGTGAGCTTGCCGATGAACAGCGTAAACAGCTTGAGATAATCAAGAAAAGCTCGAACCATCTTTTGGCTTTGATTAACGAGATACTTGATATATCCAAAATAGAAGCTAACAAAGCAGAGCTGTCTCTCGAAAAAATTGATATTAAAGACGCAGTTCAAGAGAGTTTGAGTATATTGAATAATCGAGTTTCTGAAAAAAATATAAAACTTGATTATGTATGTGAAGAGAATTTTACCGTGCTTAGTGACCGAAGAAGAATAAGTCAGATAGTAATTAATATTGCGGGTAACGCTATCAAGTTTACTGATAAAGGAGGCGTTACTGTTACAGTAAAAAAAATTAATAATAAATTCTTTGAAATTTCGGTTATAGATACAGGCTGTGGTGTAAAGGATGAAGATATGCAAAAACTGTTTGAGCCGTTTCAACAGATAGATTCGTCACTTACAAAAAAACATGAAGGCACTGGACTTGGGCTTCATTTGTCCCAGAGGATTGTTGTTATGCTTGGCGGAAGTATCCGTGTGGAGAGTGAATACGGAAATGGAACAAGTTTTTTTGTACAGCTGCCAATTGAGACGGAGGTGAAAATTGAAAAGAGTTCTGGTGATTGAAGATAATGACGCAAATCTTTATCTGATAAGTTATATTCTGATGAGTAACGGAATTGATGTAATATCGTGTAAAGAGGGCTTGCCAGGAGTTGAAACCGCGTTGTTAGAGCAACCTGACTTGATTATTATGGATATCCAGTTGCCCGATATTAATGGGCTGGAGGCAACTCGACGTATAAGAGAAGATGAGCGTGGAAAGGATCTTGTAATAGTGGCTTTAACGTCTTACGCAATGACCGGTGACCGCGAGAAAGCATTAGCTGCAGGCTGCACAGGATACATGGAAAAACCGATAAACCCTGAAAGGTTCATTTTAGAGATAAATAGTTATCTGGGGTCAGAAAAAAATCTGTAAGAGACGTATGGAGATTTAATGAATATTCTGATAGTTGAAGACAAACAAGAGGCAAGATATCTGCTTGAAGTACTGCTAAAAAGCCGAGGTTATGTTACCGTGTCTGCCTCGAACGGCAGAGAGGGGTTGCAAAAACTTGATAATAATAAAATTGATCTGATAATATCTGATATTCTAATGCCCGAGATGGACGGTTTTAAGTTTTGCACGCTTGTTAAAAGTGATAAGAGTAAAGCAGGTATACCCTTTGTTTTTTATACAGCAACATATGTAGATAAAAGAGACGAGGATTTTGCCATGCGTCTTGGAGCGGATCTTTTTTTGCGCAAACCGCTTGAGCCCGATGTTTTACTGAGTGAAATTGATAAGATAATTGAGCGAGTAAATCAGGGTGGTTACGATTCGCCGCAGGTAAAGCTTGAGATGGGCAGTGATGACAAAGAGGTTTATAAATTATATAGCGAAAGGCTTGTAAAAAAACTTGAAGATAAGGTTGACCAGCTTGAAAAAGAGGTTGTTAAGCGACAGGATGCAGAAGTCAAGCTTCAAAAAATGGTATCTGAAAAAGAGATTCTAATAAAAGAGCTGTATCACCGAACTAAAAATAATATGCAGGTAATTAGCTCCATGCTTTGGCTCTATTCTAACAAGATCCTTAATGAAGAGTGGGGTGGTATTGTCAAGAATGTGAATCTTAAGATACGTACCATGGCTCTGGTACATCAAGAGCTTTATGAGTCAAGCGATCTTTCGCATGTGAACCTTAAGGAGTTTTTTAAAAATCTTGTGGTTCTTCTACAAAAAAACTATTTACCCGACGGTAAAGTGTGCGAAATAAATACGGATCTGCAAGATATAAGGGTTCTTCTTGATACGGCAATACCTCTGGGGTTTGTTTTAAACGAGCTTATAACAAACGCACTCAAGCATGCGTTTTTGCCGGATAGCGTGGAGATGCAGGGGGGCTTAACGGAAAAGAGTAGCGAGCATTTGGAACATAACGGACGTTTAGAAAATCATAGAATTGATATCAAGTTGTATAAGGGAAAAGAGGGAGGCATTGTGCTTGAAGTTGCCGATAACGGTGGGGGGCTGCCGAAAGATTTTGATTTTGATGTGGAGTCTCACCCTGGGCTGCTTTTAATGCGGGATATGGTTGTTAGCCAGCTTAAAGGCAAGGTTAAATATAAAACGGACAATGGACTTATATGGACTGTGGTAATTGATCACGAGTGCTATGACGAACGAGTGTAATCGAGCAGATTATTGGAACAATTTGCCCCATAAAGCATTTCGCCGAGAGTAATTATTGGTAGAGTTATTCTTTATAGATTGCTAATTTTTTGTACAATCGTTGGATCATTTTTAAGAAATCCGATTATAATATTTGTATCAAGTAGAT
>DAOTGZ010000134.1:0-7705 GCA_035447445.1 Spirochaetota bacterium | reverse complement strand
CTTTTTGATAACGCTTGCCATATCTATGTCGGTAGCTTTTGTGCCGGTAATGATGCGGTCTCTATATCAGCCGTTATGGAACCTGTCAGAGGATATCATTATAGCTTTGCCAATCTCTTTAGAAATGCTCTTTTTTGCGGTGGGGCTGATCACAGGCGGTTCGCTTTCTTCACGGGGAAGGTGGAAGCATGCCCAGATTGCCGGGATTGCGCTTGCTGCCGCGGGTCTGCTGCTCTCTGCTCTCTCTGTTAATATGTATATCTTCTTTGCGGCAAGATCGTTTGTAGGTCTTGGAAGCGGATTAATACTTATCAGTTTGCGTTCCATAGTAAGCAGCGAAAAAGACAGCGTTTTAAAATCGCATGCCTATGCCCATTTTTACGCGGGGTCAATGGCTGGCCTTAACGTAGGTGTTTTCTTTGGAGCCTTTCTTGCCGATCAAATTGGTTTTTATGATGTCTTTTATGTTGCATTTGCGCTTGCGATCATCAGTGGTTTATTGATGGTTCAACTGCTTTTCGGTATAAAAATTGCACCTAATAAAATAACTCTAAAACCTGTTGGGGTATTCCGCTTTATTATTGAACCCAAGGTTATTCTCTTTTTCCTTTTTATAATATTACCTACATATACAGCAGGAATGTTCTTGGTATACTATTTCCCTCTTTTTGCTACCGAAAAAGGGCTTTCGGTATCAGATGTGGGTCGTTTTTTTATTGTTAACGGGCTTTTTGTTATCTATCTTGGGCCGACATTATCAAGATTATTTAAACGCCATTTCAGTGACAGGGTATCCCTTCTTGCCGGTTCTGCCGGTTGGGCTATCGCAATGGCCTTTTTCGCACTTACAGGAAATATCGCCGGGGCTGTTGCAACGGTAATAGTAATGGGCATTGTAGAGGGTTTTGCCGTCACGGCACAAAATGATTACTATCTGAATATTGATCTTGTTAAAAAAATAGGCGAAGAGAGGGCAGTTGCCTATTTCGAAGTTGCCGCGAAAATTGCGGAGATGGCAGCTCCTATACTTTTTGGTGCGATATTGATACTGGGACCATTAAAAGGTATCGGAATGTTTACAGTCTTACTCGTTATCGTGACACTGGTTTATATTCCTATCTCTGCGGTTGGTCACTGCAAAGATAAGGCTGGTGGAGAAACAAAATGAGAAAGCCATTGCGCGTAATTTTAATATTACTAGCTTCTTTAAGCATTGTTCTGTTGCTTCTAATCTATCAGGCCGACCAGATTATAACTCGTCCTCTAGATAAAACAGAAGAGATCAAATATCCTTCTTATGTAATAGCGGACTCGTTAGGTGATATATATTGTATTGACGACTCACTTCGGCGAATAATCAAAACAAACCGTAATGGTGAAATCAGTTATATTATTAACGGGGGCTCAAGAAACGATAACTCGTTTTACAATGCTGTAGCACTTATTACTGATAACAAACAAAATCTTTATGTTTTAACAAGAACCCTTGATGACCAGGGATTTTACGTTACACGCGAAAGGCTTATAAAATATAATGCTTTGGGTGAATTTGATTCAGTAATTTTTGAAACAGATTACTCGTCAGTTGAGCGCGTTTCACAGCTGGTACAACGTGGAAGACTTACCGGGCTTGGATCCTTTGATGAAAAGATCAGATGGTTCGAAATAGAGGCTCATTCTGTAAATCAGTATCAGTATGACTCAGACACCGGTGAGTTGGACTTTTCAAGAATTATGGCTTTCAAAAACGCGCAAATATTTATTTCTTATATAACAAGACTCAAAAGCGGTGAATATGTTTATAGCACCAAAAAAGGGCACATTGCCGTGCATGATGAAAGTAAAAAAAATCTGGATGGCCGCTTTGTATTTGTACGCTCTGCTGCATTAAAGGGGAGTGTGTCAAAAGAAGATATACTTTTAAACAGTGCCGGCGATCCGGTTCTTTACAGTGGAGATAACCATCTATCTGGTGGTATGCCTTCGGTGCCCTGGTACGTTACAGCAGGTGACAATAATAAAATATACTATTCTGATCTTACAACTGGTTCCGTTTCCCGATTATCATACGATGGGACTGTTAAAGAAATATTGACTAATGATCTTCTTAAACGCGAGGGTGTCCCCGACGCCGAATCAATTGTATATACATTTTATGTCGATAATAGCGGAACTATTTATGCAGCATTAAAAAACAGTATAGTTGTGATCTCTTCCAACGGCAAAACCGATGTTGTTTTGCAGTCTTTGAAACGGCCTTCACAAGCAGTAATAAGTTCATCTGTTTTTCAATTGCTTTTTCTTGTGGCATTTCTTGTCTCAATAGTATTTATTATCAGGTTTTATACAGTAGTCATGAATCGCCGCGTATCTATTATATTAAAGCAGATAGGAATATTTATTCCTTTAACTGTGATAGCTCTATTAATAACAGCTAAAACCGTCTTTGATAATATGTCCGAGCGCTACCAGCAAGAGTTGACAAATCGCTTGTCGTTAATGGTGCAACTGATGACACAGGCGGTAGATACACAATATTTTAATGATATAAAAAATCAGAGTGATTTTATGAACGACGCGTATTCTCATGTCAGAGAGAGCTTCCATTTGTTATTAAATGAAAACAGGGACGAATGGAATAATGGGTACTATTTTGCCTTGCATCGTGTTGTAAAAGGACGCATCTATTCAATGATGTTTCTTAACGATGGTATATCGATGTTTCATCCCTTTGATTACCTCAATGAACCGGGTGGTGTTTATATAAGAGCTCTTCGTGGCGAGATAGCGGCCGAAAAGGCTGCCGATGCCTGGGGGCTCTGGATGGATGCCGTAGGCCCGATATATTCAGATGAAGGTTCGGTCGTCGCGCTTTTAGAAGTTGGTAAAGACTATACAAATTATGCTCAAGAGAACGCGCGTCTGTTTCGACGTGTGTTACTCAATGTCATGATTATAAGCATAATTTTTATGATGCTCTTCGCGACACTATTCTATTTAATGCTTACTTCAATAAGAAATTTACGTAATGGCGCAACCATGATTGCAGAGGGCAAACTGGAAATTGATATCAAGGCAAAGGGAAACGATGAAGTTGCCGATTTAACAATTAGTTTTAACAATATGGCCAGAGCGATAAAAAAGCATGTATCCGAGATTGTCGCGCTTAATACTGCCTATTTTCGTTTTGTACCCGAACAGTTTTTAACATTTTTAAATAAAGAAAGCGTTATTGATGTTAAACTTGGTGATCAGATTCAGGCCGAGATGTCGGTTATGTTTACAGACATTCGCTCATTTACCCAAATGTCAGAGAAGATGAGTCCCAAAGAGAACTTCGATTTTCTTAACACATATCTTAGTGTTGTGGGTCCGGTTGTTCGTGAAAACAATGGATTTATTGATAAGTATATCGGTGACGCGATCATGGCGCTTTTTCCGCAATCAGCTGATGATGCCGTACAGACTGCTGTCGGAATCTTAAAAAAACTTCATAATTTTAATCGCGACTTGACGGGAGAAAAAAAAGAGCAAATAGCGGTTGGCTTTGGTATTCATACTGGTCTATTAATGCTTGGCATACTTGGCGAGGAACAGCGGGTAGATTCAACGGTTATTTCGGATAACGTTAATCTTGCTTCTCGTCTTGAAGGGCTTACCAAAAAGTTCGGTGCTTCCATAATAATCAGCGGGACAACTTATCAGGCTTTGCAAAACAGAGAACTGGTATTGACGCGATATCTGGGTCGAATACAAGTGAAAGGCAAAAAAAGCGCGACAGACATATACGAGGTTTTAGACGGGCTTACCGAAGAAGAGAAGGTCCTACGGATAAAGAATCGTGAACATCTGGAAACGGCTATTGAAGCCATTCTTGCAAAAGATCTGGTAACGGCGCGAAAAAGTTTATCAATCGCGTACAGAATTAATAAGGTAGATAAGGCAGTAATTTACTATCTGAAATTGGTTAAATCGTTTGAAAAAAATCCTGAACTGATGAAATCGTCAGGAATAATAATGAAAGATAAATAAGAGAATAAATTGAAAACAAAAAAAAATCAAAAAAACAACCCTTTATCTCCACTCGAGCTTAGTATGCTTGATAAACTGGTTGTTCAAAAACGAAGAAACAAGCAGACCATGAGAATAGTGGTATATTTGGGTAAGTCGCGTCCGCGTGGAAGAGTCGATTATGGACTTAAACTTATTGAACAACTTGAAAGAGATGGGCACTATATTGCGGGTCTTATGGTAGAGCAAGACGATCCGATAATAATGTATCCCGGAGTAAAAGTAAAAAAACATATTATAATGCCAAAGGAGCTTTGTACATATTTGTCCGTTATAAAAAAGAATATTTATGAAAACCCGTCGTTCTGTAATAAGTTTTCTGAAATTTGCAAGAAAATACAAAATTGCCAGGCAGATATCGGAGTGGTTTTTTTTGGATACTGGGTTCCCCCGGAGATATATACTATACCAAAAAACGGTTTTATTAATTATCATCCTGGGCCTCTACCATGGTTACGCGGTATGGAACCGGATACTTTTGCTATTCTTGAAAATTGGAAAAGAATATGGGGATCAGTTCACAAGGTAGTAGCTGGGTTTGATGCCGGCTCGATAATTGCTCGTACCAAAAAGGCGAAGATAGAGCTCTACGATACGCCGGTTTCTGTTTTAAACACATTAACAGCTTCTGGTATAGATACTATCTGCAATGTAATTAGTTCGTTTTCGCGTAAGGGCAATTTTTCTTCAGTAAAATTGCCGCAGCTTGGGTCTTTAGCAACATTAAAAAAAGCTTATGACTACTCTTTTATCAACTGGCAAAACGATACAAATGATATGCTGCGACGAAGGCTATTGGCATTTTGCGGACAGGATATAGGTATTCGCCTTAAGGCTGGTTTCAATGATTTGCATTATGTAGTTTATAACCTTGAGTTACACAAAGGAAAGTTCAAGGGGGTTCCGGGCGATATTCTTGGCTATTATATCTGCCGCGGCAAATATCTTCTTCAACCGATTGTTCGCACAACGGAGGGTGTCTGTGTTGTACTTCTTGGTGACAAAATATTGCCTGAAAGAAAGATACCCGAAGGGCATGTTCATAGCGATTGGATTATTCCTCCTCGAAAACAGAAGATGGTTACCCATCGGCGCTGGATAAAAAAAAGCATTGAAGTATTCAACAAATATTCTAATTAAAATTATCATTAAAATAATCAGTCGGCATATTATAGATCATAGTACTTGACATTATTATAATAGTATTTATTAAATCAATTATGAAAAAACATAATAAAAAAACAGCTGTAATAAATGATGAATGCCAAAAAGCCGCGTAATGATATTTTTATAAAAAGACATCATCCTTTTGAATCTTGGGATGGTATAATAGCAATTGCTCATGAGTCGCATCCATGAAAACCAAGCAAAAAAAAATTGCCATATTTTTTGCGTTATGCGCGGCTTGGTTTTCTGTCCATGTCACTTTGACTATTTATGATGGATTAAGTGATAATATACAAAAATGTGATGTAGCTATTGTGTTAGGCAACAAAGTAGAGCTTGATGGAACTCCTTCAAAACGTTTGAAAGCCAGACTGGACAGGTCGGTCCAACTGTATCATAACCGTTTATTCCAATATATAATTGTAAGCGGAGGCATAGGCAAAGAAGGCTTTGATGAAGCAGAAGCAATGAAAGAATATTTGATTAATAAACATGTGCCCTCGGAATTTATAATCTTGGATAATGCGGGGGTAAATTCTTATGCAACCGCATTAAACTCTAAAAGAATAATGCGGCAACAAGGATTAAAATCTGCAATGATTATTACGCAATATTTTCATATAACAAGAACAAGACTCGCCTTTAAAAAAGTCGGGTTAAAAACATATTCAGCTCATGCCGAATATTTCGAACTAAGGGATTTTTTTTCAATTTTCAGAGAGTTTTTTGCTTATTATAAGTATCTTTTTATATAAATGGCTACTTTTTTTTAAAAATGATCTGAATGGTTTCTTCACTGTATAAAAAATCATTATTCCCGATGCGGGATAGATAATCTTCCGGATAATACTCAAGATCATATTCTCTGTCTATTTGAAAGCCGTTTTGTTCGATAAATTTTATACAGGTATCAAACCATTTTGGCCCCAGATCTTTAATATTTACATCAAAGCAGTAATATTCTCCTTCCTCTCTGGTGTACCTTGTAAAACCATCTCCTTCAAATTCTGAAACAGCAACCAGTGGTGTATAACTGAAGCTCTCCTTAGTAAAATCCGAATCAATTGCCATAAATCTTTGGTTTCGATCAATGTTTTTAATACCGGCGTTTATTACATCTTTTTGAAGCCTGGCGAAATCAATATTGTCGTGGTCTTTAAACATTATTTTTGTCTTGATCCCCATATACTTCTGTTTGTTCAAAAAAAGCAGCTCATATTTCATCTGTTAATAACTCCATATTTACGAAATAATTATACAATTTATATAAAATAAACCATTGTATCCGATCGTTTTGATAACTATTAAGAATAGATGTAAAATGATCAATCAGTTTAATATTATATAAAAAATTATTTGATTAGTAGTTGTAGATTATTAGATATTCGAAAGAATATATAATCAGGATGATTGTTCTATGTTTTGAGCAGAAATTATTCGGATTATCTATCAAATAAAGTATGATGCATTTTAATATTTATTGTTTAAAATTTTCTAATTGCAAATAAATTGCCATACTTGATAATATATCTGATTTATTTCTTCATAAATACATGGAAGGTGGTACTTTAAATGGACAATGTTGATTTAGTCAAAAAAAGAGCTGAGATTGAAATTAGTTGTAAAAACAAGATGAAAAATGGACTGCATTGGTTTTACTATATTGCTGCTTTGTCTTTGGTCAATATGATATTGCATAATACACAGACAGATGGATTTTTTGTTGCCGGACTTGGTATTACAGTGGTTGTGGATAGCGTATTTAGTAATATGCAAAACGCGCGAATAATTGGGTTAATTGTTAATATTTTCATTATATCAGTTTTTGTTTTATTTGGAAAGTACTCAATTAAGTCGAATTTCATTATTTTGACCGGGATTGTATTGTATTCATTAGATACTCTAATTTTTTTTGCAGTGCAGGATTGGTTTAGTTTTGGTTTCCATATTATTGCAATATTTGGCCTTATCACAGGTTATAAGGCCAAAAAAGAATGGGAGTCGATTCAAAAGCTAGATGATCATAATTCATCGTTAAAAACACAGTGATTACTTGTTCTAATAATTGTATAAATTACAAATAACATCGATTAAACAAATTTTGATTATAAGTTAGTCGCGTATACGAAGGATAAAATAACAATTAATACAGATACAAAAAAAATCTTCAAAAATAAATCGTAATTCAGAATCATTGGTTAATTTTTTTTGATACTTTCATATTTTTACTATATAATTACAAAGTATATGCTGATTATTATATATTATGATATTCGTACTCATGGTTAATTTATAAAAACTGTTAAAATGATATCGGGAATCAATATTAGTAACCGGGACAGATAAATGCCAAATGATAAGAAAAACATTCTTCTTGTTGAAGATGAGCCACTGATAGCCATTTTCGAAAAACAGCAATTGGAAGGTGCAGGATACTCGGTAACCCATCTCTTGAAAGGGGAAGATG
>DAOTGZ010000133.1:0-7718 GCA_035447445.1 Spirochaetota bacterium | reverse complement strand
GACTGCCAGATAATCCGCCTCTTTTACAAGAGGAATAGCTTTGCCGATAGCTGGTACCGCTTCTCCAAACCAGACTATATATGGACGAAGCTGTTTACCATCTTCACCTGTTTCACCGGGAAGTATTTCTCGGTACCCAATATCTTTAACAAGATTTTTGTTTTCAACAGAGCAAGCCTTTGTAAGTTCTCCATGCAGATGAAGGACTCGACTACTTCCTGCTTTTTCATGCAAGTTGTCCACATTTTGCGTGATTATCGATACCTCAAAATACTTTTCCAGTTCCATCAGTCCTAAATGGGCTCTGTTTGGATAAACAAATTCAAGCTGTTTACGTCGATCATTATAAAATTGCAAAACAAGTTCGGGATCTTTATTCCAACCCTCAATACTTGCTACCTGCATCACATCGTACTCTTCCCAAAGGCCGTTACTGTCTCGAAAAGTTTTCAAACCGCTTTCGGCGCTTATTCCTGCGCCGGTAAGTACCGTAAGCCTTTTCATAATATTTTGCCCGGATATTTTCTTTTAGGATTTTTTGGAAAGCGACCCGCAATAACTCGCTTTTCTTGATCAAAAGTTTCCTTGATTGACCATAAAAGCATAAAACCGGTTATTCCAAGACAGCAAGAAAAAAACAGATCAATAATCAGAACTGAGAATATTAAAAATAACAGTCCACAGAAAAAGAATAATATACATATTCGTTTTCCTAGGTAATACTCGCCTTTAATTACTATTGGATGTAAAATACCTATAAGAAAAAAAGTATAAAGCCCAATACAAATCCCTTTCAAGTTTAAACTAATCATCAATTTTTGTCGTTACAAAATGGTTTTTTATTACAATTTTGGTCTACGTTTACAAAAATAACATTTGTCGAAAAAATATTATATTCATGGGCTCCGGTTTGGGGATCACAAAATACGGAGACCTGGTACTTTGCACTAGTTTGCCCTTTATATGTTTGACTTATATCAAAGCGAAGTATAGAACCAACAGGAGCAGAGCGAATAAAGCTAATAGAGTCCATTGCTCGTGTAACCAGACGGCATCCCGGTAAATCTCGGGCTGCCGCAAGCCATGCGTATTCATCCACCCAGAGAAGAAGCTGTCCACCAAAAAGAAATCCATGATGATTCAGATGTTCAGGCCGGACCATCGAAAAAGTTTCCATCAACTATATCCTTGTGTTTTGTTTAATATTGCATAATAAATCTTATAAAAAAATTATCGTTTGAAGGGTTTCTCCTAAGATCAATATCTTTGGGCTTTCCAAATGTGTACTCTATTCCGGTTTCCAATCGGCTCGTGTCTGTAATACTATATGCCAGACGAGGTGCAACATATATATTGGGTGAAAAAAAGAATCCCATATTTAGTTGAGCTTTAAGTTTTTCTCGTAAAAAACTTTTTTCAAAATGACCTACAAAAAAGAGAATATGCTGGTAGGGTTGATTATGAAAATCGTGAAATTGTTCGGCAAGATATTCTGCGGCTTTAGAGTCAGATTGCCTGTCGTACTCATCATGATTGAAGAAATAACAGTAAACTATTGTGTATTGACTGAGGATATTCCAAGGCAAGTTGGCGAGTATTTGTGTGTTAACAGTAATATCCGAGTCCTGCGCTGCTAAATCCTTACCGGAAAAATCATCGGTAATATTCAGGGCGAAATCCTGACTTAGAGTTGTGTTCCCGACTCTTGTGGCATAGGCCGCGCCAATAGTGTGCTTATGGTGGTATTCTGGCTTAATATCATATGAATTAGAGCTGCTTATGTTTGTAACAACAAAATCGGGCGTGTGTTCTGTGTACCATCCGTAAAGCAGTTGAATGTCAAGGTTTTCGCCGTATCTTTTGTAGTTCATAAAAAAAGAGTGAAGGTTGTCTGTTAGATAAGAGCTGTCATCCCATACTACAGTATCGTGGGTTTCAGGTAAATATACATCATCCGGCTGTTCTTTGTCGGGTCTGGTAAGCGGTATATATGTAAATTCAACAATATCTTCAAGTGTTGGATAAAAGCGCAGCTGAAATAAAGGGTCAGGACGTCTTCCATCGAACTGGTCATCAAGGCTGAGAAGGGTCTGGTTTGTACTGTGAGGGGCATTGAAAGGACCATAAATATCGGCAAAACCGTATGTAATCAGTTTTTGTCCAACAGTGAAGTCGAAAAGTTCGGTTTTTTTTGAAAAATATACTTCGTTTGGTATATCGTATGGATCTATGAAGTTGGGGTCCCCGATAGGCTGTGCCCAAAGATTTGCTGAAATAATTATTTCAGAACCGAAATCTTCAAAATTAGCTGAATATTCGGGTCTAAAAAAAAGGCGACTCCGAAGGTTCTCATAACCATCGGAGTATTCTATACCACCATAATAATCCGCGAAAGAGACGAATTTAAAGCCATGCTCCACTGCAAAACAATCAGGTACTAAAAAGAGTATTGATAGAGTAATTAATATATAAGCTATAAATCTTGACTGCATTTGATATCCTCGGTAATTTTGCTGTGTTGTAATGAACAGTTAGTTATTTATCAGTCAGATAACGTGTTGTAAAATATCTTTCAGGAATATCTTTAGTGCTGATTTCAGTTACCTCAATAATTGATTTATGTTCGGTCTGAACGTTTGTCATAGTAATTTTTGTAGGGTAGTGGTATTTCCCAGATACGTGAAAATCATCAACCTGATATATTTTAAGCAATTTTGAATCAGAATCAAAAAACTCACGTCTGTGCATAACACTGTTTTCTTTTTTATAATAACTAATCATGTAAGAATAGCCTAAATCTTTAATTACTTCCTGATTTTTGCCCCAGCATTTTATTACATAACTTTCAGTGCCGTTCATCGTCTTTTCTTCAAGAAGTTCAAACTTCATATTATTCAAGTCATTAGCAATAAGGTCTCTGTATGTAAAATCACTTCCCATAAAATATCCACCACCAGAGCTCTCCAGAGCAATGCGCTTGACACGCTTAACTGTTGGAAGATATATCCACATGTTGTTGTCTCTTCCGTCAAGAAAAGAGTGCACAAGAAGTCCGGTTCCTCGAACTCTTGGCGGAAAATCAAAGATGAATAACCTGTTGTTCTGTTTGTTATCAACAAGCTTCTGGTAGGCTCTCGCCTTAATTTCTCTGGTGTCACCGTTTTTTGAAATAAGTTTAACGGTGAAAGTGCCCTGAAGAGAAGGTACAGAGATTGTTTTGTCAAATTCCGCAAGAATCTCTTCTACAGTTTTACCGGCAGACAAGGGAGAGATAATAAGTACAAAAGAAATTAAAGTAATAATTATTTTTTTCATTCATGACTCCTTTTTGAAACGTATTGGTAATATTATAAGCGGTATCAAATACAGGCTTAAAAAGAAAGCAAGACCTAAGGAAGTTATTAGAATCAATCCCAGGTTTTGCGCTCCGCGGAAAGAAGATATAAAAAGAACCATAAACGAAAGAAGTGAAGTAACAAAGCTTAAAAAAACAGGTAAGCCGCTATAGCCAACTATTTGCTTGAAGCTATCTTCTATACTGGTTATCTTCTTAATTCTGTTTATGGCAGCAAGTGTGTGTATACTATAGTCAACAACAAGGCCAGTTATTATGGCCACAAAAATTATAGAAAAAGCATCAATAGATATACCGGCAATATTTATTATGCCAAATGAAATTATCATGCTTATTATGCCTGGCAGAAGGCTTATGAGCGCAAGATCAACTTTACGATAAAAAATAAAAACCGTTAAAAAAATTAGAAAACCTGATGTTAAAAAAGAGATTATCCAATTGTTTCTAAGGTTGTCATGTTCTTTTTGCAGTTCAGATGCCATGCCGTAGAAGTTAACTTCCCAATTTTGTGGTATGATTTTTTTAAATTCGTTAATTGTTCCGATGAATTTTTCAAGATCGCTATAATCGCGGTAATAGATTAGACCTTTTATTGAGAAGAGTCTGTAAGAATTATTTAGAAGAGATTCATATTCCAGAGGATCAACGCTGGAAGAAAAATAGAGCAGATACTGTTCTATTAAAGAATCGTACTGATCATCAAATTCATTACTTGAAAGCAACGTTTCTTCCGAACCCATGAAGTAGTAGTGCATTCTTTTTAAAACAGTGAGCAGGGAGAATGAATACCCGGCGCTTGAACTGTCCATAATATTGTGTATTTGTTGTAAATTTATTAATGTGCTTTTCTTTAAAATGCCGTTTTTTTCACCAGTATCAATTTCCAGATAAAAGGGCAGTGTCCCGTAAAATTCGGAATTTATTCTTTTATCGGCGATTTGAATTGTCGTATTCTCAGGTAGCTGTTCAATAGGATATGGTTCAACTACCAGGTTTTTAAGTTGAAACGCACCCCAGAAAAGGCTTAGCAAGATTAAAAAATAGCAGATATAGCGATGCTTTAATAGTATAAGAAAAAATATGGTTTGAATTTTTTGAAAACCTGGGAACAGTTTTGCGTTTTTTGAAGGATAAGATTGATAATTGATCCAGTAAAAAACTCCAAACCAAATAATGATAATAGAAAACGCGATTATTATACCAAGTTGCACATGTCCGGAGCCGTTTATAAGAGTTAATGATAGAAATCCCGTTATTGTAGATATTGCCGTAAGGGATAAGGGGAAAAGTAGTTGTCTTTTTGCATCTTTTTTATCGGCGATATCCGGAGAATAGAGTCTGTGATAAAAATAGTGAATAAGGTAGTCGCTAAGCAGTCCCAAACCAAATACAGGTATTAATAAAAGTAGTGGAGAGTCATGAAGTCCCAAGAAACGGGAAAAGCCGTAGGCTGCTCCAAGGGATAAAAGAATGGTAAACAGTGAAATAAATATAACCTTCAAATTTTTAAATAACAGAAAAATACAAAATATCATAATAATAAGAACTGGAAAAGCTGTGCCGATATCTTTGGTTAAAAATGATTCAGTTGCAGCAAGAATTGGGGAACGACCCGTAAAATCAAAATGAAGTCTGCTTTCCCAGTCTTTTTGCATGTTTATAAGATTATCGTAAATAAGCCTGGGTTTTGTACTGTTAGAGAAATATATATAGTATATCAAAGTGTCCTGATTTTTGCTGATATATGATTTTAATTCCGGAAATTCGTTTATTGTGGACATGGTTGAAGCAAGATATTCATCGGTTACAGAGTTTATATTATCGGGAAGAACCCGGTTTACAATAATTTCATCTTTGTCAGATATTACTCGAAAGGCGTTTAACAAAGATTCGACTTTTTGAACGTTTTTTAGTTTAGCGAAATCATTATGAAGTTCTTTTAATATGGGAAGATCCGCAGAGCGCTCAAGTGAAAGTCCAGCCTGCTTGATGTCAACAATAGCAATTGCCGCATTGCTTTGTGGAATAAGCAGCTCACCCTCATTTTTAGCGTAAACCTCACTCTCTGTGCTATTATTACTTAAAGAAAAAGAAAAGAAAATCGTTATAAGCAAAGCCATTATTATCAAAAAATAGTACTTCTTCATAAATTAAACCCCATCCGCAAGTAATGCGGAAAAACGATAAATTATAGAACCTGTTATCTATTATTTAATTGTGAGTCTTTCAAGACAGTCAACATATTTTTATACATAAGCTTGCAAAAAATGAATTTGAAGTTTTTTGAGCAGTATTGCTCTGAATTGTGAGATTTTTTATTAAGCCGT
This sequence comes from Spirochaetota bacterium, assembly GCA_035447445.1. Lineage (GTDB taxonomy): Bacteria > Spirochaetota > UBA4802 > UBA4802 > JAFGJZ01 > JAFGRW01. Next base: position 2,036 of record DAOTGZ010000133.1, on the reverse strand, counting down.
AAGTAAACATACTATTTTAAAACAATAGACTATAAAAATTTGTCCAAAATTTTTTTGAAATTCATTATGGATAGATAATATTAATCCGTGTAACCGGTTGCACGGGTTTAAAGAAAAAACATATCGCGTATAAATAATGATTTAGCAAATTAGTTAAATAAGTGAAGTTCTTGTTAAATAGTATTTTATTGATCTGTCGATCTGTCTGGAAAATTATAAAGAAGAATTGTCTTTCAATTTGAAAAACTGAATATCTGTTTTAAGCCTTTCCGCCATGTCAGAAAGGCTTTCTGTGTTACCCGCGATCTCTTCCGCGCTTGCCGCGTCTGATTGTATCATATTGTTTATACTGTTCATGGAGTTCATTATCTCATTTGCAGCTGTTCTCTGTTCTTCTATGGAAAATTTGACTTCATCTGTTAGTTTGCTCAAATCCTTTATGCTGATGTTTACATATTTATTTGCGTCTTGCTGTTTTTTTACGTCCGATATTATGGTGTTCATCATATTATCAATTGATTCAACACTATCAATAATTTTACTAATGCCCGAAATTGTATCATTGATATTTTGCATTCCCTTTGAAATTTCATCATTATTCTTTTCAATCAAAGCAGCAATTTGGCTTATGCTTGATGCTGTTTGATCAGCCAGTTTTGATATTTCATCCGCAACAACAGCAAAGCCTTTTCCCGATTCACCGGCCCTTGCTGCCTCGATTGCGGCGTTTAGCGAGAGAAGGTTTATTTCACTTGATATGTTTCCAATGATCTGGATTATCTCAGTTACTTCACTGGAACTTGAAGCAATTTCACTGATGCTTTTCGACATTATTTTAAGAGCGTCATTTCCTCTCCGTGCTTGCTTGGCAATGTCAATTGATTTGTTTCTTGTATCAGCAATACTGTTAGCCGTAATACTTATTTCCTCAGAAAGATTATCCATGAGCTTTATTACTTCAATGAGTTTATTATGCTGTTTTTTTGTGTTCTCGGATATGCTGTTAATTCCGGCTGTTACCTCTTCCAGGGTTGCGGTAATCTGTTCGGAGGTTGCTGCCTGGGTTTGGGTGTTTTCTGAAAATGCAGAAGTTGTATCTGTAAGATCACTTGATGAGAAGCTCAACTCTTCGGATACTTTTTTGACCTGTTTTATAACTATATTCGTTTTAGATATAAAACTGTTAAACATCAGGCCAAGATTGTTAAATTCATTTTTTGAATTTGCATAAACAGGATATTCAGAGTTTAAGTCCCCTGAACTTCCTTTACTGAAAATATTCTGAAACAAAGATATGGATTTTAAAATGCTCTTAGAGATAATGATCGAAATAACTATTCCTGAAAAAAGTGAAAATAGCAAAAGAGAAGTAGATGCTTTTTGAGCCAATTCATTTTTTTTTAAACTAAGTTCGTGAAGTTGAGCCGAATTTTTTTCTGTTACTGTTTTAAGCATGTCCAATTTTGCGTTGTAGTTATCAATATGGTTTTGTATTCTTTTAACAGAATAAATACTTTCTTGAGCGTCTTCTAAAGCTATATTGGATTTTGCATTATCAAAAAGATTTGTATAATCTTTAACGAAATTTTCAGCTTCAAAGATCAATTTGCTACTTGATTCGCTATTAAGTTGTTCTTTAATAACAATAATATTTTTGCTGAAATTATCTAATTCAGATGATGTTTGTTTGGATAATACTAAATTTGCATTAGTAAAATTGTTATTGTTTAAATAGTCAATTCAGTCATCATAAATGCCTTGAATAGTATTCATTCTGTTTTGTGTTTCAAGAACATACTTGGATATTAATACTGACTGGTACAGATCCTCCGCAATCTTACCAGATAACCCGAGCGATACTTTTAAATATATATTAGCGGATAAAAACAGTGAAATTATAAAAACAAGACTTATTATAAGTTTTTTTTGTATTTTGGTATTTGCAATTTTTGTTTTTATACTGAAGTTTGATTTCCGTTTGCCCGCTGTGTCAGGCTGGTTGTCGCCTAATCTGTCTAAAAAATAGGAGACAATCA
>DAOTGZ010000132.1:0-7793 GCA_035447445.1 Spirochaetota bacterium | reverse complement strand
GCCAACAAAAAACTTGCTATCGAGCGAGAGAGAGCCGATCTGGCTACTAAACGCGAAGATATCTTTATGGCCAAAATGAGCCACGAGCTGCGTACTCCACTTAACGGAATAATGGGCATCACCGACCTTATAATCGATAGTCAGGAGTGTGCTCACAAGAGCAGCTATCTTGACATGATCAGAGAGGCAGCCGAGACTTTAAAATATCTGATAGATGACCTGCTTGATTTATCGAAAATTGAAAACGACCTGATCGTTTTGAATAACAATACGTTTGTATTAAAAAACTTTCTGAGCGGCATTGTCGCCGAGTTTTTTGTTAGCGCACAAAAAAAGGATATCAGACTTGAATCGAATATATCGGATGAGCTTGACTGCCGTGTAAGCACAGATGGCCACCGTCTTAGACAGATTTATTCAAATTTGCTTACAAACGCGATCAAGTATACCAATAATGGTGGTGTAATCCATTTCGATGCAAGCCCCCTGAAGTCGCCAGGTGGTGATTATCTGCTCTGCGTAAGGGTAAGCGATAACGGAGTTGGCATACCAGAGTGTGACCATAAAAAAATATTTAGTTCGTTTTACCGCTCAATCGAGTCGTACAATAACCAGTCGTCCGGTATTGGCCTTGGCTTATATATAGTAGATCGACTTGTTGATCTTTTTAAGGGTACAATCACGGTAGAAAGCCGCGAGGGAGAGGGAAGTACGTTTACAGTGACCATTCCAGTTGCAAAGGCTTGTGAACAGGTAGATAATGCTGCCGATATAGAAACAGTTCACCCGAAATGTAAACCTCTTGATATACTTGTTGCCGAAGACAATCGTATTAACGCGGTTTTTATAACATCTTTTCTTGAAAAAGAGGGTCACAGCATAACCTTGGTTGATAACGGCAACGACGCCGTTGCTAAGGCCTGTGCAAATTTTTACGATCTTGTTCTTATGGATATTCAGATGCCTCTTCTTTCGGGAACAGATGCCGTTGCAAAAATACGAGAGTACGAGGCTAAAAATATGAGGGCGCCGCTTGTTATTGCGGCCATTACGGCGTACGCTTCGGAAAACGAACAGATAGAGATTCGCAAATCGGGGTTTGATTATTATCTTTCAAAGCCTCTTGATTCCGCGAAGCTTCGCTCTATTTTGCGCAATATTCCGCAAAAAAATGGGAATGCTGATTAATACTAGGGAACTACGAAAAACTACCCTGTTTCAAAATATCATTATAGCTTGCTTCAGATGACAGTTAGCGAATCTTTCAATAAGGGTTGACGCTCAGAGGGGATTTTGTAAAATAATGTGATTACGAGTGTTGAGCTCTGTAAAACATGTTAAACAAAAGGATGAATCCCCTGTGAAAACATTATATGTGATTGACGGCCATGCTCTCTGCTACAGAGCCTATTACGCCTTTATAAATAATCCCCTCACAAACAGCAGCGGACAGAATACTTCCGCCATTTACGGGTTTGCCCGTATGGTTCTTCAGCTTATACGTGAGCAAAACCCCGACTATCTTGCTGTTGCCTTTGATCCGCCGGGTAAAACTTTCCGTTTTGATATGTTTGCCGACTATAAGGCAAACCGGCAAAAAATGCCCGACGATCTTCGCAGCCAGATAGAAGAGATAAAGAATATGGTTACGGTTTTTGACTTTCCGGTACTGATACAGGAGGGTTTCGAGGCCGACGATATACTGGGCTCTGTTGCACAGCAGTATTCGGACGAGTGTCAGGTTTATCTGGTTACTGGTGACAAGGATGCCTATCAGCTGGTTAACGATTCGGTAAAAATATATGCCAACAGCAAGGGAGTCTCAGAGTTTATTATTTATGACGAAGAAGCTGTAAAGGAAAAACTTGGGGTGACTCCTGAGCAGGTTGTAGACTATATGGCGCTGGTTGGTGATAGCGCGGATAATGTTCCGGGTGTCAAGGGAATAGGGCCAAAAGGGGCAGCCGCGCTAATACAGAAATATGGCACTATTGAAAATATATACGAAAACATAGACGAGTTAAAAGGCAAACAGAAACAGAATCTTTTAGATTATAAGGATGATGCCTTCTTATCAAAGCAGCTTGTTACAATACGCCATGATCTAAAATTAAATTTCGCGCTTAACGAGGCTGAATTTAAAGGATTCGATGACGCACGTTGTAGCGAATACTTTAATAAGCTCGAGATGCGTTCTATCGCTGGGGATTATTTTGGTGGAACTCCCGTAGTATATGAAAAATTTGACAAGTCTCTTGTCAAATATACCTGTGTGACTACTCGCGCCCAGCTCGATGCGGCGCTAAAAACTATTGTTCAAGCGGATATTATTGCTGTCGACACCGAAACAACCGATCTTCATCATCAGAAAGCTCGCCTTGTTGGAATCTCGGTTTCATTTAAAGAGAAGCAGGGCTATTATTTCCCTGTTTATGGAGGGGGGCTTTTTAACGATTGTGATACCGAGTTTGATTCGGAAGAACTTTTGAAACTGATCAGAGATCCGCTTGAAAACGAAAAAATTAAAAAGGTCGGGCAAAACATAAAGTTTGATATTATGATACTGCGAAAAGCGGGTATAAACCTTAAAGGTGTCTATTTTGACACCATGATAGCATCTTATCTTTTGAATCCGGCAGAGCGTCATAATATGGATGATATGGCCGAGCGGCTGTTAAATTATAATACAATCAAATATTCTGAAGTAGTGGGCAAAGGTAAGAACAGCCGCCCTCTTGCGGAGGTTCCCCTTGATGAGATATCGGTCTATGCTGCGGAAGATACCGATATTACGTTAAGACTTTATAACGCTCTTAAACCTGAAATCGAAAAACACGAAAAACTGAAAAGTCTTTTTTACGATATAGAGATGCCGCTTGTAGAAGTGCTGGCCGATATGGAATACCGGGGCGTGCTGATTGATAGCGCGCATTTTAAAAAGTTGTCTCTTCAAAATGATGAGCAGCTTAAAAAAACCGAAGAGAGCATATATGGCCATGCCGGTGCCGTTTTTAACATTAACTCGACAAAAGAATTGGCATCACTGCTGTTTGATAAAGAGAGACTTGGTCTAAAGGCTGTAAAAAAGACAAAGACCGGTTTTTCAACCGATATATCGGTCTTAGAGGCCTTGCGAAAAGAGCATCCGATAATTGAAGAGCTTATCCGTTATCGAACTATAAGTAAACTTAAAAGTACCTATATCGACACTCTTCCTGCTCTTGTAGAACCATCGACTGGGCGTATACACACCTCGTATAACCAGACTGTTGTAACAACAGGACGTCTAAGTTCAAGTGATCCCAATTTGCAAAACATTCCAATCAAAGATGATTTTGGCCGTCTTATACGTAAGGGCTTTGTCGCACCGCAAGGTTATAGCATCGTAGCGGCTGATTATTCACAGATAGAGCTAAGACTGGCAGCGCATATATCGGGTGACCCGGCAATGTGCCGCGCTTTTAACGAAAACGCCGATATTCATACGCTGACAGCTTCCAGTATTTTTGGTGTCAGTAAAGACAAGGTAACAGCTGATATGCGACGACAGGCTAAGGTGGTAAACTTTGCAACCATTTACGGCGTTAGCCCTTACGGGCTATCAAAGCAGATAGATCTTTCGGTAAGTGAGGCCAAACATTTTATCGACCGCTATTTTGAAACGTATCCAGGTTTTAAGGATTATATGGAAAAGGTTATAACTTTTGCGCGCGAGAACGGATTTGTCGAAACGACATGTGGAAGACGCCGTTATGTGCCAGAGATAAATTCAAAAAGCCAGTTTCCGCGTGAGGGAGCAGAGCGTGTAGCTGTTAACACTCCCATACAGGGAACTTCAGCGGATATGATAAAGATAGCCATGATATCGCTGGAAAAACATATACATGAATACAGTCTTAAGAGCCGTCTTGTGATGCAGGTGCATGACGAGCTGGTATTTGAACTTGCAGATGAAGAAGAATTTTTTATTGATGTAATAAAGAAAGAGATGGAATCCGCGATTGAATTATCAGTTCCTGTGTTAGTTGAAGTTGGCCGGGCCTCCAACTGGGAAGAGGCTCATTGATAGATAATAAAGGAATCCCTATGAAATATATTGGAGCACATGTTTCGGCGGCAGGTGGAGTGCAAAACGCGCCTCTTAATGCTCAAAAGATTGGAGCAAATGCCTTTGCTTTTTTTACAAAGAACCAACGGCAGTGGGATGCGCCGCCGTTAGATGAAAACAGTGTAACTCTTTTTAAAGAAAATCTTGTAAAGGCCGGTATTGAACCCCAGTTTGTGCTTCCTCATGACAGTTATCTGATAAATATTGGAAACCCTGATGATATAAAACGAAAACGCTCTCTTGACGCGTTGACAGATGAGGCCGAGCGGACAGAACTTCTTGGATTGCAGCTGCTTAATTTTCACCCGGGGGCGCATCTGGGGCTGATTAACGAAGAGGGTTGCATGGATCTTATAGCAGACGGAATAAACCATGTTCTGGATTCTACAGACAGAACTATAATGGTAATTGAAAATACAGCCGGCCAGGGAACGGGAGTCGGTCACAGGTTTGAGCATCTTGCCTACATAATATCACGTGTTAAGGACAAGAATCGTGTTGGAGTCTGCATTGATACCTGTCATCTGTTTGCCGCGGGTTATGATATTCGCACACAAGAGACATATAGCAAAACATTTGCGGACTTTGATAGTATTGTAGGGTTTGAGTATTTGCGTGGAATGCATCTGAATGACGCTAAAAGTGAATATCAAAGCCGTGTTGACCGCCATAATAGTCTTGGCGCTGGTAAAATAGGTATCGATGCTTTCAAAATGATAATGAGGGACAGCCGTTTTGATAATATGCCCCTTATCCTTGAGACGATAGATGATTCTCTGTGGCCAAAAGAGATCAAGATGCTTCGGGGGTTTTTAGGTTAAAATTCCTGAAAATTAATTGGACATTTACCTGTAATATTTTGTTAAGGTATTGTGGATATATGGTAAAGCAAAAAAACCGGATATATTGCAGTAATGTTTATAGGAGAAAATAATGAAATTAGATGGTTATGCAAGTCGATTTATTAAAAACACAAATATCTGTTTGGTTGGAAAATTATTTCGAATACTGCATTATAAACTTGGTATTTTAATTCTTATAATTTCTTTTGTAGGCTGTGATTTAATTGAGTACAGTCCATTTCAAGTTGATGATTCGGTTGCCGGAAAAAACAGAAATGGCAAAGCAATAAATAAGATCATAACAAAGAGTTCTGACACTTTTAAGCCCTTCAAAATCGCGATAATTGCCGATAGCCATACTTATTACGATGACCTATGTGACCAGGTGAATACAATTAACAAATTAAAGGATATAGATTTTGTTATCCATATGGGGGATTTTACTGATAATGGAATATATAAGGAATTTGTCTGGTTTACAGAAATAATTGATGAACTGAAATTACCGATTCTAGTTATGATTGGCAACCACGAGTATCTTGGAAATGGCGAAGTTATGTATGAAAAAGTTTTCGGGGAACGAAATTTTACTGTAATTTATAATGATTGCCGTTTTGTATTTTGGGATGATGTTGTATGGGAACGCAATGGAAAAGATCCTGATTTTGAGTGGTTGCAGGAGAATATTGAGGAAGGCGAAGACTATAGTTATCAATTTGTTTTTGCTCATATACAACCATGGGACAGACAATTTTCTGCAGGTAATGCCTTTTTTTATGATTATCTTCTTAAAACAAATGGTGTCGATTTATCTGTTCATGGCCATGCACACGTGTTTTTGTATGAGGAATATTACGAGGGTATTCCCTATCTAATAATTGATTCAAGTCCTGCAAGAGAGATAACAGTTTTAGAAATAAACCAGGATTCCTTTGAAGTCGAGAATATTGCATTATAGTTGATTCATGGTGTTTATTGAGGATGAATTATGTTTAAGAAAAATTTAATCTGTTTCGTTGTTATTTTTTTAACGTTTTCTGTGTTTGCTGATGATGTTGATTCTTTCACTTCTGTAAAAAAAAGAATTGAAGATGAAGTATTACCGGATGATGGCCTGATTGAAATCGAAGATAATCCGTTAACTGTTAATGAGGCTCTGGCGTTGATGATACCTCACTATTATAAAGTCCAATATGCAGGATTAATAGGTTTCATGTCAATAGGTGTAGGTTATACAGTAAAGAATATTTATGAACCAGTCTTTATGCTTGGCTATCTTGATCCATATTTTGGTAACAGTGATGTAACGGTAACATCTTTTGCATGGAAGAATAATTTTGTTTTGTTTGGTTCAATAAGTCCTGATTATTTGAAGTTTTATGCAGGAACTTCGGTTCTTTGGTGTTATACGAATGGAACATTTGGTAAACTGCCTCCGCATTATCCCGATGATTATTATTTTCAAAACAGGGTTCATTTGGCTCCACATATGGGTCTTGAATACAAAAAAATTTTTTCTAGCGGTTTTGCAAAAGCCGGAGGGATATTTATGGAGATAGGAACTTTTGATAATTACATTAAGTCCGGGTTTACAAATGATTATGTAAAATTTTATGACATATGGAATTTAGCTTTTGGTTTAACAGTTTATATAAAATGACGAAGAATGGAGTATGCGAGGTAAATTCTTAATTATTTAATTTCCGGCTGTGGATAACTTGACTATGAATAAGAAGGTACTGCTTTTTTTGCCGCGAGGTTTCGAGCTTTATGAGGCTTCAGTTTTTACAGATGTTTTTGGATGGAGCCGGTTATCGGGGGTTACAGGAGTAGATCTTGATACTGCTTCGTTTGAACGAGAAGTGCAATGCAATTGGAACCTAACCGTTAAGAGTGAATTTCTATACGAAGATATTGATCCTGACAGTTATGATGCTCTTGCAATACCTGGAGGATTCAAGAGATCGGGCTACTATAATGATGCTTATGATAAAAGATTACTTGAACTGATTGCTGGTTTTAACCGCTCAAATAAATATATCGCTGCTGTTTGTACAGCTTCATTATGTTTGGCAAAAGCTGGTGTTTTAAATGGGCGCAGTGCTGTTACCTATGATCTTTTGAATGGTTACTTTCAATCTCAGCTCGCTGGCTCAGGAGCCCTCGTCGAGCATCAGCCTTTTTTTGTAGATAATAATATTATAACCTGCTGTGGTCCAGGAGCAGCGGCAGATTGCGCTTTTAAACTTTTGTCCTGTTTGACAGATGAAGATAATATGAATAAGATAAAAGACATGATGCGGTTTTGAAAGACATAATTAAAATATAATCTAATTTGTTAGGTGTTGGTTCTGTCAAAGCTTTTAGTCTTGTACTGTTGACTATTAACAGGTTTGTGAAGTTGATGTTGCACCTGGGACGTTAAACTCTATACTGAAACAGTCAGGTCTGGAAAAAGGAGAAAAATAGTGAGACGATATCTTGTTGTTTTTGAACAAACAGAAACCGGTTATAGCGCGTATGTTCCGGATTTGCCCGGTTGCATTGCTACTGGTGACAGTAAAAAAGAGGTCGAAGAGTTGATCTATGAGGCTATCAGCTTTCACATGGAAGGTCTAAAAGAAGATAATCTTGCTATACCGGAAGGTAGGGCTGAGGCTGAAGTTCTTCTCTTTGGTTGACTATTAACAGGTTTTTAACCGATATTTATATCGTGCTATCTTTTTACTTTTATATAGTAAACTGACAAGTAGGGATTAATTCGCTGTAGTACTTATTTGTTGAGCAATAACCATTATTTACTTTTCACTTTTCATTGTTCATTACCCTTCTTTCTCATTAAG
>DAOTGZ010000131.1:0-7853 GCA_035447445.1 Spirochaetota bacterium | reverse complement strand
TTTACAACAAATGTAACTCAAATTATCAAAAACAGCGTCTCCCTAGCTCTGCCCATAAATTTTAACCGAGGCAATGAAGTCAGATTACCATTTGTTAACGTGATTTTAAAGGGAGATCTGAAACTAAAAAACGAATTTGATGAGCCCGAAACTGTTGAAGTGACTGTATTCAAACTGGCAGAACACGAAGTTGTTGTACGCAGTTCAGGCAATCATATTGATGACAACCGATGTGAAATATTTTTCACGCTAGAAAATTTCGCAATAACAGCACCAGCACGAATCATTGCCGAAAAGACTGTTTCGGAAAACGATGTATCATATTATACCCTTAAATTTATGGAATTAAGTAAACCCGCAGAGAAGGTTATACGAAACTATATTTACGAACATATTTGATAACAGCAAAAAGTTTAAAAAAACAATTTGGAGTTCTTATGCCTCAAAATATATATAGTTCCAAGAATGACTACATTCAGCAAAAAATAAAGAATGCCGACGATATTAAATACAAACTGCAAAAATATTTCTACGAAATGAGTGACTTATCGTACGAAAACGGATCACGAAAAGGTGACTACCAAATACGTGACGATGTTGACCAAATAACCGAACAGATTAATAAGTTTTACGAATACTTACGGCTGTTTGAAACAGTTAAACAGGGCAATATGCATGCACTGGAAGATATTTTAGTCTTTTTTCAGAACAATTTTACTAACACATGTACCGTTACAGATGCTATGGAAAAGGTTCTATCATCGCTTGAATATCAGACCAGCCTTGACATTCAACACAACAAACAACTTGATGACCATCGTTTAGAAAGAAAGAAAAATATTTTTGTATCGGAACTCAAACAGAAGATCAAGCTCTTTGAAGTGAAATTTAGTACTGTTATTGCTCCTGCTCTAAAAGAATTTCTTAATGATATTAACTCACTCTATTTTTTTTACTCGGTGGAAAACAACATACAAAAGCCCAAATCCGTATCATCCGACTTAAGCCTGACACACAGCACTCCTATAGAGAGCGAGCTTTATACATACATCTGGATTTATATTAAGATAAATACAAAAACACATACTCCAACAGAAATAACTGACCTTATTGCCTCCGAAATTAACAAGATGGGTATGTATAATCAATTATTGAATATGTCCCAAATGACCTCAAACCAGTTACGTGAACACATAAAAAATATCATTATTGATATACCTAACAACATAACAACCAATCAAAATCCACTATATGTTAACTACGAGCCTAATAGACGCAATGAGGAACTACAAACTCATATTGATGCAGTTGTGCATCTTAAAGCTATAATTAATAGTCTCTATAATCTTAATACCGGATCTCCATCCAAGTTTTTAAACGATTTCAGTGACGCAAAGGATCTTTTAAAGGCAAAACATAACCAGAGATTCATGTTTCATTCGACATCTCATTCCGAGATTACTCTAAAAACAATCTGTGACTACCATTCAAATTCTCTTATGTTTATTGTCAGCTGGATATTAACCGAATCAAAAAACAAAAATGTATTTAGAACACATATGGGGCCCTTAATCAAGATCATGAATGAGATAGAGTCATTTATTGCTCTTACAGGTACAGCTCTTTTACTAATAACGGAAAAAACAAATGTTCAATTACCTGTGTTAACAGGCGATATGAAGATGTACATCCCGGCAGCTCTAGCGAAATTGATTACTGAAACAGTTATCAGTAATTGTGAACACCTTGATCACGCGTTTTCTGAAATAAGTGTTGATTGCTCATTAAAGGGGCTTGCTTGCGATCCGGTCTTCAAGAAAAAAACGGATATCATGTGGGAATCCCATAGAGACACAGTAAGAAGAATCATGAAATATCTAAAAAGATATCTTTGAAACTTCATCATAAAAAAACCTCCCTAATAGGGAGGTTTAATCAAGACAGTTATTTGTTATTTAACTTTTTTGTTTACAATTCTATTTTAACTTCTCTTCCATTTTTGCAATATAGTCGAGAACAATAGGATCCTTTTCCTTACGTCTTAGAGCTTTAAGACGATCTTTTTGAGCATCTTCTTTAAGTCCCAAACGGGTTATTGACAATATTATAGTGTAACGTACATCAGCCGAACTCTCTTTTTCTAGTTGATCAATTAGAGGATTAACGGCTTCTACATCTTTCAAAAGACCAAGATTAGCAGAGGACCATATTCTAACTGATTCATCGCTATGAGATACGAGTTCTACCATTTTCGAGAAACCTTCTTTGTTTTCATTCTCGCCAAACCAGTTACATGCCTCGATTATCTTGGCAGGATTTTTGCTGGACAACATCCGTACATAATCCGACGCAGACATTTCGGAATCCTGTGAAAAGAGAGTACCGAACGATACAGTAACCGCGATAATTAATAGAAGTGCCTTTTTCATTTTAATACCTCAAAGTTTTTATAGAATTAACGCAAAACAGATATATGCATCATAAAATTAACAGGCTGCCTTTTTAAAAGACAACGACCTTTCATTCAATAATAAATATATTGAACGGCGACTGTCAACAATTTATTTAGACTTAACATCAAAAACAACATTTTTTATAGAATATTATGGTTAATAAGCCCATTTGGGCTTTAACCGATAGAATCTGATACGATACGGTTAAATTTTGGCAATCGGAAAATATTCTGTTTGATAAAAAGATTAACAATGTTAGTTTTGGCATATCGACGATTTATTGTCAAAGCACTATTCGGAGACTATCATGGATAATGAAATCACTGAAAATTTTGAAGAACTACTAAACCAGTCTTTCAGCAAACTGGACAATAACTACGAGCCGGGAGATCAGGTAACTGGGCTTATTGTTAATGAAGACGATGAACTTGTTTTTGTAGATATTGGCTACAAACACGAAGCAATAGCTCTTCGTTCAGAATTTTCTGAAGATGATCTCTCGATTTATACAAAAAAAGCTGCGAATTTCATTATCAGCCAGACCAGGGGCACGGAAATAGAGCTTACGAAAAAAATTGGTGCAGGATTCGTATCCGATGACCTGATTTTGTACGCTATTGAAAATCAGATACCCGTTTATGGTCGTATCGTTTCATCCTCCGATGCAGGTTACGATATTCTTATTGGTGAACTTAAAGCATTTTGTCCTGGTTCACAACTTGGTAAATCAGAACTATCACTCTATCAAGCAAATAAAAATTCCCTGTTGCCCTTTGCGGTAATTGAAAAAAAGAGAGGCAACTATCTTGTATCTTCACGCGTTCTGCATGAAAAAGAACAAAAAATTGTTATCGAAAAGCTCTCTAAAGAGCTAAAACCTGGACAGAGTGATACCGGAACAGTAACAAGAACTGAAGAGTACGGAGTATTTGTAAAACTTGATTGCGGTCTTGAAGGACTTGTTCCCCGTCGTGAACTTGACCATTCCAGATTCATTACCCCAGAATCTTTCAATGTTGGAGATACGGTAAAAGCCGTTATTACATCTCTGGATTGGACAACCAATAAACATACCCTAAGCATAAAAGCATCCATAGAAGACCCATGGACCACACACGCATCACTTATCAGTGAAGGAGTGAATTTGACCGCAAGAGTATGCGGATTCATAAAAGATGGCGTTTTCGCAGAAATTTATCCCGGTGTTGACGGTTTTATTCACAAATCGCTACTCTCGAAACAGAAGCGTATTAACGATCCAAAAGATATTTTTACAATAGGACAGCAGATCGAAGTTAGCGTGATTTCAGTTGATATAGCCAAAAAAAGGATTTCCCTGGACTATATGTCGGGAGAGAGTGATCCATGGGACTCTATTGAATATACGAGTAATAACCGGGATACTGCTACAATTGAAAGTAGTATGCCAGCCGGGCTTGTTATAAGATTGTCAAACGGGCTGGAAGCCTTTGTACCTAAAGGAGAACTTTTAGGTCGCAGTGAAGAACCACGTTACATTGTTGGCTCAAAAATTGATATTGTTCTTATTGAAACCGACAAGAATAGACGTCGTGCGGTGGCCAGTGAAAAACAGCTAGGCGAAGTAGAACAAAAAGAACAACTAAAAGACTTTATTGATGGCCAAAAACAGGCAGAGCACGGCTCTTCCCTTGGAGCACTTTTGGGGGATAAATTTAAAGAACTTCAAAAAAAAGTGGATGCAAATGATAAAACTTAAATCGGGAAAAATAATTGAAGTTGAACAAGATTTTGATCAATTCTTTCAGACCATCATGACTGAAATAATCAATGAGTCTGTAACAACAGCTCAAAATGCCGGAGACAAGGTCAAAGAGCAGGATGCATTTAACAAGGTTCTTCTAAAAGAGATAATGGATAACAGCATTTTTGTTACCCATCAGATTTTTGAACTTGCAAAGGTTAACAAAAATCTTTCAAAATTTCTTGTTACTGGTTTTCTGTTTAACAGCATTGTTCTATCGGTACCAGATTTATCCAGTCAGTTTCTTGATACAAACAAAACAATACATTAAAAACAGGTAAAAAATAATGTTATTAATACAACAGTTCGCCCTGCTAGCCGTGTCAATAGTACTGCTATGGTTTGGAGCTAACTATCTTGTAGACTCGGCCGAAAAAATAGCAAACCGCTTCGGGGTCTCTCAGCTTGTTATTGGTCTTACCATCGTCGCATTCGGAACCTCCGCACCCGAATTTGCTGTAACCGTAAATGCAGCACTTCGCGGGCAAGCAAGCATTTCTGTCGGAAATATTGTCGGATCAAATATTTTCAATCTTGGTTTTATACTCGGTCTTGTGGCACTTTTTCACCCGGTAGCTGCCAACCGTAAACTGGTATACCGTGACGGTATATTTATGGTCGGATCGGCTGTAATACTTCTTGTATTTTTCTTAACAGGTGGTTACACCCTATCAAGAATCGAAGCCGCTGTCCTTTTTATTCTTCTTGTTTTTTATCTTGGTTTTCTTTTTACCAAAAAGGATCCAATAGATACCGACGAGATATCTAACGAAAAAGCGAAATGGTACGATTTTTTAATAGCTCCCCTATCTGTTATCGTTATTGCATCGGGCGGACAGTTGCTTGTAACATCGTCTGTATCCATCGCCAAGTTTTTTGGCATATCTGAGTGGGTAATCGCAATAACAATCGTTGCAGCTGGAACATCGGCTCCCGAGCTTGTAACCTCTCTTGCAGCAGTTCTTAAGGGCAAACATGATATTTCGGCAGGAAACCTTGTAGGTAGCAATATATTTAATATTCTTGGAGTTTTAGGTGTTGCCGGAATGATAAACCCCCTCACAATTGACGCCTCTTCGTTTGAATCGCTGATTTTGCTTGTGGGAATGATTGTATTATCAATTTTATTTTTCAGAACTGGCTGGAAGGTATCTCGAAAAGAGGGAATAATCCTGATACTTTGTGGTTTGGCTATGTGGGCTGTAGATTTTGTAACAATGTAGCTGATCAAAAGTGTGTTTTTATAAAGAATGTGACATATTAATCCATATTAATATGTTACTTCTTAAAATATATCTAAAAACCAAAATTACTATAGCTTGCTAAAAATATTTCGTCTAATAAATTGATATCTGTTGCTCACAAAAGATGTTTAACATCTATTACTTTAACCGCCAACAAATGGTAATTCCGTATCGCAACAAAATAATTAACGGCTAACTTTATTGTGAAAAGAAGTCATACAACAGCAATGTTATTTCACATAAAGTGTCACTTTTTCATGATACGCATTACTATTGGTATACTCAATACTGACAATTTTGCAATTAAGATAAATAATATCATCTTTGGATAAATTCATGGCATAGTCTTTATCCTTTGTTACATAATTAATAACTATATCTAGAGTATTATATTTGTCGAAAGAAGATTCGTTCGAATTAAGATATAGACCATAATTATAGGAACCATAACCATTAGGAAACGGAATATCCATTTGAATATTATAGGCTCCAGTAAAATCATAACAATCTTCACATGACTCAGTTTCTGTATTAATTTTAACAAGAAGAAAAAATAAGTCTACTGTTGAATCATGGCTTAAACCATACAATTCTTTTAAAATATATATTTCTTTTTTGGTCAAAAATGGAGTATTTTTTTTGTTTATGTCATCAATATCGACTAATTTATAACCTTTTAAAATCTTGTTCTTGTATATTTTTTTTACTATAATTTCAATATCGTTATCAGTCGCAATTTTTTTTCTGGTTTTAGTATAATAGTTATTTAAAACCGACATAGAAATTCGCATATGTTTTTCATTTTTTTCTTTAACTTCTGTAATATCAACAATATGTGCTCTTTTTAAAGACAATGTTTTTCCAACATAGCTTTTATTTAAAGATTTACTTATTTCTTTTTGTTTATTTTTTTTATATTCAATCTGTATTTCAGTATCTTTATCATTAATTTTATATTTTCTTATTTCAGCTAAAATAGGAACTATTTTTTTACTATCACTTTTCCATATTTTTATGTCATTTATATTCTCTGTATTTTCCTCGGAAAAGAGTAATATATTAAAAAACAAAACTGTAAATAGAACAACTACATTTTTCATAACATCCTCCACATGAGACAAAACACGTTTTATCTACAATAACAAAAATACAAAATTTAATATCATTAGTCAATAATAGTACCGTAACAGAGCTTGGTACGCGTTTTTTTCTCATTGAATTAAAATTCCAGTTTACAAGATCAGCTGTTTTCATTATGAATTGTATTTTCTTATCTTCAAGTGAAGAAAATACTGTATCAATAACTATTTGTCAGTAATATTCCTGATATATTTTCGGAGTTTTATGCTGGTTTAAACCGCAGTCGATAAGGCCTTTTTATTTACATGAAAAAAACCGTATCAACTGCGGCCTCTCTTTTTGTGCCCAAAATTGTCATGATAATAATCATTCATTATTGAAACAGAACAAATTACTTATGATAATTCATACAACACTAATAACTGTTTTGTATAATTATGTCCAGAGATATAATCGATTGTCAAACAGCACAGGGCACATGTATAATTTTTACCAATATAAAACTAATGGAGATCAAGATGAAAACAAATAACACTCATATAATAAAAAAATGCTCTAATGATACAGACCGAAGAAAGTTAATAGATTTTAACAGCCTGATTCACGGTGAAGACTGTGGACGACTAACAGAAAAGTTGCTCAAAAAACACCCACAAATTCATGATGAAAATTTTATATTTATACAAACCAGCAAGAATGAAATTATCTCATCTGTGGCTCTTATCCCGTGGCAGGTCGACTTCCACAACATCAAGCTCAATGTTTTTGAATTGGGAATAGTAGGAACAGATCCTAAAGAGAGAGGAAAAGGGCTAAGCCGTGAACTTACAAATTTTTTTATAGATATGATAGAAGATCTTAACTATGATATTTCAATAATACAGGGCGTACCGGGCTTTTATCATAATTTTGGATTTCATTATGCCATACCTCTCGATATACATCTGAATTTACCGCTATATCTTGTAGATGAACCTTTTGATAACAGCAATTACAAGATTAGAAAGGCCAGTAATAATGATGCGATTTTTATTGCAAAGCTATTTAATCAGCATGTTAAGAGTTATGATTTGCACCCGATCATTAGTGCAGATATTGTTGAATACTGTATGGATTGCACCACAGATTCAGAATACGACGCGGAGTATTACATCATAAAAACTAATGAAGATGATGCAGGATACTTTAAAATTAATCTTCACGGTTTCGGGGCCGGACTAATTGTCAGTGAAATATCTGATATGAGTTATAGTGCCTGCATGCAAATTATTGCTTATTGCAGCAAATTGGCCA
>DAOTGZ010000130.1:0-7863 GCA_035447445.1 Spirochaetota bacterium | reverse complement strand
CCCTGTTCCAGCCGATCCGGAACCAACAAACTGCAAAAACGGCAACGGCGTCCATACGGCCTCACCGTCCGCTTTAACCGATACAGGCGATAGGGCTCCTTTGATCTTTACATACGTATTCGCGGGCAAAAAAAACGTGTAGTCTGCGCTTGTCTGAAGTTCCGGCAAAGTTGAGGCAGTCAAAGATACGTTAGCGCCGCTTTTGTTATCCGATGCAGCAGTTAACACAGCAGAACAGCAAACAAATAATAAAACAGGAGTCAATAATTTTAGATAATTCATGCTTACCACCTTTTAGAGTATTTACTCTAATACAACAATCAAGATCAGAAATGTGTCAAGCAGTTACAAAAAAAAGTGAGTTATCCTGGAAAAATTTATGTTAATCAATATTCAGAGATAATTTTTCTAAAAATATCCCATTATCTGCTCCCTGCCCCTATCGGTAAAAAAAGGCAGTACAAGTTCAAAATATCCACGAATACCTCGTGAAATGGTTTCGGGAGTAATATCTTCTCCACTTATAGATAAATATGGTATCCAGAAGTCTGTATGCATCCAGGAAGATTCTATCAAAGCCTTTAGACCTTTTGTAACAAGTTCTTCATTGAGCAAACCCTCTTTTGTCATATTTAATATCAGCTTCTCGATTATAGAATACTTTTGAAGTTGATTATCCCGGTAAAGTTTTTTTAATTCCGGGTCTGTGGTAATCAATGTTGCCAATTCTCGATAAAAGAATCTATAACGGTACAGTATTTGTGTTCCCATCTCGAACAGTCTAATAATATGATTCATATCATTATCCAGAATGGAATGATACTCCTCAGTAATTTGAATAAATATCTCACGTATAATCTGCTCCTTGTTTCTATAATGATAATAGAGATTTCCAGGACTAAGGGAACAGCCTGCAGCAATATGATTTGTAGTTACGGTCGTTACTCCACGCTCATTAAAAAGACCTACGGCCGTATCAATTATAAGCTTTCTTGTTTCTTTCGTTGACATAATCGCACCCCAAAAAAATTTGTTGTTAGATAAATATCAAGTTTTCAATCTCCCTTAAATTGAATTAAAAACCTAACGGATATCAAAAAGACTTTTTCCTTTTTATTCTTTACAATAACTAAATATCGAATAATTTGACTTTTGATTAATCATACGCTTTAATTATTCTTCCACAATAACCGTATCACTTTATATGTGAAGAAGTTCTGAAATAAAGTCAATAACATCACTGGCTCTTAAAAAATATAACATTCTATCATGAATGCAAATGTGAATTTATAAAGTGTTTATTTCTCGTATATGTTATACAGCATTGTAACAAAGGGTATAAACATTTATCACACTGTTTTTCAAGATAATGACATCAAAGGTTGTATAATGAAAAAACTTTCTCTAATATTACTTCTTTTTACCAAGTCTATTTTACTAGCACAAAACCCCATAAGCTATTCGATCGATAACAACAATATTTTAACAGCACAGTTTGAGCTTGACGGCAGTGTGGATGAAGTTTGGAAGTTGATAACGGATTACGAAAATTCAGATAAAATAATGCCAAACGTAAAAAAAACCGTAATACTCTCCCGGAAGGACAATTTGATCACAGTTGAAACCACCGTGGGCAGTGGCCCGTTTTCGATGACATACACCGCAATTATGACCGAAATTCCAAAAACAAAAAAACTACTTTGGCAACAAAAAGAGGGTCCATTTAGCAAAAACAGAGGTAGTTGGCACTTAACATCACTGCCTGGCAAACGTACGAAGGTAACTTACGAAATCGAGATGGACCATAAACTCTTACCTGATGGATTACGACAAAAACTTGTAAAAGGAAGTATTCCCGAACTTTATGAGTCACTGCAGAAAAATCTCATAAACAAAGAATAAGTTCATAAAACAAAATAATCCAAACAGGCTTTTTTAACATCAAATCCTGCTTTTTTATGTTGACTGATTGATAACACGTTTTCATTATTCAACATATTAACAACAGGAATTTATGAAAGAAAAACCCGATTTTAACAAGATAGTATTTATATCACATAAAGCCTCCGAATCTATCGAGAAGCCAGCTACTTCTGTTACTCACTGCATGGTTGGTGACATTGTTAAAAACATAACTCACGCAATTCCCGCCGACACTGATGAGACTCCAGTTGCAGCAATTATTCTAATACACGAATCAGAGTATGAATACATACGCGAAACTGTGACAATTTTTAAGCAATGGAATTTTCTGTATGGATTTTGTCTTTACATTGAAGATAACCACGAAAATAATCCTGTTATTCAACACGATGATATACACTATATCTGGACAGAAACACTTAAACCTGTGGAATTCCGTTTTGCAATTTTAAATACTTTCGCCGCCTTACAGCATCTATTTTATAAAGAAAAAAGCAGTAGCGATTATCTGGCACGTCTTTTAGATATGAAGCAGGATCAGGAAAACCTGATACGTATTGGCCGCAACCTTTCAATTGAGCGAAATAGCGATAAATTGCTTCGTCTTATACTTAAAATGAGCAAAACAATAACAGGGGCAGATGCCGGCAGTATTTATATTATTGAAACTAACGATAAGGGGAAAAAACAGATCAGGTTCAAGTTCTCACATACTTTCTCGAAAGAGTTGCCCCTTGAGGAGTATGTTCTACCTTTCGATAAAAGCTCTATTTCCGGATATGTTGCATGCACCGGTATTATACTTAATATTCCAGACGTATATAAGCTAAATGAAAATGATCCAATCGCTTTCAATAACAAGTTTGACATAAAAAATAACTACCGGTCCCGCTCAATGCTGGTAATTCCAATGAAAACTCATACCGGTGAAATAATCGGAGTTATTCAGCTCATTAACAGCAAAAAAAGCGAAATATCAAGAAAATCAACGGGAAATGAAGCTTTTGAGATAGTTCTTAAAACACAAGAGGATTTTGACAACTTGGTGTTTCCTTTTGCAAAAAGATATGAAGACCTTATGGAATCTGTTGCTGGTCAAGCCGCTATTGCAATCGAAAACAGCCGGCTTTTCAATCAGATTCAAAACCAGTTCGAAGAATTTGTAAAGGCATCAGTAAATGCGATAGAATCTCGAGACCCAGCAACTTCAGGCCACTCATTCAGGGTAGCCGAAATATGTAAAAGAATGGCTACATACATTTCTGATTGCCATAATCACCCCTGGGCCGAAATTGAATATTCACCAACTAAACTAAAGGAACTTGAATACGCGGCTTTGCTTCACGATTTTGGCAAAGTCTACGTCGAACTGGCAATATTTCGTAAAGACAAGAAACTATTCCCTGAAGAATTTGAAAACCTTAGTTTAAAGATGGATTATCTTTATCGTACCATAGAGCTCCAGTTTAAAATAAGACAAAACGAATTTTTAATTTCGGGAAAAAACGGCAGTGAACGAGCAGAACAGATACATAATCTGGAAGAAGAGATGAGCCAAATGCTAAAGCGGGTAAAGGATATAAAGTCAACATTAACCAAACTTAACGAGCCCACCCCGCTTGATGAGGATCCCTCTGAGCTGGTATCACATATTCACAATGAGATAAGCACGCTGGCATGTTGTGACATATCAGGCAAAACAATGAGCATTTTAACCGATCGCGAAATCGAGAATCTTAGCATAAAACGGGGAAGCTTGAACAACGAAGAGAGACGTGAAATTGAAAACCACGTTGTTCATACGTATAATTTTGTAAAACGGATACCATGGCCCAAGGAATTTTCAAATATTCCAAATATCGCGTGGATGCACCATGAAAAACTGGATGGCACCGGATACCCCCGTGGTGTAACTGAGCAAGATATTCCTCTCGAAGCGCAAATGATGGCCATTGCAGATATCTATGATGCCTTGACCGCCAGAGACCGTCCCTATAAACGCGCACTCTCTCATGAAAGAGCTCTGGAAATAATTGAGAGTGAAGCAAAACTTAATAAGTTGAACATTAAACTTTTTGATGTCTTTAAGGACGCAAATATAAATATAAATAATCTCGGGGTATAATCAAACTTCTGTTTTATTATTTTGGGGAAATCATGATAACAAAACTTGCCGCGGAATATACTCTGCTAAATGCTTTTGACTTAAGTGAAGACAAGTCTACAGTAAAAATAAAAATCACAGCTCAATATAATTGTAAAAACGACACGGATATGCAATTGACCTTTAATCCTGTTTCCAAGGATCTTTGCAGCGTAAGCATCAATGACACCGCTTTAACCCCAGCTGATTCAAATAATCAACAATGCCGTTATAATTTTGTTTTGCTACCGCAGCTCAACCATATAGAGGCTGTTTTTGAAACAGATATTTTAGCAAGGTCTTACAAGGATGGCTTTTATTCAAAATACACGCCTATTTATACTGTTTTTACAGATTTCGCACAATTTAGAATACCTGGTACCGATAATGGTTTTTCAGCAACTTTTAAAGCCATGTTTTCACAGAAAATTCCTCTGTTCGTTAAAATTTTTCATGGACGTCCTTCAATTAGATTTGGAAGTAAAGCCTTTGACGAAGAGAGGGGAATTCTTCACCACGGCAAAGTAAAAAATACAAACGGAATCTGCTCGTCATCGGTTACAATTGCGACTGCTCTTCCCGACCTGATGGCTGTTAACTTTGCCCTAGGCAAGCGTTTTATTAATTGAATTTATGCATAACCACAACAAGCAAACCTTATCGTTATACATTTTGTGCTATAAACAAGTCTATTTTTAAAAATAAGCCAGTTTTTTTGGTTGCAATTTTTTTTAAAAAAACTCCTGATATAAAGCAGTTTATCTGGAGGACTTAGATGAATAGCCAAACAGCACTCGGTATAGATATCGGCTCAATAACTTCCGCAATAGCCTTAATCGACAGTAGAAAAAAGATAATTAAATCATCATATTATTATCATAACGGAGACATAACGGACTCTCTCAAAAATGAATTAAAGAATTATCCGCTGGACTCGATTTCCATCATAGCTTTTACATCAGATTCCCCAAAAATTTATTCTAACTGCGAGACATATGACTCCAAAGTTTCACTGATTACAGCCGTTAAAGAATTTTTCCCAAAAATGATAAATGTTCTTCATGTCGGTGGTGAAAAATTTTCTTTGATACGCTTTGATGAAAAAGGTAATTATCTGGATTGCCGGAACAACTCATCCTGTGCTGCTGGTACAGGTAGCTTTCTTGACCAGCAGTCCAAACGATTAAATTTATCTTCAATACAAGAGTTTAGCGACCTTGCATTCAGTAATAGAGGATCCATACCCAAAATTGCTTCTCGATGCGCTGTTTTTGCTAAAACCGATCTTATTCACGCACAACAAGAGGGGTATTCTATAGGTGAAATCTGTGACGGTCTCTCACGGGGATTAGCCAAAAACCTGTGTGATTCACTTTTTCCCGAAAACCCCGATTCACCGATACTTTTTACCGGAGGCGTTTCTCAAAATCGAGCGGTTATAAAACATATTGAGGATATAACAGGTCAAGCTGTAATAACATCAGATATGGCTCATCTCGCTGAAGCCGCCGGTGTTGCGATTTGCGCGATTAACGATCTTGATAAAAAAACTGATTTTGCAAAAAGTCAATACAAGACGGAATCCATTATTATTGAAGAAAAAAATGAGAAAAAATACCACTATAGCAAACTAAATACGGATATTCCCGACTACCCCGATTTTAAAGGCCTTGAAAGCTTCTTGCATAAATCTGAAAGATTTATCGACACTGCCGCCGTCGAGACTGATTTATACATGGCTCTAAACGGGCTAGATCTTGAACTTTATCTTGGGATTGATATTGGTTCAACAAGCACCAAAGCTGTTCTGGTTAATGAAAACGGAGATGTTGTCGCCGGATTTTATACGCGTACTGCAGGTAAACCCGTCATCGCGATGCAGACAATATTTGAGGCGATTGATAATGTAGCATCTCGATATAATGCCTCTTTGAAATTTAAAGGAGCCGCAACAACAGGTTCCGGAAGAAAATTTATCGGAACCATAATCGATGCTGACTTGGTACTTGATGAGATAACAGCACACGCTCGCGCTGCGGCTCAGCTTAATCCAGATGTTGATACCATTATTGAAATTGGTGGTCAAGATGCAAAGTTTACGACTTTAAAAAACGGAATGGTAACCTTTTCGGTAATGAATAATGTTTGTGCTGCAGGCACAGGAAGTTTTATCGAAGAACAGGCCGGCAAACTGGGGTGTCCACTTTCGGAATACTCCATCAGAGCCGGAAATTCAAAAGCTCCCCTATCAAGCGACCGATGCACTGTTTTTATGGAACGGGATCTCAACTATTATATGAATGCCGGATACACAAATGCGGAAATTCTCACAGCAGTACTCCACTCCGTACGCGATAACTATCTTTCAAAAGTTGCTGTAAATCGTTATATTGGAGACACTATTTTTTTTCAGGGTGCTACCGCAAAAAACAAAGCTCTTGTAGCAGCCTTTCAGTACAAGCTTAATAAAAAAATTATTGTATCAAAATATTGCCATTTAACCGGGGCATTAGGTTCTGCACTGCAGTTGGCCGATCAAAAACTAAAAAGTTCTTCTTTTACAGGTATTGAAATTTACAAAAAAGATATACCAATAAAAAATGAGATATGCTCGATATGCACGAATCACTGCAAAATTAGAGTAGCCAATATTAATGGTCGAATAGCCGCTTTCGGTTTTCTTTGTGGAAGAGACTACAATACAGAAAGTTATGTTTCTAAAAACCTTAGTGAATATGATCTTTTAAAACAACGAGGAATAATTCAAAACTTTTCACGAAAAAAGATTGAACCTGACTCTCCGGTTATTGGTATACCTGCTGCTCTTCACATATTCGAAGAACTTCCGCTTTGGCAGTACTTTTTTAATATGCTGGGACTAAAAACTGTTACCAGTATCAACTACAAAGAGGGTATTACTGCTGGAAAGAAAATTGCTGGTGCCGAATTTTGCGCACCCATCTCGAATTTGCACGGCCATGTTGAGTATCTTGCAAGTAGGTCTGATTATGTTTTTTTGCCGACATACCTTGAAGAGAAACAGAAAGACAAGAATATTCGCCGTCACTACTGTTATTATACACAGTTTGTACCGGTTATAATTGAAAACCTTGAACGATACTATAAAAAGAAGATTGTTCTTTCTCCGATGATAAAATCACTACAGGGAAGCCTCGGTGTTAAGATGCAACTATTCGGCATGATGAAGAAAATTTATCCTCGCGCAAGTTTTCTACAGGTTTCATCTGCTTATGACAAGGCGGTCAATTTTCATAATGATGCTGCTGGTCAATATTGTGAGAATTTTGCCAGCAATTGCAATTATGACGATATAAATGTAGTGCTACTAGGACGCCCTTATACTACTCTTGTACCTTCGATGAATAAGGGGATTATAAGAATATTTGAAAATTTGGGAATTAAAACCTTTTATCAGGACATGATACCTAACCAGTACAACGAGGACATTGAAGGTCTTGATCAGATTTTGCGGGCTCTTCACTGGAATTATGGCGCAAAGATTATTGAAAGCTCTGCTGTTGTTGCAAAAACCAACGGGCTTTATCCAGTACTTGTTACATCGTTTAAATGTACACCCGACTCTTTTGTTGCCGAGTATTACAAGAATATCTTTGAAGCACATAATAAGCCCTATTTGATACTTCAACTAGATGAGCACGACTCTAGTGTAGGCTATGAAACTCGAATCGAGTCTGCAGTACGCTCATTCAGAAATCACTATAATGCCAATATAAAATGTCCTGATAGTGTGAAACTTAGCGAAGAATTGACTAATA